>NZ_CP011304.1:309050-615601 GCF_000981785.2 Microcystis aeruginosa NIES-2549 | reverse complement strand
CTGGGAAGTTCCCAACTAATTAAAATCAAACAACTTTGATGAGATGTGGTAGCAATTTGCTGAAAAAATTTATGATAATCCTGACAGTCGCTTAAATATTTACCTGCTAATTCCCCCAGTTTAAAAATATTCTGCACATCATCAAGAATAATTAAACAACGATAGGAGCTTAGATAATCTATTATATCAGGTAAGGGGGTTGATAGAGATTGGCTGAAAAACTGTTTTAGATCATCTTTGAGAGCGATTAATTGAGGAATATTTTCCAGACTGCGATAAATAATATAATCAAATTGTGGGGCAATTTCTGAAATTAATTTAAGGGTTAAAGCTGTTTTTCCGATTCCAGTTAACCCATAAATAGTAATTAATCGAGTTTTATTATCTAGCCATTCTTTTAAGGTAGATAGTTCTAACTTACGTCCATAGTTACACCTTAATTCAGGAGCTTTTGTTAAGTCAATTATGGGGGATAGATGATCATTATCTGGAAAATTTGAAGACTTTTTTAAGTTTTTTTCTGAATAGGGGTTATTTTCTCTACAGATGTTTATATGGTTATTACTAATATTATTACCATGATGGTTAACAAAGTGATAAATAGTAGATGAAGCTTTATTTTCTAAAATAGAACGAACATTAGACTTTTTTATATCTTCTTGAAAAACATCTGATAACAGTTGCCATAACTTCCATGCTTCTTTTTTTATATGGTCATAACTGCGCTGATTATCTTTGGCAATTTCTTCGTAATCTTGATGTTCCCAAATACCCTGTAAGATGGATTCTTGCAACGAATCAAGATGTTTACCGGTTTTGTCTAATACCTGTTTATCTGCTGGGAGGGGGACAAGCCAGCTAGAAGGTAGATAGAGCAAGCGATATAGCTCTTTGTCCCTTGATGTAATCCTTCAACCGATAGCGGCTAATTTGCATTAGCTCTTCTATATTTTTTTGGAACATTTGATGTAGCTGGAGCCAATGATAGAGATGTTGACCCACATAAAAACTGCTGTGTCTGCGTTGACCTTTATATCTTTTTTCAGGTCTTGTGACATATTTTTGGATTCCCATATCCTTAATTTTTTTACCTTGTAGTGTGGCACTTGTATAGGCGATAGCTATAACAATTATCAGCTTTGATAAGTATTGGGGTGCTAATTGAGAACCTTCTAAGCTATAGCCTCCCGACTTAAAATCTCGGAACATCTCCTCAATATCAAATCTTTTTTGATAGGCAATTATTGCCGTCTCTAAATCCACAAAATTTGTCAGAATATACCAAGGTTCTTTTGTTTGAAAACCCCCATAGGTTTTTTTCCACTTACCAGCTAAGTTAAACTGTCCAAATCCCTGCTCTTTTGTAATATTGACATCATTCAAAAATAGTTGAGTTCCTGGACTTAAACCTAACTCTCTCATTTCTTGATAAATTCCTTCTTTTGTCTTGACATTTGTACTTTTTTTTTGTCTTAAGCAAAAGTATAAACTCTGCTTCTGAAGCCACTTTCCAAGACTGACCGAGCAAAATTCTCTATCTCCTAACACCACTATTTTATGACCTGATAGCACGGTCAATGTTTTTTCTAATACTCGCTGCTGTTCTTCGAGATTACTACTTCCTTTTTTATCTAATATCTCCCAATAGATTGGGATGGCTCTCTTGTCATAAATTAGACTCACCATCAAGATATTTATTGCTCCCCAACTTGTCCGGTCTATGGCAATATACGCTAATCCTTTTGTTGTGAATCTCTGCTGCTGTTTTAACATCTCTTTTAGGCAGAGAAACCAGATTTTTTCAATATTCAGAATTTCCAGCTTTAAAAATCTTTTTAGTTTTTTTCTCCGACTCTCAAACAGGATTGGTATTGGTAAGGCTTCAGCTAATATCTCTAACTTAGCTTGCTTTAGTATTTGCAAGGTTCCAACTATCATTAACAACAGTAGATATCTGGCTCGTCCCAGTTCATTTTCTAACACTTTCTGGTATAGTTCACTTATCATTTTCGTTATTTAGGTCATATATGGTAAATATGACTTATCTTTTTTTGGAGTCTGTGTCTGTATTTTATGCTACATAAGCTTTTCAGCTTGCTTGTCCCCCTGTCAGGTTTATCTGTCCATTCTAAAAGGGTTTGAATATCCATATAAGTAAGTAATAGAACGTTTGTATTGCTATTTGGGATAAGGGAACAGATTTTATTTTTCTCGTTTTTTTATAAATATTTGCCAAATTATTTTATTTCTGACATTTAAACCTCCTGATTTGTTTCCGACTGTCACCTGTTACTTAATCGATTAATATTAATTCCAATGCTTGATTAATAATTTTATTTTTATCGATCATAGCCTCAATTTCTTCTGGTTTATATATACCTTCAAAAGCTTCTAATGCCGCTTGTCTTAAAGCGGAATAATAAGCATCATCTAAGGTTTCTTTTAATTCTTCTGGTGTTAGATAATTTCCTCCAGTTTTACGTCGTTGATTAATGCGTTGAATCTGTCGAACAGAATTAGAAATAGAGGTTTCCCATAAGCGGGTACTGCGTTTTTCTGCTTGCTGTTTAATCAGATGTAATAGGACAATAATACTAAAGCTAAAAATCTTATTGAGCTTATCATCTTTGCTCATTTCTGTCATTTCCTCTACCAAAATCAAGGCATCGGGAACATTGCCAGCTATTAATAGATTTTTTAACTCTAATAATTCTTCCATTTTTTGCCTTTTTTTGACTGATTAACCTCTTAATTTAGTAATTTGTTCCGCATTTAAATTAACCCAAGTTGCTAGTTATAAGCTTCGCTAGTTCGATCCCCCTAAATCCCCCTTAAAAAGGGGGACTTTGAGTCTGTTTCCCTCCTTAAAAAGGGGGACTTTGAGTCTGTTTCCCTCCTTAAAAAGGGAGACTTTGAGTCTGGTTCCTTCCTTAAAAAGGGGGACTTTGAGTCTGGTTCCTTCCTTAAAAAGGGGGGCTAGGGGGGATCGAACCTAAAAATCAAATTTAGCCTTTTTTATGATCCTTGCCCTCCTTTTTGCCACTAAATCCCACTTTATCCCACAAAAATTATTGTATCAGAAAATCCAAAATGGCCACAAATTCCCACAGACAAAACCAAAGTGAACATCTAGATTGTAAGAATCACTCAGTTTTTTGGAGTCTTATCAGGTTATGAACAAGATACTAGCTAATTGTATCAGCTTAGGGATCGGATTGGGTGCGATCGGGGTCACTTTCCCCGCAGAAGCCGCCTCTTTTCAGGGGTTAGGAGACTTATCTGGGGGTAGTTTCTCTAGCGGTGCTTCAGGAGTATCAGCAGATGGGTCTGTTGTTGTTGGTTTTAGCGACCGTGCTGCTACTGGTAATCCATATATAGGGTGGGAGGCATTCCGTTGGACACAAGCAACGGGGATGGTCGGACTAGGGGACTTACCGGGAGGTGATTTCGGGAGCTTGGCTTCCGAAGTATCGGGAGACGGGTCTGTTGTGGTTGGTTACAGCGTTAGTACTAATAATTTTCTGAACGCATTCCGTTGGACACAAGGAACAGGGATGGTTGGATTAGGCGATTTACCGGGGGGGGGTTTCGATAACTTTGCTTCAGGAGTATCATTCGATGGTTCTGTTGTTGTTGGTGGTAGCAATACTGATATTGGCCCTCAGGCATTTCTTTGGACACAAGCAATGGGGACGGTCGGACTAGGGGACTTACCGGGAGGTAGTTCCCTTAGCTGGGCTCAGGGAGTATCATTCGATGGTTCTACTGTTGTTGGTTACAGTCAGAGTGCTAATGGTCAGGAGGCATTCCGTTGGACGCAAGCAACGGGGATGGTCGGACTAGGGGACTTACCGGGAGGGACTTTTAGTAGCATTGCTAATGTAGTATCAGCCGACGGTTCTGTTGTTGGTGGTGGTAGCAATAGTGCTAATGGTTGGGAAGCATTTCGTTGGACACAAGCAACGGGAATGGCCGGACTAGGGGACTTACCGGGGGGTATTTTCTCTAGCTATGCTACTGGAATATCAGCAGATGGGTCTGTTCTGGTTGGTTACAGTGAAAGTGCTAATGGTCAGGAGTCATTTATCTGGAATAGTACCCAAGGGATGCGGAGCTTACAACAGGTTTTAACTAATGACTATGGTTTAAATTTAACGGGTTGGACTTTAAGCGCTGCGACGGCAATTGCTGCTGATGGGTTAACGGTTGTAGGTACTGGAATTAACCCTAGTGGTAATTATGAAGCTTGGATCGCTCGTTTAGATGGACAAACTGAACCCCCCAATCCAACTGTACCGGAGCCTAGCGCTATTTTAGGGTTAGGGCTGTTTTCTCTGGTGGGTTTTTTGAGGAAGAAACGGTCATAATATAACCTGACTTTGATGAGAATTCTACTCCGCAGAGGCTATAAATTCCCTATTTTTGTCAATTCAATCAGTTAGGGTCTAAATCATTAAAGAAAAGGGCATTCTCTAATTTTAGGGAGTGCTTTTTGGTTGTTCGGATGTATCGATCGAGCTACAATAAAAGGGACTTCTTTAGGCGAAAATATGGCTACAGGCATCGATATTAGCGAATTTATTGTGGCTAGTCCGGATATTTGTAATGCTCGTCCCCGGATCGCGGGAACTAGAATCACGATTCAAAGTTTAGTCATGGATCATAAAACGGGAATGAGTGCCGAAGCGATCGCTAAGGAGTATCCTCAGTTAAGTCTGGCTCAAATTTATAGCGCTCTAGCGTATTATCACGCGAATAAAGAACAGATAGAGGCCGATATCGATGCTTACCGAGCCGATTGTGAAGACTGGGAATCACGATATCGAGCCGGTGAATTTTAATGAGTCAAATCCGTCTCTACCTTGATGAAGATGCGGGTCAACGCTCGGTCGTGGAAGCTTTGCGGAATCTGAAGATTGATGTAATTACCACTTGGGAAGCGAAAAACATTCAGCTACCCGATCCCGATCAACTGGTTTGGGCAACCCAGCAAGGTCGGGTAATTTATACTTTTAATGTAGGCGATTTTTGTCGATTGCATAAATCCTATATGACGCGCTCGATCAGCCATACGGGAATTATTGTGGCCGCGAAACAAAGATATTCCGTGGGAGAACAGGTAAAAGCTATTGCTAATTTAATCGCTACCCGCTCTGCCGAAGATATCAAGAATAAACTCGTCTTTTTAGGGGATTATCTAGAATAGAAGGCGGTCAGTAAGGTATAGCCATTTCAATTAAAATTGAGAATATTAATCCCAGAGTTCATAAGGGTTTTGTCGGTCTAGAGTGTATCAGACTTATCTGAAATGACTATAACTAATGATTTCGTTAGTACCGGAGCCTAGTTCTATTTTAGGGTTAGGCCTGTTTTCTTTGGTGGGTTTTTTAATTAAGAAATGGTCATAATCTAACCTGACTTTAATGGGAAAGTCCATAAACTCCCTATTTTTGGGCATTTCAATCAGTTAGCATCTCAATCATTAGATAAAAGGGCATCCTCGAAAGGGGGTGCTTTTTTGTTGTTCGGATGTATCGATCGAGCTACTCTGTTCTCACTCAACAAGCTCGGAGAAAGCGGGTTTCTTAACAAAAAATCTGAGCTTTAATTTAGATATTTACCAGAAACCAGCTTTCTGTTGCACTGACTGATAAGTATTGATATTGACTGATAACTGATCACTCAGGTTAACTAACTATTTTTCGCCTCTAATTTGGTCAAACGACTTTTAAGTTCCTGATTTTCCTGTTTCATTTTTTCTAATTCCTCGCGAATTTCCTGAATTGCTTTGTCGGAACCTAATTTTTTCTGGACTTTTTGTACTGCTTCCTCCGCTACACGACGCACGCGACCATCGGGAGTTCGATCGCTCAAAGCTTGTAAAATAGCGATAGCTTTGGCATTTTCTATCTGTCCTAAAGCGTTACACACTGCCACCTGCGTCAAGAAAAAAGTTTCCTTGGCAATAGTTTCTAAACGTTCCAAAATTACGGTTAATTTGTCGGTGGTTTGTCCCGAAGAAATCGCTCCCAGGGCGCGGATAGCGGCTAATCTCAGGGGTTGAGGCGTGCCTAAAGCCGTGTAGGTCAAAATTGACTCCAAAGCCGCCGGCGAGGTTTTTAACTGGCTTAAACCGCCAATTGCGCCCGCTCTTACTACCTCATTCCACCCCTTTCTTGACTGTAAAATATGATTGAGCAGGTCAATAATTTCCCCTTCTTTATTTTGCAATTGTCCCACGGCCATGGAGCCTAATCCTCGCGCCGTGGCCGCTTCCACATAATAACTAGCATCTCCAGTTTCTAATAGGGATTTAAGCGCATTATAACTATCTAAGGTTTTAATTTCACTTAATCCCTCGACAATTGCCCGACGGACTTGTGCTTTTTCATCGTTTAAACCTTTAATTAAAGCAGTAACCGCCTGATCTAACCGAAGAGTTGCTAACTGTTTGGCCACCTCCACACGCACCCCCCAAAAAGGCTCATTTTCTAGGGCTCTCCCTAAAGCTTCGATCGCTTCTAAACCGCCTTTTTTAGCAATGGCCGTCGCTGCATAGATACGGGAAATCGGATCGGGATCCTGTTGTAATTGCGCTTTTAATTCGCCGATGGGATACTCAAGAGTGACGGTTTTGAGGAAATTATTACCCCGATCGAACTTGACAAAATCGGGCTTTTGTGCTAGGGGAAAATAGAAAGTTTGTTCTTTTTGGTGAATCCGCAGATTGTAGGTAAGGTCTTCAGAGTTGAGATAGGCAAAAGCGACGGGAATTTTCAAGTCGAATAGTTCCTTTTCATCCTGAGTTTGGGTGACAGTTAATTGGGCTAAATTATTCTCATTGTCCCAACTGTAAGCGACCTTATAATCGGGATGACCACCGCGATAAACGTACTGATCAAAGAGGAATAATAAATTGTAGCCGGTCGCTTTTTCGATCGCCCGTAATAAGTCCACAGTTTCCACGGTTTTATGGGCATTATCCCGCACAAAAGTATGAATCGCTTTTGCGAATAAATCTTCCCCTAAAATAGAGCGGATCATGTGATAAACACAAGCACCTTTTTCGTAGAGATGACGATCATAAAGTTCGATAGCTTCTCGATAAACATGAGTAACAATCGGACGACGATAGCGGGAAGTATCTTCTTCTAAATAACTTCTTGCTTCCCCTAATAAATAATAACTAGCAGCTGCTTTTCCGTATTCCGATTCTGTCCATAAAACCTCAGAATAGGAAGCCATTCCCTCTTTAATCCAAGCGTGAGACCAGTGTTTAATCACCACTAAATCACCGAACCATTGATGAGCTAATTCATGGGCAACTAAGCTTTCTGTCCAAGTATGATCGATGCTGGCTCTTTGATCAATTAAACAGCGATCGGTTAAAATTGTGGTGGAAGTATTTTCCATCCCACCAAAGATAAAATCATCTACACAAACTTGCGCGTATTTAGGATAGGGATAGGGATAACCAAACTTTTGGCTAAAAAACTCGATCATGCGGGGAGTTTTACCCATACTTCTTTGTCCCTCTTCTTCCCGTCCTTTTTCCACATAATAAGTAACGGGAACACCATTCCATGAGTCGCATAATTCGGCAAAATCTCCCACCGCAAGAGTCATTAAATAGGTAGGATGAATTTGCTTTTGTGACCAGTGATAAATTCTGTCTTCACCAACGGTTGCCACCGAGATTAATTCTCCGTTAGAAATAGCGATATAGGGTTGGGGAATTTTAACCCGAATTTCGGAGGTGGCTAATTGGCCGGGGTAATCAAAACAGGGAAACCAAAAGCGAGAATCTTCATCTTCTCCCTGGGTCCAAACTTGAATCGGTTTATCGGGATAATATTCATCAGGTCCGATAAAATATAATCCCCGTTGTGGTTGCTTAACCTGATAGTTAATCGTCAGGATAATCGGTTTATCGGTGGTGGGTTGTAACAGATGAATGGTCAGGAGAGAACGATCATAGTCAAAGGGTTGACTGATACCTTCAATAAACACAGAATTAATATTTAGATCCACCGCATCCAGAGTTAAACTGCTAATTCCCTGACGAATGGGAGTGAGGGTAATCTGACAGCTGCCCTGAAAACTTTGTTGGGGAATATCAATAATTAAATCGAGAAAAATATGATTAACTTGTCCGGGTCGATCGGGGTTATAATGGGGTTTAGCCCCCGGTAATTCAAAGGGTTGACGCTGATTATTTTCCGTGTCGATGGTGAGATGAGACATATTAGCCCTAACTTGCTGATTTTTGTCCGGTAAACTTAAATTAACACGATCGGTCGTCCCTTTCCTTGCTAACAATAATCCCACCCCTATGAATCTCCCCTCCTTTCTCTGGTTATGGAAAATTGCCGCTTGGTCGATGGGATTTGCCCTCTTTGCCTATTTTTTACTGGCAGTTTCGGGGGTAAACATGGGTTATCGACGACTTGCGGGCCAATCTCGACCAAAATGGTTAAGATCCTTTCATCTCCTCAGCGGCCTGATCATGGTTGCTTTGGTCTTAATTCTGCTGGGAATCGGATTAGTGGGAACAATCGGTCATTATGGCAGTTTAGGCCACTCTTCCCACCTGATAGCGGGTTTATCGGTGGTTTTTCTGGTTTTTGTTTCGGCAATTAGCGGCCTGAACATTACAACTCGTCCACCTCTAGCGCGGTCTCTCCACATCGGCACTAATCTTTTATTGTTTCTTGGTTTTCTTTTTGTTACCCTAACAGGATGGGATGTAGTCCAAAAATATCTACAATAAAAATAGTCGGCGATCGAGTGGAGACTGTTTGATCAAGAAAAACTAGCCATCTCATCCCGACAAATCGCTTTTTAGTGACAGAATACTCACCCCCAAATCATTATGCAAACCGTCGAATCACAAGCTATTAACACGATGTCAGTGCCAAAAAAAGGGCTACCGGTAACAATTATTACTGGGTTTCTGGGTAGTGGTAAAACTACTCTTCTCAATCATATTCTCAGCAATCAACAGGGATTAAAAACTGCTGTTCTTGTCAATGAATTCGGTGAAATCGGTATCGATAACGAACTGATTATCAGCAGTGATGACAGCATGGTAGAATTAAATAATGGCTGTATTTGCTGCACGATTAACGAGGATTTAATTCAAGCGGTTTATAAAATTCTCGAACGTCCCGAAAAAATCGATTATTTAGTCGTAGAAACCACAGGATTAGCCGATCCTTTACCGGTAGCCTTAACCTTTTTAGGGACGGAATTACGCGAAATGACCCGTTTAGATTCCATTGTCACCATGGTGGATTGTGCCAATTTCAGTCTCGATTTATTCAACTCGCAAGCGGCCTTAAGTCAAATCACCTACGGTGATATTATTGTTCTCAATAAAACCGATCTAGTGGATGAAGGGGATGTGGATTCTTTAGAAATAAGAATCCGGGACATGAAGGAAGGAGCGAGAATTCTTCGTACTAGCAAAAGTCAAGTCCCTTTACCCTTAATTCTCAGCGTCGGACTATTTGAATCGGATAAATATTTCGACACAGAAGAAGAACACCACGACCATGATCACCACGACCACGATCACGACCATTGCGATCATGATCACGACCATGATCACGATCATGATCATCACGACCATTCCAATCATTTAGAGGTGGATGGATTTACTTCTATTTCCTTTGCTAGTGACCAACCTTTTTCGATTCGGAAGTTCCAATATTTCCTCGATAATCAGTTACCGGAAAGCGTTTTCCGCGCTAAGGGTATTCTCTGGTTTGATGAAAGTCCTAAACGTCATATTTTCCACCTTAGTGGTAAACGTTTCACTCTCGAAGATGACGAATGGAAAGGTAGTCCGAAAAATCAGCTAGTTCTTATCGGTCAAAATCTCGATCATGAAACCCTAAAAGAACAGATTAACAATTGTCTCAGTTTACCTGCTGTCAATCGCGGTAAAGGATTTGGGAAATAAACCCCGCTTTGTAAATCTACTAAGTTGGGATTTTTAAGGGGAAACTCTCTGCTAAAGTCGGGCGTTACTTTCGATTTTTTCCCTCAATCCAAGCTTTTGGGGGGTTCTACCCCCCAAACCCCCCGTTGGGGGCGTGGCGCCGCCCCCAAACCCCCCGCGCATTAGCTTTTCGGTGGGATGCTTACAGGCAGCTGCTGATCCATTTGTCATCATCTAAAAGTCACCGATAATTGCTGATTGTCGGTATTTCTGCCTTCCTAACTCCTGACTCTAAGGACAATTTTTTGATTTTTACAAGAGGTCTATTGACCTTCTTGAGGTACTTTTCCCCCTAAAGATTCTACGATCGAGCGCGTATTTTCTTTCAGCATTTTTACATAACTATCCCCCCTAGTACCCACCGCGCCGATCGAATCAGAATATAATTGTTGTGGTGCTAATTTCACCCCCGCTTCTTCCGCTACCGTGGTAATTAAAGCGGGATTAATAGTGGTCTCGGCAAAGATAGCAGCAACCTGGAGATTTTTAATAGCATCGGCTAGATTTTTCACTGTTTGGGCGCTAGGTTGTTCTTCGGTACTAATACCAATTAAAGTTCCCGCTACTTTTAAACCATAGGCATGAGCATAATACTGAAAAGCGTCATGAGTGGTGACTAATTGTCTTTGGGAAGGGGGGATAGTTTCAATAGCCGCAGCAATCCAGCGATCAAGGTTTTCTAATTCTGCGATTAATTGGGCGGCATTTGCAGTAAAAATCCCTTTATCTTCGGGACTTAATTCAATCAATTGATCTCGGATTTTTTCCACCATGATTATCCCATTTTTCGCCGAACCCCAAACGTGGGGATCGGGGACTTTCTGCCCCTCTTTTGCCAGTTGTAAAGGCTTGATTGCTTCTCCCACGGCCACTTTTTTCGCCTTAATCCCCGTAGAATTGATCATTTTAATTAACCCCGGTTCGAGATTATAACCGTTATAGAGAATTAAATCGGCTTTTTCTAAAGCGACACTATCGGCGGGAACTGGTTCATAAACGTGGGGATCATCCCCCGGTTTTAAAATGTCTTGATGGTCAATTTCTTCACCGCCCACTCGTGCGGTTAAATCGGCGATAATTGTGCTAGTGGAGATTACCTTGGGTTTTTGGTTATCGGTGGTATTAACCGAGGGATTACAAGCAACCAATCCCAAAAATAAACAGGATAAAATTAGTTTTTTCATCGGGAAATAGAGATGAGGGTTTAGGGGTTAGAGATGAGGGTAAATGGCATTGATATCTATCTTGATTTTTTTCCTGACTAAAGACTCCTTTTACCATTAAAATAGAGAATAGAGAAGGTGTAAATTCAAAAGACATGGATAACCAAGCCCCGATTAAACTCCCGAAAACCAGCGAATCCGACCACCTCAAGCGCATTCGTCACACCACCTCCCATGTGATGGCCATGGCGGTGCAGAAATTATTCCCGAAAGCCCAAGTTACTATCGGGCCTTGGACTGAAACTGGATTCTACTACGATTTTGATGTGCCAGAACCTTTTACCGATAAGGATCTCAAGGAAATCAAAAAAGAGATGGTCAAAATTATCAATAAAAAACTGCCAGTGATTCGCGAGCAAGTTTCTCGGGAAGAGGCGGAAAAGCGCATTAAAGCGATTAATGAAGCCTATAAGCTGGAAATTCTGGCGGGAATTCAAGAACCCATCACCCTTTATCATCTTGGGGACGCTTGGTGGGATTTGTGCGCCGGTCCGCACCTAGATAATACAAGTGAACTAGACCCGAAGGCGATCGAATTAGAGACGGTAGCGGGTGCTTATTGGCGCGGGGATGAAAATAAAGCCCAATTACAGCGCATTTACGGCACAGCTTGGGAAAATCCCCAACAATTAGCCGAATACAAGCGCCGCAAGGAAGAAGCACTAAAACGTGACCATCGGAAATTAGGCAAAGAATTAGGTTTATTTATTTTCTCTGATTCTGTCGGTCCTGGATTGCCTTTATGGACACCCAAAGGAACTTTAATTCGTTCTTTGTTAGAAGATTTTCTGAAAAAAGAACAGTTAAAACGCGGTTATTTACCCGTAGTTACTCCCCATATTGCTCGCGTGGATTTGTTTAAAATTTCCGGTCACTGGCAAAAGTACAAAGAAGATATGTTTCCCATGATGGCAGACGATGAGGAATCTGCTAGTAAGGAAATAGGATTTGTGCTTAAACCGATGAACTGTCCTTTTCATATTCAAATCTATAAAAGTGATTTGAGATCCTATCGGGAATTGCCGATGCGTTTGGCGGAATTCGGGACAGTTTATCGTTACGAACAATCGGGAGAATTGGGAGGATTAACTAGAGTTCGCGGTTTTACCGTCGATGATTCCCATTTGTTTGTCACTCCCGAACAATTAGACAAGGAATTTTTAAGCGTTGTTGATTTAATTTTGACGGTGTTTAAGAGTTTACAATTAAAGAATTTTAAGGCGCGATTGAGTTTTCGTGACCCCGAATCGGATAAGTATATCGGTTCCGATGACGCTTGGGAAAAGGCACAATCAGCGATTAGAAAAGCGGTGCAAACTTTGGGGATGGATTATTTTGAGGCTCCTGGAGAAGCGGCTTTTTATGGTCCAAAATTAGACTTTATTTTCCAAGATGCCCTCGAAAGAGAATGGCAGTTAGGAACGGTACAGGTAGATTATAATTTACCCGAACGTTTTGAACTAGAATACGTTGCCGAAGATGGTAATCGTAAACGTCCGGTGATGATTCATCGCGCCCCCTTTGGTTCTTTGGAACGTTTAATCGGTATTTTAATCGAAGAATACGCGGGGGATTTTCCTCTTTGGTTAGCCCCTGTCCAGATACGATTATTACCGGTTAGTGATAGTCAATTGGATTACGCTAAAGAGGTGACAGCGAAAATGCAATTGTTAGGAATTCGGGCCGAAACCGATACCAGTGGCGAACGTTTGGGTAAAATGATTCGCAATGCTGAAACCGCAAAAATCCCCGTGATGGCAGTGGTGGGGGCAAAGGAAATGGAAAGTAATAGTTTAAGTATTCGCACCCGTGCCACGGGCGATTTAGGAGTAATTAGCGTCGAGGAAGTGGTGGCAAAATTAGAAAGTGCCATCCAAAATCACGGTAATTTTTAAGCGTTTGCTTATCTAATTCTATGGGGACAGAAAATATTTCTGTCCCAGTATTTTTGATCAACCCAGGAGATTTTTATTGATTACCCTTTAGGTATCATCATCTTTTTTAAAGGGATTTTCCCCAATGCCTAGGCCTTTTTTGCTCTGTTTTAAGTCTTTCCAGAGGGCTTTAATTTTTTGGTAGGCTTCTAGAGAACTGATTTTGCCCCCGGTTTCCAGATTACAAATAAAACTGACTTTTTGGGCAAATTCCTGTAAATTGGCGTTAAATAGCAAGTTTTCTGGCTTAAATTCTCCATAGTAGGGGGCGCGAGGATAGAGAAAATTCTCCTTGCGGCGATCGGGGAGATTCGGGTTATCATCGTTAGGAGGATTCTGATTCATAGGGCGACGGCGGGTAATTTTGCGGAATTTCTTTAGATTTTTCGGTAATGGTAATGGGAGATAATATCAGTTGTTGGCTATCATTGAGGATTTAAGTAGAAACTTTGCTGATTCGCCAAAAATTGACACTTAAATCGTGACACTTTTTGGTTATAGGTTAAGATTCGGTCGCAAAATGTTGACAGTTATCTTTAAGCAGCAATTATACATTATTTTTTTCAACAATCATCTCCCCGATGATATAAATTTTTTGTCTAGGTTGATCGCCAAAATTTGCTGCTGCCGCTATCTGATTAACCATCGATTTTCGTTTATCAATTGCCGAGGATGATAACTATGGAAAAACTCTATGAAGGCAAGGCCAAAATTCTCTATCAAACCGATGATCCCGATATTCTCCTTACTTATTACAAAGACGATGCCACCGCTTTTAATGCCCAAAAACGTGGGCAAATTGTCGGCAAAGGAGAAATTAACTGTACTGTCTCCACTGCCCTATTTCAATGGTTAGAATCCCTAGGAATAGCTACCCATTATATTGATCGCCCTAGTTCTAGGGAAATGCGCGTCAAGGCGATTAAAATCATTCCCTTGGAAGTAGTAGTCAGAAATATCGCCGCTGGGAGTTTGTGCAAGCAAACGGGATTAAAGGAGGGGAAAGTTTTACCTTTTCCTCTCGTAGAATTTTACCTCAAGGATGATGCTTTGGGCGATCCTTTGTTAACGCCCGATCGCATAAAAGTGATCGATATTGCCAGCGAGGAGCAAGTCAATCAGTTACGAGATTTAGCCCTGCAAATCAATCAATATCTACAGGAATTTTTTGATAAGTGCCAGATTATTCTCGTCGATTTTAAGTTAGAATTTGGAGTTGATAAAACGGGCAAAATTTATCTAGGTGATGAAATTAGCCCCGATACCTGTCGTCTCTGGGATAAAACCCAAGAGGATGCCCAAGCGCGTATTCTCGATAAGGATCGTTTTCGTCGCGATTTAGGAGATGTGGAAACTGCCTATCAACAAGTACAAGCAAGAGTTTTACAACAGATAGAGAGTTTATAACTTTAGGGTGTGTTAGCGAGCGCGTAACGCACCTTAATTGAGATTAGCAATTTAATAATTTATGTCGAGAAGAATTATCGGGTTAACAGGGGGAATAGCCTGTGGTAAATCCACGGTTTCCAATTATTTAGAAAATATCTACAAAATTCCCGTCCTTGATGCGGATATTTATGCCCGGGAAGCAGTGGAAAAGGGTTCGGCAATTTTAGAGAGAATTTTTGTGCGTTATGGCAGAAAAGTTAAAACTGAGGATAATTCCCTTAATCGCCAACAGTTAGGAGAGATTATTTTTAATAATCCCGAGGAAAAAATCTGGTTAGAAAGTCAGATTCATCCCTACGTTAGAGAATGTTTTAAGCGGCATTTAGAGCAGTTAGAAGCCCCGATAGTTGTTTTTTCCATACCTTTATTATTTGAAGCCAAATTAACCTATTTAGTCACAGAGATTTGGGTGGTTTCCTGCGGTTTAGAGCAACAAATTCAACGCTTAATGACTAGAAATAACTTAACTAGGGAACAAGCGATCGCTCGGATTAATAATCAAATGCCTTTAGCCGAAAAAATTGCCTTAGCTGATATTGTTTTGGACAATTCCGGGGATTTAGAAGCTTTATATCCCCAGATCGATCGAGCTATACAATAGGGATTAATCTTAAAACAACCAGGCAAATTTTCCCACCCCGAATTTTACATAGAGAATAATTGCCAAAACCAATAAAAATAGAAAGCCAATAATTAATAAATAGTCTTTATTGGTTAAGATTGATTCCTGTAAAAATGTGCGATCGGGATCACCAGAGAAAGCCTTAGCCTGTAGAACTACCTCTAATTTTTGCGATTTAGCCATAGCGTTTAAAATTAAAGGTACAGCGATAGAAGCATAAATTTTTCCTTTTTGTAACCAACCCATTTTTTCTATTGCTAATCCTCGTAATCTTTGAGCAGAAATAATCGAGCGAGATTCTTCTACTAGGAGAGGAAATAAACGCAGGGTAGAGGAAAAAATAAAGACTATTTTGTAGGGAATTCTGGCTTTAGTTAAACTCACCATCATCTGATTTATATCAGTGGTAAAAATAGCGAGGGGAATAATTAAAACCATGGTGAGAGTTTTAAAGATCACATTTAAACCGTAGAGGGTTCCCTCGACAGTCATTTGAGCAGAACCGATAGTTAATAAGGGAGTTAATTCAGTTTTTCCCGTTAAAGCTTTTACCTGTTCCACATTAAAAAATCCCATGGTAATTAATAAGAATAGATAAAAAGGAGCCATGAATTTAAAAATGGTGAGGAGATAAGACCATTTTACCCCCGCCCAGAGACAAGCTAAAGCGACAATAAGAGTTAGTAAACCGCCAGCGAGGGGACTTTCCCAAGTAAAAGCGATGAGAGTAACCACGATCATCATGGTTAATTTTGTCCGAAAATCTAGGCGAGTAAAAGGAGAATCTTGATCGACGGTTTGCCAGTTAAATGATTGCATAATTAAGAAAAAAGTTAGTAAGGGAATGAGTTAATTACCCATCCCCATCAATCCCCTAGGAAGGGTTAGTAATTCTCTTCATTTGCTCTTGAATTTCGGGGTTATAAATCTGGAGATAATTCCAATAATTACCAAACACCGATTCTATATAACCCTTAGTTTCTCTAAAGGGAATATTCTCGACAAATTGATCGGGATCGCTAAAATCAAAACGCTGTTTCCATTTGGAAACTGCCCCAGGTCCGGCGTTATAACTAGCCACGGCAAAAAGTGAATTTCCAGCGAATTTGCCGTGGGTATAATCGAGATACCATGTCCCCATCATAATGTTATCTTCGGGATTAGTTAAAGAATAACTTTTATTGCCAGTATTACCCGCGATATATTTACCCGTATCGGGCATAATTTGCATTAATCCCACTGCCCCCACAGGAGAACGAATTTCTTTTTCAAAGCGGGATTCTTGCCGGATTAAAGCCGTCACGAGCAGGGGATTTAATTGTCTATCTTTTGACCATTGTAGGATGCTATTGTAGTAGGGAAAGGGGAATAAAGCGTGCCAGTATTTATCATTTTGTCGCAGGGCTTTCCATGCTTCCCTTTCCTCTGGGGTATCTCTTTCTCGCAAGCGCCAAATCAGGTTAATTCCTTCTAAATTTTGATTGCGAGAGAGTTTATAGACACCGAGGTTAAATTGTTCGTCAACGGTTAAATTCCAAGGATCGACAATTTCTGCTTGGAAGAGATTCCAAGCATCCGTATCTTCACCAATTCGATATAATTCCTTGAAAGCTTCCGAACCAGCGGGGGGATCGTTACGAGTGGCGGGTTTGACGGTGGTAGGATTATAGGAGCGGACAGTGGTAAAATCCCCCACGTCCCAACCTAATAAAACCGCCGAGCGCCAAGCATAATAGGAATGGGGATGACGAGAAATAGTGTAGGTAAAAGCTTGTTTTGCTTCTTGGTTTTTGCCGAGTTTTTGCGCCCATTTTCCCACCCAAAAGGCCGCTTTCGGGGCAGTTTGACTATCGGGATTATTAACCGCAATTGGCTGCGCCCACTGCCACGCCTTGGCGTAATCACCGGATTTAGCGGCTCTTTGGGCCATTAACCAGCGATAATCGGCGGCTTCGTCGGATTTTGGGTATTTATTTAATAAAGTCTGCCATGTTTGACTAGCGGCCTGGGCATTAGTTGAGTTGAGTAATTTGGCCTTCGCTTCCAAAGCTTCCGGAGCGCGATCGGGAAATTGCTTGACAATGCGATCGAGATATGCTATGGCATCGCGGTTAGGAGAAATCTGGGCGAGTCGCAGTAATCCTAAACCGGTTTCTGGGGCCTGGGGATAGGTTTTAATTAATTTTTGGTAGGCGCTGCGAGCTTCTGGCAGTTTTTTGGCAATTTGTAGCCCGCGGGCGTAACGATAGGCTTGTTCGGGGCTAGGAGTGGCTTTAGCGTAGGCTTTATAGGCTTTTTCGTACAATCCAGACTGCCAATAACCCGCCCCAATCATTGCCCAATCCGCTGGAGTCAACTGCTCGGCGTAGTCTTTCACCAAACGATCGCGGGCTTGATTGAGGGTAGGATCAAAAGGATTAGCCTTGGCTAACTGTAACCATAGGGGAAATTGATCGGGATTTTCTTGAAGACGTTGGCGAATTAAAGCCAAAGTGCGCGGGTGTCGGGGGTATTCCTTGAGCAATTTTTCCTGATAACTGGGGTCGTATTTGCCCAAAGAGTAGTAAGCTTCCGCCACTACGGGCGATTGGGGATAGGTTTTAATTAATTTTTGCCAAATTTCTCGCGCTCTTTCACTATCATTGCTTAATTCCTGGGCTCGTCCCTGTTTGAGGAGAATCTGGGGAGCGAGGACAGGATATTGTTTTTCTAAGCCTTCTAATTGTTTTAAAGCCGGACCCCCTTCATATTTTCTCAATAAATCCATAGCCAGGAGATAGCGGGCGCGACTACGATCTAAAGAGGGCGCATTGGCATCGGCCACATCTTTTAACTTGACATCTCGCTCGGTTTGTGGTAAGAAAGCGCTATCAACCACGGCAGAGGGTTGGTTAGGATCTTGGCTAGGAAGCGAGGCACTATTGCGATCGAGCCAAGCGAGAATTTTCGGGTGAAAGAGAAAGAGACTGGTGAGAGTAAAAAGCGCAACCCCAGAACCTAGTCCAAGAAGGAGCGGGGTGTGAGGGGGGAATTTCTTAAACATTACCTTAATTCAAGACAGTAGCTCAACATACATTATCAATGATCGTGGTGACAGGTTGTTTGTTTCAATCAGGTTGGGGGTTGTTCAGTTATCAGTAAGCAGTAATCAGTAATCAGTGAACTGAAAACTCCCATCTGATAACTGGTAACTGATCACTGATCCCTGAGATATGGTACGCTAAACAGGATTTAAGTATTATTAATGATTGCTATGAAACAGCGCGGCGTGACGGTTTGGTTAACGGGATTGAGCGGTGCGGGGAAAAGCACGATTACCGAGGCATTAGAGGCAAAATTAATCGCTGAAGGCTATTCCATTGAAGTTCTCGATGGCGATATAGTACGGACGAACCTAACCAAAGGTTTAGGATTTAGTAAAGAGGATCGCGATGAAAATATCCGTCGCATTGGTTTTGTGTCTAATTTGCTCACCCGTCACGGTGTGATTGTCCTAGTTTCAGCTATTTCTCCCTATCGTGAGATTCGCGAGGAAGTAAGGGGTAAAATTGGCAGTTTTGTCGAAGTTTTCGTGAATGCTCCCTTAAGCGTCTGTGAGGAGCGCGATGTGAAAGGATTATATAAAAGAGCGCGTGCTGGCGAAATCAAGTCTTTTACGGGAATTGATGATCCCTATGAACCACCTTTTAACCCAGAAGTGGAATGCCGCACCGATTTAGAGACTTTAGAGGAAAGTGTCGCCAAAGTCTGGAACAAATTGACGGAATTAGGCTACATTCATCAAGCTGTGGCGGTTTAATCGCATCATAACTTTGTATTATTGAAAAACATCGTAGGGACGTGGACTAAAAACGTCTCTACTCCCCGATTAACCCCTTAAGCCAATTTGTTAGTCAATCTCCTTTTTTTCAGTACCTAAGCAAAGTTAATTAGATCTCTGGCTAAAGTGCAAGACTGTCTAAACAGTGATCAGTAAACAGTAAACAGTAAACAGTGAAAAGACAGTAGGAAACTTCTATTTAATACTGCTCACTTAAAACTTAAATCTGATAACTGATAACTGATAACTGATAACTGTCTCGACTAGCAAATTAATTTTGCAGGAATACTTAAGTAGGTGGGTGGAATTAAATATAAAATGAACGTAGGTTGGGTTGAAGCATGAAACCCAACGCCCGCATGGGTTACGCTACCGCTAACCCATCCTACAAATAATTGTGCCTACCTACTTAATAAGTAAGTATTTATAATTGAAGAGAAGATAGATTTTGCCTTTGATCCCCCCTTAATCCCCCCTTAATAAGGGGGGTGCCGACAGTTTTTAACACCTACCTACATATTTAAAGGCGATAAATTATTTTGAAATCTCGCTCTAGTTATTGGAACCTCATTCCCTATCTCCGTCCCCAAACCCAAACAATTATTTTGGCGTTCATCTGTACGATCGGATTTACGGTATTTTGGCCGATTTTAGCTTGGTTAGCTGGACAAATGGCCAGATATATCGGTGAGGGAAATGTGCAAGCATTGGCCACACTTTCGGGGGTGGGGGCAGTGGTTTTTTTGCTGCGGGGAATGTCTCAGTATGGGCAAGATTCCCTGATGGCAA
The DNA here is from genome assembly GCF_000981785.2 of Microcystis aeruginosa NIES-2549. Taxonomy (NCBI): domain Bacteria; kingdom Bacillati; phylum Cyanobacteriota; class Cyanophyceae; order Chroococcales; family Microcystaceae; genus Microcystis; species Microcystis aeruginosa. The sequence goes on along the minus strand of NZ_CP011304.1, from coordinate 595,761 downwards.
AAGCTTCTTTAAAAATTGCCCTGGAATTAAGAAAAAAAGTTTATGCACACCTGCAAACCCTCGGCTTAAATTACTTTGAAACGGCAAAAACCGGTGATTTATCCTATCGTTTAACGGAAGATATCGATCGCATTGGGGAAGTAATTAACAAATTTTTCCATGATTTTATTCCCTCAGCCTTACAGTTAATTGTCGTCTTTGCCTATATGTTTATTGTTAACTGGCAATTGACAATCGCTGTCATTATTATCGCTCCTTTGTTAGGAGTTTTGGTGGGATTTTTTGGTGAAAAATTATTACAATATGCTCGTCGCGCTCAGGCGAAAATATCTAATCTTTCTTCGTTATTAACCGAAGTTTTTGGCGGTATTCGTGTGGTGCAAGCTTTCGCAGCTGAAGATTATCAAACCGAGCTTTTTGCCCAAGAAGCGGAGGAAAATCGCCGCGCTCAATACCTATCAGAATCCACCAAAGCTTTACAATACGTCGTGGTGGGATTTTTGCAAGCGATGGGAGTTATCTTTTTATTCTTCCTTGCGGGTTGGCAAATTTCCCAAAAGAATTTAACTGGTGTTGACTTTGTTAGCTATGTGGCAGCGGTGGCAATGTTAATCGATCCTATCGCCCATATTACCAGTAATTATAATCAATTTAAACAGGGTCAAGCCTCCATGGATCGGATTTTTGAATTGTTAGCTATTTTGCCAACAATTACGGAAAAACCCAACGCGATCGATCTGCAACTCCATAGCAAAGAAGTTGAATATTGTCAAGTAAATTTTTCTTACAATGAGGACAGACAGGTTTTAAAAAATATTAATTTTACTGCACACGCTGGCGAAATGATTGCTTTAGTAGGAGCATCGGGAGCGGGAAAAACCACTTTAGTTAATCTTTTATTGCGTTTTTATGACCCCACTGCCGGCAAGATTTTAATCGATGGGGTGGATATTCGTGATGTGACTTTAAAAAGTCTCCGGCGACAAATTGGCGTAGTTTTACAGGAAAATATTCTCTTTTCTGGTACTATAGCCCAAAATATCGCTTTTGGTCAGGGAGATTTTAATCTGCAAGAGGTGGAAAAAGCGGCAAAAATCGCCAACGCTCATCAATTTATCGGTGAACTTTCCCAGGGTTACTATACCTATGTGGGAGAAAGGGGTGTTAATTTATCGGGTGGACAAAGACAAAGAATCGCCATCGCGCGAGCGGTTTTATCTAATCCGAGAATTTTAATCTTAGATGAAGCGACTTCGGCGCTCGATTCGGAATCGGAAGCTTTAGTGCAGGAAGCTTTAGAAAGAATTATGACGGAGCGCACGGTATTTGTTATTGCTCACCGATTAGCAACTGTCAGAAAAGCTAACCGTATTTTAGTTTTAGAAAAGGGTGAAATTATTGAGGTGGGTAATCACGAGGAGTTATTAAATCTTAATGGTCGTTACGCTCAATTTCATGCTAGACAATTTCAAGATTAGTCTATTTGGCATTAAGAGTTGGGCTCTTCTAGGTTCTGTGTGATAAGTTTAATTGACATAGGATCGATCGATCTTTGTGTCCTTTGTGTCTTTGTGGTTCGTTCCACCCCCTCGCTCTTGAGAAATGTATCTTAGAATACATTTTACCCACCAAAGCTGGGAGAGCCGATATTTTTCTGTTCCCTCTACTTAGGGTTTTTTTCGGGGAATTCCTCGCAAGGTTAAAACATCATCGAGGGTGGAACAATAGTTTTTTAAACCAAAATCGTCAGGAGTATAGGTTTTAATGTGGGTGAAGTGGCGATAATTCATGGCAAAGCGGTCCCATGCTTCCATCTGCAAGTTAAAAACTTTGATAAAAAAGTTAGCAATGGTTAAAGATAAAGGAATGCGAAAGTAGATTTTTTTGTTTAAATAAGTACAGATTTCCTCCACTGCTTGGTTAGCTGTTGTGCGTTGATTGCCTAGGACAATTTTGCTTTCTGGTGCGGGATTTTCGATTAAATAATTCACCACTTGAGCTATATCTTTGGCATGGATAAAATGAAAACTGCCATCAGCTTGAAACCAACGCACTAAACCGATATATTTCAACACATCCGGTAAACCACCATAGATATGAGAATAGGGTTTATTTTCGTCACCACCTAAGACAAAAGTGGGGTATAAAGTGATAATTTTATCGGCAATTTCTAGGTCAGTAAATTTGCTATAACAAATATATTTGGTGCGGATATAATTAGTTCCTATTTCCCCAGCTTCGGGCAAAAGTTGGTTATTTTGATTGAGAATGCTGGCAGTAGAAAAATAGAGGACTTTCTCGCAGATTTGAGCATCTAAATAACTAATTAATTCTAGGGTTTTTACCACATTAATCTGATAACTTTCCTCCTCTCCTCCCCAACTGGTAGCGATTAAAACCGCTATATTCATTGTTTTTAAAAGCTCGGCATATACCTCGATATTTTCCATATCGCCTAAAAGTATATGAACATTTGATCGCCCTTCGTAACTAAATTTTAACTTCTCGGCATTACGCACTAAAAAATATAATTCATAGTCGGGATTTTCCAGTAAAATCTCAGCGATATAATGCCCAATACAGCCACTCACACCCGTTAGAAATATTTTTTTCATTATTTTAATTGATACGGCAGAATTTAGGGGACAGTTTGAAAGTAAAAAGGGAATCAAGAGTTTGGATTTTGGAGAGGTGCATCTAAACTTTGCAGAAATATCAAAAATGAGTAATGGTCAGTGACTCTTAAATTATTACAAATATATCAGCAGCTGCGTGTAAGTATCCCACAAAAAAACTAATGCGCGGGGGGTTCGGGGGAGGCGCTTCGTCCCCCGACGGGGGGTTTGGGGGGTAGAACCCCCCAAGAGTCTGGGTTGGAAACAAACAACCTAGAAAGCACAGTTTTTCAACAGAAGTTATCAGAGAATCCCAACTTAGTAGATTTACAATTATGAGATGCACTCTTAGGTGTTGGGTGTTAGAGACGATTTCCTTACCTCCTAACCCCTATTCCCTAAACCTTGATCACGACATCCTAGGCGTGAACTGCTAATAATTTATCCGCTTGTTTAGCAGTTTCAAAGAAGAAACGCACGTTATCTTCAGGAGTTCCCACCAAAACACCATGACCTAAATTAAGAATATGACCTTGATTACCCGCTTTACGAATAGTATCAAGAATCCGCTCGCGAATAAAGGACTGGGAACCGAATAAAACCCCCGGATCGATATTACCTTGAACCATCATCGATTTACCTAAACGCTGTCTCGCTTCCGCCATATCGACGGTCCAATCGACGCTGACAATATCAACCCCCGATTGAGCCATTCTTTCCAAAACGCCGGCACTGCCACTAATGTAGAGAATTAACGGTGTATCGGGATGGGTTTCTTTCACCAAACGAACTACTTTTTGTTGATAGGGTAAGGCAAAAACATCGTAATCTTGGGGAGTTAATTGACCCGCCCAAGAATCGAACATTTGTACCACTTGCGCCCCACAATCGATTTGATAACGGACATAAGTGGCGATCATATCCGCTAATTTATCTAAAAATTGGTGCAGTACCGAGGGTTCCGAAAAAGCCATCCCTTTAATCACAGAATAACTTTTAGAACCTTTCCCTTCCACTGCGTATGCTGCTAAAGTCCAAGGCGCTCCGACAAAACCGAGGACAGTGGATTTATTTCCCACCTCTTGACGCAGGGTTTTTAAAATCGTTTTGATAAAAGGTAAAGACTGATCGGGATCGAGGGGATTAAGTTGGTCCACCTGCGCTTGAGTACGAATGGGAGAATCGATAATCGGCCCCTTACTTTCGATAATATCAAAGGGAATACCAATTCCCGCCAAGGGAGTGAGGATATCGGAGAACATGATCACCCCATCCGGTTGAAAAGCGCGCCAAGGTTGCAGGGAGATTTCGATCGCTAAATCGGCATTTTCCGATCTTTCCCGAAAACTGGGGTATTTATCCCGCAATTCTCGATAAATCTGCATATAACGTCCTGCTTGTCTCATCATCCACACGGGAGGACGGGGTAAGATTTCTCCTTTGGCAGCGCGTAATAAATAAGGTATTTCAGGGGAGTCAGTCATATCAGGATGATTATTCTATTGCCTTTTCTACGGTATCATCCCCCGTACAGCTAATTTTTCTGGTTTTTCCTTAAGAATTGTTAACGAAAATTATCTCCCCACCCTGGGGTGAATTCGACGCAATCGCAAGGCATTCGTCACCACGGAAAGGGAACTTAAAGCCATGGCAGCGCCGGCAATAATCGGATTGAGCAGAAAAGGATAGAGGACTCCGGCAGCGATGGGAATGGCAATCAGGTTATAAATAAAAGCAAAAAAGAGATTTTCTTTGATATTTCGCATTGTTGCCCGACTTAACTCAATAGCGGTCACAATTCCCTGTAAATCTCCCGAAATTAAGGTTATATCGCTGGCGGCGATCGCTACATCGGTCCCTGTGCCAATGGCAATACCTAAGTCCGCTTGCGCCAATGCGATCGCATCATTGATGCCATCTCCAACCATGGCGACAATTTTCCCTTTTTTCTGCAAATATTCAATTTTTTCGGCTTTTTCTTGGGGACGGAGTGCGGCAAAAAAGCGCCGGATACCCAACTCGCTGGCGATCGCCTCTGCGGTTTCGAGGTTGTCCCCCGTCATCATCATCACCTCTAAGCCCATTTTTTTGAGCTTGGCGACCACTGAGGAAGAAAAAGGTTTTAAAACGTCGGAAATGGCGATCACCCCCTCTAAACCCCCGTTAACCGCTATCCAAGCCACGGTTTTTTTCTGCCATTCCCAATCGTGGGCGACTTTTTTAAGAACTTTTGTTTCAACTCCTTGACGTTCTAACCATTGTTGTGTACCGATTTGCACGAAATCCGACCCGACTTTTCCCTGCACTCCTGCCCCAGTTATTGAGTCAAATTCGGTTACTTCTAGGGTTTTAATGGCGTTTAACCGCCCATATTTAACTATTGCTTCTCCTAACGGATGTTCAGAATGATTCTCCACCGATACGACTAACTGCAGCAGCGATAATTCCCGTCCATCCCCCACCCCCTCGCGAGTCAAGAAGTCCGTCACCGTTGGTTTACCCTGGGTGAGAGTTCCCGTTTTATCGAGGACAATGGTAGTGATGCCATGGGCTAATTCTAAACTTTCGGCATTTTTAATTAAAATTCCCTGTTTTGCTCCCTGTCCTGTTCCCACCATAATCGAGGTAGGTGTAGCTAATCCTAGCGCACAGGGACAAGCGATAATTAGGACTTCCACCATTGTAATCAAAGCGAGGGTGAGATTACCCGTGCGGAGAATCCAAAATAAGAAAGTTATTACCGCAATAATCATCACCACCGGCACAAAATAAGCGGTCACTCGATCGACTAATCTTTGTATAGGTGCTTTTGATGCTTGTGCGGTTTGTACTAATTGGACAATCTGAGCTAAAACCGTATCTTTTCCCACCCGTAACGCTTGCATTTGTAGGCTACCGGTTTTATTAATTGTCGCACCGATTACCTGTTGATTGACGGTTTTTCGCACGGGTAAACTTTCCCCTGTCACCATCGATTCATCAATGCTAGAACTGCCCTGGATAATTATGCCATCGACGGGAATTTTTTCTCCCGGACGCACTAAAATTATATCTCCTACCTTCACCTCTTCTATTGGTATATCTAGCGTCTGTTCTTCCCTAATTACCCTAGCAGTTTTTGCCTGTAATCCCATTAATTGTTTAATAGCGGCGGCCGTTTCTTTTCTGGCACGTTTTTCGAGGAAACGACCGAGTAAAATCAGAGTAATGACGATAGCTGATGCTTCGTAATAGACATGGGAATCAAACCCCTGTTTTTCGATAAAATCGCTCCCGAAGGTTAAAAACAGGGAATAAAAATAGGCGGCACTGGTTCCCAAAACTACTAAAGTGTCCATGGTGGCAGTGCGGTTTTTAAAGGCTTTCCAAGCATTTTTATAAAAACTTTGACCACACCAAAATTGGACGGGAGTAGCGAGAATTAATTGGAATAAGGGAGCGTGTAACCAGTGGGGAATAAAAGATAGAGATAAACCCGTCATCATCGGCAAAGAACCGATAAAAAGTATAATACTAATAACAATAGCGATCGATAGTTTGGTGAGAAGTTCTTTTTCTGGCCTGGATTCGAGATTAATTTCTGTTATCGGTGTAGCTTGGAAACCGGCATCACTAACTTTTGCTTGAATAGTGTTAAGATCGGTACGCTTGGGATCATAGTCCACATCCACCTGTTCCATGCCAAAATTAACTTGACATCGAATCACTCCGGGGATAGATTTAATTATCCGTTCGATCGAATCAGCACAACCAGCGCAACTCATCCCGGCGAGTTTGAGAGTTTGATGGGTCATAATTTTAATAGCAGCGGAAGTCAGCAAGAAAATCCCCTGCAGCAGAGTTATATCTTTAGGATAAAATATTCCCCTAGCTGCAGGGTCAAGAATCCTTTGTTAATTTTTCTGAATAGATATGAAGAAATGTCAAAAAGAGTGCTTGTATTTTCCTAACACACCCTTAATTTTTATGGACAAATTTCAATTAACCCCACTCTGTTGCGTATCTTGACCCTGCAAAGCATCGGCAGCAGAAACACCATCACCCTGAAAACCAAAATACCATAAAGTAGCGGCAGCTTCAGCGCGAGTTACTGGTCTTTTTGGCTGAAATAGGGTAGTAAAACCAAAAACTCGCCGAATATTGGCTTGTTCGGCATTTTGAAAATCGGCATAAAGAGCGCGCACCAGCTGCGGGTTAATTTTATTAGTATCCTGAAAACCCCAAGTATTTTTAATCGTATCAAGATTGGCACTCGGTAAAGCTTTTCTAATATCTAATGGCACTTTCCAAGCGATTAAATCTTCCCGGGTTAAAGGAGCATTGGGACGAAATAAAAGGGCGCTACTATCTCCCGTTAAAGGAGAGGGAATTAACCCCGCTTCCGCTAATCCTTGAATATAAATATAATCGGGATCGTTATTTTTAACATCACTAAAAGCTGGGGAACTATTGGGAGTAGCTAAACGGATTTGTTTACCCGCTACATTAGCATAAATGGCATTATTAGCCTGTAACAACCAGCGAGCAAATTCTCGGCGCGTTATTGTATCATTAGGGTTAAACTGATTGTTATTACCTGTTAATACTCCTAATCTAGCTAAGTCTTGAATGTGGCTTTTTAAGGGATTAGGTAAGGATTCGAGATCGTTAAAACTGGTGGGATTAAGATTGGGTAAAGGGGAAGAAATAGGGGAAGAAATAGGGGAAGGACTAGGGGAAGCAATCGGGGTTCCCGTTGGACGATAATCGAGGCTATATTCGGTATTGGGAGAAGTGGCAGTTATGGTGATAGTTAATTCTAAATTATCTCGACGGGCCGTTAGGGTACTATTGACTCCCTCCCCAGAAAAGGGAGTAATAATTTCCCAATTATTATTAACTAATTCCTGTTGATAAAAAGCCTCGATCGCATTGCTGGGATCGTTGGATTGCCAACGGGTTTGTCCACCAGTATTATCAGGATTTGTCTGCACGGATAATAATTCTGATTGACTATATCGAGGAATTTCTGCGGGAAAATTTGTGGGTAATTGCTTGTTATTAGGAGAGTTTTCTGATATTGGATTTGTTTGTAGATTAGGATCGGCAGCCAGACGATTTTCTAGGGCAGGATTGCCACTACAGGCTGCTAAAATGCCCAGCAGAGTGATCATTGTACTGTAGCGAATAAACTTACTCACGGTCTTTACCAATATTGTTTCCTTAGCTTTATCCTAGCCTATTTACTCAGGTTTTTGACTAGGGAAAATTCTGCGCCACCATTGACGTAATTTCCCCAGGAGAAATCCTCCTAAACCTTTTGTGTATTTTTCAAATTTGTAGTAAAATAAAATGTCGATTATATCCTGAGTGGAAAGGTGCTTGAGATAGGATAATCCTTGATCAATACGCGCATCACTATATTTTAAATAAACTTTGCGACTGAGGCGATCGGATAAATTCCATTTTGGTTGAAAATATTCTTGCATCCTCTGTTGATAAGCGACAAAACTACTCGATTTTCCCTGTAAATATTCCTCCATGTATTGACAAGCAATTTCGGCTCCTTTCATAGCATGGCGAATACCTTCCCCTCCTAAAAAGTTAACCGTAGAAACCGCATCACCAATCGCTATAATATTCGGTTCTTGATAATAAATATCTTGCAGATTGAGCGAATATTCTAAAATAGAACCATGAATGTCGATTATATCATATTTAGAGAGATTCATATAGGTTTGAATAATTTGTGTAATATAACTTTTTAAAGGCTTAACTTCATCAATATAAGGATGTTCTCCCTCTAACCAAGCAGCTCCTATTTTTAATTGCTGATTATCCATAGGAAAAATCCAGCCATAACCTTTAGGACTCCATTTATGACCGAGAAAAAATACTAAATTATCTTGATATTTTTGATAATCTCCTTCTGGCACAGCAATTAAATATTCAATTCCTAAACCCTTTAAAAAATCAGGTTTTTCTCGTCTATATTTATACATAACTGCTCTAGCGTATCCAGTAGCATCAACCAATAAACGAGTAGTAACTGTCTCGATTTTCTCGCCTTTTGATTTCAAGAAAACAGTTAGCTGATCCTCCGTCTGTTGATATTTCAGATAACGACAACCTAAACGAACTTCTCCCCCCCAACGCAGCACTTCCGCCGCTAAAAACTCTCGCAATTTGGCAAAATCAAAAACTACCCCTAAAGGTTGCGCTGATGACCAAAAATGATGTATGCTAGTGGAGATAATTTCGATATTTTTCCAAAACCTAGCCACTACGGTTTCGGGGAGATTGAATTGTTCTAAAATTTCTAGGGGAGAAGCGGCACTAGAAAAGTTATTATCTTGCCAACTAGAATGTTGTTCCACTAAAAGAACACGATAACCTTTTTCACTTAATAATCTGCCACAGTGACCTCCCGCCGGTCCCCCCCCAATAATTACTACATCATAATCCATGATTTACTCCCTCGGTTAATCTTGCTAACTTGCTTTTATTTTACCCTAAATTGCCCTCTATTAAACCCCAAACTGGTTAAGCTTTTGTGCATCTAAATTTGATCCTCTTTTTGACCTTTTCCCTATTTCCTCATCGAAAGCTGACTATCTTATGACATTTTTCTTATTATTAGTTACCTCTCTATCGTTGATAATTTGGTTATATTTAATCTTAGCTAGGGGACAATTTTGGCTATCTAACCAAAAAATTAATCCTGTCACTTCTCCTTTAACAAATTATCCAAAAGTCTCGGCAATTATCCCCGCACGAAACGAAGCCGACGTTTTACCCATCAGTTTAGCTTCCCTCTTTAACCAAGATTATCAAGGAGAATTTTCCATTATTTTAATTGACGATCAAAGCAGTGATGGTACGGGAAAAGTTGCTCAAAAAATTGCTGATCAATCTCATAAATCTGACCAGATAACTATTATTTATGGACAACCTTTAGAGATAGGATGGACGGGTAAATTATGGGCAATGAAACAGGGAATAACAGAGGCTACCGAGAAATTTGCACCCGATTATTTTCTCTTCACCGATGCCGATATTGCCCACGCACCAGATAATTTAACCCAATTAGTTACTAAAGCAGTACAAGAAAAACAAGCTTTAGTTTCCCTGATGGTGTTGCTACGCTGTGACAGTTTTTGGGAAAAATTTCTTATTCCTGCCTTTGTTTTTTTCTTCGAGAAACTCTATCCTTTTGCCCTAGTTAATAACCCTAACTCCCCGATAGCAGCCGCCGCCGGGGGTTGCATTTTAATTCGCCGAGATACACTAGAAAAAATTGGCGGTATTGAGATTCTTAAACAAGCTTTGATTGATGATTGTTCCTTGGCAATTGCCGTTAAAAAATATCTACAAAATCACCCCGAAAATACCGATAAATCTATCTGGCTAGGATTAACAGAAACCACCTATAGTCTCCGTCCCTATCCCGATTTAGCCAGCATTTGGAATATGGTAGCACGCACCGCCTTTACACAACTAAATTACTCAATACTTTGGTTAATAGGGACAATTTTCGGGATGTTTTTAACCTATTTAGCTGCCCCCTTGGGCTTAATCTGGGGATTGGTCTTAAAAGAAAGATCAATTATTATAATTAGCGCCGTCACCTTATTACTAATCGCCCTCTCCTATAGCCCGACTTTAAGACTATATAAATTATCCCCTCTGCGGGCTTTAACTTTACCCCTAATTGCCCTCTTTTATAGTTTAATGACTGTGGATTCTGCCCTCCGTTATTGGCGCGGTCAAGGGGGAGGTTGGAAAGGGCGAGTTTATCCTAATTAGCTGGTTATAATTAAATTAAAAATGGATTTTAGGTTTGATCCCCCCTGCCCCCTAGGGTTGTTTCATTCTCTCTTATGTCATTCTCTCAAATCCTTATCTGGCAACGTTTTTAGTCGATTTCTCGGAATAAATATCTGAAAATTTTTCAAAACGTCGTGCTTTGTAGGTTGATTCATGAATCAACCTACTATTACTGCTATATAGCCGTTCGACTTCACCCAATAGTTACTTGACTGGTATCGACGCTGGTTGCCCCAGGGACTTTACTGGCAATGGCCACCATTTTATTTAAAGTCGCCTGATTGGCAACCTTGCCTTTTAGTACAACTTTACTGCCAGTTTGAGCGACCCACAATTTGTCTTCATCAGCTAAATCCGGTGTCTCGTCAAAAGCTAAAACTACTCGTTTAGCTAGGCCGCTTTCGTCGTATTTTCCGTCTAATCCGACTCTTTCGGGGGGAATACCCGCAGCAGCAGCTTTACCTGCGATCGCACTAGAGGCATTGGCCGGTTTATCTAAGCCAAAAATTCTTTTTAACCAATCCATTGCTAACACTCCTGATTGAGTTCTAAAACCCCAATTTCTTTAAGAGGGATTTGGTCGAAACTATGTGTCGATCTAATCCTAAACGATCAGGACTGACTCCGAGCGCTAAAGCGACTAATTGGGAAAAATGTAACACAGGTAAACCTAAACTTCGACCGATCACTTTTGCCACTTCCGGTTGTCGGGAATCAAGATTAAGATGGCATAAAGGACAAGGGGTGACTAAACAATCGGCCCCCGCTGCCATGGCCTCTAAAATGTGTTTTCCTGCCATTTGGAACGATTGGGTGGTGGCATAACTGGACAGGGGCCAACCACAGCATTGGGTGCGTCCTTGATAATAAATCGGATTCGCCCCCACGGCCCGAAAGACATTTTCTAGAGATTCCGGCTGAAAAGGATTATCGTAGGGGAGAGTATCCTGGGCCCGCAAGAGATAACAACCATAAAAACCGGCACAATTTAAGCCTGATAAGGGACGGACTACCTTGGCCGCCAGATTATCTAAGCCATAATCGCCGACAATTGCCCAGAGTAGGTGCTTAACCGTCGTCGTACCTTGGTAGGGGGAACAATGTTCTTTCTGTAAATAATTATTAACTTCCTCAACATAATTGGGATTATTATGCTTTGCTTCCTTCAAGCGCTCATCCACATGACCGATCACTCCTTGACAGGTGCTACAGTGAGTCAATAGGGGTAAATTGAGGGCTTCCGCTAGGGCAATATTGCGCGCATTGACGGCATCTTCCAAGAGTTGCGAATCTTCCTTATAGGTTCCCGAACCACAACAGGCAGCTTTTTTGAGTTCGACTAAATTAATCCCCAAAGCTTCCGTCAGGGCTGCCGTGGATAAATATAGTTCCCGACAGGCACCTTGAGCGACACAACCGGGAAAATAAGCATACTGGAGATTGTTGACTGTCATGGATTCTAGGAAATTACTACTCATTACCTATCTACCATCTTGGCCCCCTTCCCCCCTGTCATTACTAAAGTCATGGAATTTCTTAATAGACAGTCTTTTGTGAGCTGCTCCCAACAAGTGTATGGTAGTTTGCCCCCCGAAATAATATCCCAAAAGGAGGAGAGCCATCTCAACAGTATAATGGCTCTCCTTGAGAAAAATTGTTGTCCTGAGGAGTCGGTAATGTAAATGGCAATCTGCCCGGTCAAGAGGTGATTTACGGGTAGAATTCAGATTGTAGCCGAGAAATTACGGCGAGAAACGCTATTTTGTCGGCTTACGCCGCTTGGGGGAGGGTGATGACAGCATCAAAGTCCGCACGGCTAGGGAAAATCGAGAGAACCCGGTCCAGTTGGGTTAATTCAAAGATAATCTTGACTGAAGGTGGAATAGAACAAATATTGAGGGATTTTTCTTGACTTTGAGCCAGACGAAAGGCGGTAACTAAAGCCATTAATCCGGCGCTGTCGAGGAATTCCACCCTACTCATATCCACGAGAAAAGTGACAGAGCTACTCTGGTTAACCAGATTGGTGAGCTGCTCTTGAAATTCTAGGACGTTAGCGGCGGTAATATAGCCACTTGGCTCAAATAGAGCTATTTCTGGGACTTTTACGCGACTTTTCATGGCTTGGCTTTTAAATTCATAAATGAACCTTTTAACTGGAAATCAGATACCGCTATTATGTCCTAACTTTCTGATTTTGCAACCCCGGTCTTGATCAATTTTCTCTCTCCTGAAAAGATTAATCTTTTTTTAATCTTGACCCCTGTAGGTAGGAACCACTTTTAGGTTAACCTTATAATCCAGGCGCTAGAGAGGAACAGTTATCAAGGCTTACTAGGGGGAACATCAGGGTAAAGTCGCTAGGTTTAAGCTCTAATCCCGAATGACTGACGATGACCCAGTATTCTACCGGTATTTTTGCTGAAATAAAGTAAAGCAGGATACGGAAACTAGATTTATCGAACTAGAGTAAGAAAATTGTGGATACCCAGCCGACTATCCGCCAATTAGTGGAAAAAGCCCTATATTATCGTCAAATCACGCCAGAAATCGAGAATGGAATTAATGAACTCCTCGCTCGTCTTGGCTACGTTTCCGATGTGGATTACGAGGCCCTAGAGTTACTCATGGATGAAATGGACGAAGGCCGGATTAATCTCGTTCCGCGTCGGTAACTTCAGTGATCAGTGATCAGTTATCAGTTATCAGTTATCAGTTATCAGTTATCAGTGGTGAGTTTTCAGTTCACTGATGGCCTTTCGGTTCCTGTTATGGAATGGACGGGGTTATAAGGGATGAAACTATTATAGAGAAAGACATTTAGCGATCACCCGATCGAACCAGACCAAGTAACGAAGAACCTCACTGATTACTGTTTACTGATTACTGATGACTGAACAATCCCCCAAAACCCAATTTCCCCAAATTTCCACAAATTAATATAATTGACTTCAGGCCTTCTCCTAACCTGATTTTTTCCATGATTCCTTTAACTCTTAATCTCTTGCAAGGTTCCGTTACTTTTCGTTTCAGTCCCAGTGCTGCTCTGGATTTGCAAAGGGAAATTAACATTTTACTCGATCGCCTAAAAGCGATCGCCAGTAATGCCTCTAGTGGGGGTAAACCCCAACCCCAAAAACCGCTGGAATATCAGCACACTGGTGATGTGTTTCTGGAAGTGTTTTGTAATCCCAATATTTATCCGAATCCTTTTTCGGCTAAAGTTTTGCTAACGGTTCGTGATGATCGCCTACGCTTAACCACAGAAGCAGAATTAACCCGTGTGATCGAAGATTTAGAGCGTTATATCGACCAAAATAGTTAGAAGCGGGGGATTTTTGGGGTTTCGACTTTCCTTGTCGTCCCACCTCTCCCCATCTGATTATTCCTCTCTAGCTTGCCATGTTACCGACCGATTTATTGATTTCCCGTCAAAATGGCGAGACAATTATTCCTAAACGCTTACCCCTCGCTGGCGATTATCTGGCGATCGCCAAAGAACAAATCACCTGTTTTCAGGAAAGTATCGGTGCAACTAAGGGAGAATTAAGCCAAAAACTCCTAATCTTGGAGGGAGACAGTCCCGATTATAAAATTAAACGGGGATTTGCTCACCTATTAACCAATCATTTTGCCACCTTTGAGATTATTAGTCCCTTAGAACCGCAGGAATTAAGAAAAAGAGTTTTTGAACAAGCGGCCAACTTTGTTCCTATTCCCCAAAATCGATCGCTAATTCTGGGAAAAATTGCCCAGCAACTCAGCCAAGAATTAAATCAAGAAATTTTTCCAGTGGCTCTAGAAAAAGGACTCTATGCTGATTTAGCAGAGAATAAAATTCTCACTCAATTTGATGCTCCCACCCCCGAAAACCTAATTCATCGTTTTAACCTCTCCCAAATTCAAGGGATTTTTTATCGGGCCAGTTATTTAATTATCAACGTCCACCGCAACGATCCGGGGGAATATAAATATCTCTTTCGCTATCTAAAACTATTTCGTTTAATGACTTATATCGAAGGGGATGCCGACACGGGATTTACTATTACTATCGATGGTCCCACCAGTTTATTTAAAGCTAATAGTCGTTATGGCATTGAAATCGCTAAATTAATTCCTGCCTTACTCCATGTTACTCACTGGAATCTGAAGGCACAATTACAGTACAAAGATTCCTACACAGGAACTATTAAAAAACAACAGTTCAATTTAGAGGATAACTGTGGTCTGGTGTCCCACTATTCCCCGGGTAAACCCTACGATAGTATGTTAGAGGAATCTTTCGCTAAACGTTGGTTACAGTTAAAAACTGAATGGCAGTTAGAAAGGGAAGTGGATTTAGTGCCTTTACCCGGAGGAGTGATGATTCCCGATTTCCGTTTAGTGCATCCCGATGGTCGCGTTTTTCTCCTAGAAATTGTTGGTTATTGGCGACCAGAATACCTACAAAAGAAATTTTTACAGGTTAAATCGGCCCAAGCAAATAATCTAATTTTAGCCGTATCGGAACGGTTAAATCTCGAAAAAGCTGGAGTTAAATTCCAAAATCTACCCGCTCAGGTTATCTGGTTTAAAGATAAATTATCACCCCAAGCAGTGTTAGAAGTTTTAAATTAAAAGGTTAGGAAGCTAAAAGCGGAAGTATGATTTAATACTCCCGCTTTGGTTTAATCAGACTAGGTCAACTCTTTCGCTCAAGACCAGACAATGAGTGCTACATCATTGAGCAATGGCAGGACTGATGGACACTTTCACCACTTTATTTTTCTCTTCTTCCGCTTTCGGGAGGGTGAGATTGAGAATACCATCTTTGTATTCAGCGGTCACGTTAGTATTATCAACCTGAACCGGTAGAGGAATAACTCGATGGAATTTACCATAACGGAACTCAGTGCGGGTAAATCCTTCTTCTTCGGTTTTAATTTCCGATTTTCTTTCACCATTAATGGTCAGACTATCGGCTGTTACTTCCACGTTGAGGTCTTTGGCTTCCATACCAGGTATTTCCAGTTTAAGCTGAACTGCCTCTGGCGTTTCGGTCATTTCCGCCGCTGGGATGAAGGATAACCCCATTTTTTCACCATCACCCAAATGAGTCGGCACAAGACGGTCAAACAAGCGATTCATTTCTTTTTGTAGGCCTTCTACTTCTCTGAAAGGTTCCCAACGTATAAGTGCCATATAAGTCACCTCCGAAGTTTTCTTAACGCTAGAGATGTTGGTTTATCTCTACACTTTTAGGATAGATAAAAGATTCTCTGACCGGGGTAGGGTTTTCGGTACTGAGTTTTTCCAGATTCCCGTACTATCTCCTATACTAGAGCTAGGTGAAAAAGTTTTGCGTCGGGAAGTGGGGTGTGGGTAGGGTTGATTCATGAATCAACCCTACCATGAATCAACCCTACCATGAATTAACCCTACCATGAATTAACCCTACTATGAATTAACCCTAGGGGTGTGGGGTGTTTTCTCAGTGAACTGATAACTGATAACTGATAACTGATAACTGATAACTGATAACTGATAACTGACTCCACCAACAAACTTTTTCAGCAAACCCTAATTATCTACTGATGAATAATTAAACTTTCTAAACTGGTTTGTAAATCTTGGGTTAATTGTGCTACGGCCGAGCGTCGATCACTTTTATAATCGCCATAGCGATCGGATACGGAAATAGGTTTACCGATAGTTATTATCGCTTTTTGTTGACCAATTTGGGGACGGAAAAAGGGATTACCTCCTTTAATTCTTGTCACTAAATCCCAGAGTAATAAAATTGTCTCGGCAAATCTTTCTACAGTGGGTTTTTCCTTGACATAATAACCAGTTACTGACACAAAACTTTCCACAATTCTCATGTGCCACATTTTTAAATTAGCTTCATCGGCCAGGCGATCAGCTAATCCTAATTCAAGGGGAGAAATAGAATGAGTGGGTTTTAATTCTTCCCGATAAATGCGTTCCCATCCTGCTTGTTCCAAACGACGACAGCGATCGATCACATTACCATTAGGAGAAATATTAAAATACTTTTCTGCGGTTTGTAGGGCCACATCTAATAAATTGGCTAAACGTTTGGCTAGGGTTTCGTTTGGATCATCGCCATTGGCAGGTACTACAGGCAAAGATTGATAGTAGAAATCTCGATAAAAATCCTCCATTAAGGATAATAATCTTTCTCCTAACCGAAAAAGACGCTCGTATAAAACCTTTTCTTCTAGGGATGAATTCGGGATTGGTTGTAAACCGCTATCGGTTTCTAAATTAGTTAAAATTTGCTCGATTTCTTGCCAGACTGGAGTTAGATAAAAATACTGAATACCAATGGGTAAAATAATTACTTCCTGCTGTTGTTTAGCTTTTCTGACATCATCCACACCCCAAAAAGCTAATTGAGAAATACCCGGTTCAATAGCACTGACAAGCTCATTATGTCCGTTAGTTGCCCCTTCTGGAGCGGCAGCTAGAGGATAATCTCCTTCTAATAATAAACGACGAGCCGAACGCAATCCGATTAAATCGGCTTTTCCCCGTTGAATTGGTGTGCCACCCAACTTAGAATATAACCATCCTACCCTTTCTCCAGCCCATAAAGGAATCCCTCGATCGTACATAAAATGAGCGTGAGTCGGTGCCGGTAATTTTATTCCTAACTCTTGGGCTTTTTTGGGTACTAATTTCCACAAAAGATAGGCCATACAGTAGGGATCGTTAATACTAGGATGACGAAAAGCCAGCAGTAAACGGACTTTTTTCTCTTGACTTTTTTGATAAAATGTGATTAAAGTTTCTAGATTGGCGGCGGAAATTTCTCTTAAATTGGTTTTAGTTTGTAACCAGAGAGGTAAAAAGATTTGACATCCCTTTAAAAGCAAGGGATTAAGGTCAGGGGGTATAAATTCTAGAGGAGGTTGTGCGCCAAAAGATAGATTAGACATATAAGTAGTCGTGCCAAATAAATTTCCTAGTTGAGACAGTTATCAATTATCAGTTATCAGTTATCAGATTTGAGTTTTCAGTTCACTGTTTACTGTTTAAGGAAGAATCCAAGAAAACTCTGATCAATAATTACCGACTGGTCGAAAGGTAATCACAGCAGCAAACAGGTGTCGCGCTAGATTTCAAATACACTGGGATTGCAGGCTTCCTCAACCGTGAAAGGGGAAATTAACCGACTTTGAACGAGGAGGAACAGGAGCAGTTTACCTCCTCACCTAAACAAATACAGCTATACTATAGCTCTATCCCCATTTCTCGCAAACGAGCCGCCAGCTGTTGAGAACGCTGTCTTTCCGCTTCCAGAGCTTGCTGAGTAGCATTTAATTGCTCCTGTGCTGCGGCTGCCTGCTCCTGTGCCGCAGCCGCTTGTTCCTGGGCCGCTTCTTCTGGCAAGGGGATTAATTTGCCTTCTGGGTCATAAAATCTCACCCAAATTGCCGTTTCTCGGTCAATAGTCCCCTCCCAAGTTCCCAACCAATAGCCTAAAGTTTCGCACCATAACCAGCCGCGCTCGTTTCGTTCTAAAGAATGGTAGCGTTGGTCGGCCCCTAAATGCCATCCTTGTAAAGAATTGGCATCAAAAGGATCGTAGATGAAATAATCTGGTGTGCGGAAGGTTCCCTCATAAATGGCTTTTTTTCGCACTTTATCGGTCTTAGCGGTACTAGAAGATGTTAATTCCACGATAACGTCGGGATAACGTCCCTCTTCTTCCCAAATTACCCAACCCTGTCGCTCTCTCTTGCCATCAACATTGAGGACGGCGAAGAAATCGGGCCCGCGAAAATCGCGATTTTTCGCCTGTTCGCGGCTGAAATAAATAAACATATTGCCACTGGTGTAGAAGTCGTCTCGCTCGCCGTAACCTTGCTGTAGGGAGCGAATCAGCACATTCATGGCAATGCGGTGTCGGTTGCTTTCCAAGGGTTCACCATCATCAAAAATTAAGTCTGTGGGGGGTGGGGCGGGTTCCCAGAAGTCCTCGAAATCTTCTTCTATCAGTGCCGGAGAGGTGGCAGTTTCGTCGCTTTTGGCAATCGTCATTTTTTCGGCCTCTCTAGGTGGGAGTATCCATATTTTTGCTGATTATTGATCCTATGTTACATCAGAATTTAGGAGTGAGGAGATAGATGTTAGGAGTTGAGAAAATTATCTTCAGTTAACAATGATCAAAACTTTTCTTCTGGGTGCGTTACATTGGGCTAACACACCCGACTAATATCCCTAAGCTAACTAAAAAACTTGGCTTTATCTTTAACTAATTTTGTCCCGATTACGGCGGCAATGACTTCGGAGAGAATGCTAATTAAACGATAGATAGCAACGGTGACAAGTACGTTAGCGGCGGGAAATTTTTCTGTGTCTAAAAGTGCGATTACTGTAGCTTCAAACACTCCTAATCCTCCCGGCGCTCCAGGGACAACTAAACCCAATAACCAAGCAAAACTAAAGGTTCCTAGTAGGGGTAAAATCTGAGCGGGGGTGATCATTTTTAATACCATCCCAGCTAAAATAAAACCCGCGCCGCGCCACAATAAAAATCCAGTTTCACCGAGGAGAGGGACGAGAGGATATTTAGTTAGATAAACTGGTTCTTGAGCAATCTTTTTCTTTTGGCTAAGGATTTTGAGAGGATAATTTAAAAATTTGGGATGAATGCCGATTAAAATTAATCCTAAAACTAATATCTGTATCCCTAGACTTGAGCTAGATTTCATCCAACCTAAACCACTAGCAATTACTGCTATGGCTAAGGCTGCACATACCAGTAGTAAAAGTTCTAATAAAACGCTTAAACTAGCAGTTCCCCAATCACTCCCTGCTTTATTAATTGCCACGATGCGAGCATAAAAGTGACCGATATTACCAGGTAGATATTTTCCTAAATTGGTAATCATATAGATGCCAATTCCTGCGGAGGTTTTAATCGGTTGTTGATAGCTTTTGAGTATCCATGTCCACACCCATCCTGCCCAAATTTGAGCGATAATGGTGGTTACAAGTGCCAAGAAAAGAAATAACCAACCATGATTTTCAATTCTAACTGAGGTAACGTTATCCCAGTTATTTTTAAGGTTACTGAGAACAAAAAATAAGGTTCCCCCAATAATCAGCCAACGTAGAAATTTTTTCAGCATTTCGTTTTTTCCTTTATTCATTTTCTGGAGGAACCCAATCGAGAGCGAGCAGATATTCTAAACTGTAGGGACATTCCCAGAAGTGTTGAATGATAGCTTCATAATGAAAAAAAGCGACTAAAATATTATATTCTAGTCGCATCCAACTTATAAATATCCTCTCCCCGTCCGATAATCCAAAGTCCTTGGTTTAGCCATGTTTCTAGGGGTAATCCCAGCAAAAAACCCCGATTGAGTAGGGAAAAAAGACGCCCAGAATCCAGTGCGCGCAATCGTGATATCTGGTAATTTTTCTTGTAAACTGCGATCAAGCAGGTCTGTGGGAGTTAATTGCTGTTGCCGTAGCCAACTAGCAAGACTATTATACTCGCTCAAGGTGAAGGGCGAGGGTTCTGTAGGGCGATTTTGTCCAAAATTGGCACAAAGTAAGAGAATTGCTTGAGTATCGGCGGCTAACAGCTAAGAATCTCCCTACTTTATTTTCTAGCTCTTTTTCCCAACTTTTAACCCCGGTTATCGGTCAGGGGTCGATGTTTCTCGATCAAATCGATCGCCTGGGTGACACTTTCCGGGAAAATTACCACTAAACCACCCTCAGAAACCGTGCTTAAAGCCTTCTCTAAAGCCTCCGTTTCATCGAGAATAACTTCCGGCCGCAAACTGGCATTTTCTTGGCTAATTCCCCGGAGAATTAAATCGGCCACTTCCCCCCGGCGGCGACCGCGAGTATCGTTATCTTCCTTAACAATAATTCGATCGAACATTTGGGCTGATAATTTCCCTAATAAAATTAAATCATCATCGCGTCGATCGCCAGGTCCGCCGACCACGCCGACTTTTTCCCCGGACCAATTGCCGACAAAACCGCCGACGGCTTCGTATCCAGCCGGATTATGGGCATAATCGATTAAAGCGTGATGGTGTCCCAAGTCAAACAAGTTCATCCTGCCGGGGGTCTGGGCCACGGAAGGTTTAAAAGTCCGCACTCCTTGGCGAATTAACTCGATATCGATACCCTGCACAAAAGTGGCTAAACAGGCGGCCAAGGCGTTAGCAATCATAAAAGGGGCCATTCCCTGCATAGTCACGGGAATATTGACCGCTTCCTCGATTCTCAGCGTCCATTCTCCCTCTAGAATCGACAGATAGCCATTCTCATAAATGGCGGCCATGCCACCGCGACGGATATGGTCGTGAATAATCGGGTTATCGGCACTCATGGAAAAATAAGCCACTCTTCCCTTGACTTTTTCGGCCATACTAGCGGTCAAGGGGTCATCGGCATTTAAAACCGCGTAACCCTCGGCGCTAACCACCTCGGCCACAACGCTTTTTACTTTTGCCATTTGTTCAATGGTGTCGATATCACCGATACCCAAATGGTCAGCGGCCACATTTAACACCACTCCCACATCGCACTGATTAAAGGCTAAACCCGATCGCAGGATACCACCCCGGGCCGTTTCTAATACGGCAATCTCGACTGTGGGATCCTTCAAAATCATACTGGCACTGTAGGGACCGGTGTTATCGCCCTTTTCTACCAGATAATCATCGATATATACGCCGTCCGTCGTGGTAAATCCGACTACTTTCCCCGTTTGTCGGCAAATATGAGAAATTAAGCGGCTAGTGGTGGTTTTGCCGTTAGTTCCCGTAATTGCCAGAATCGGCACGCGACTGGGAGTCCCGGGGGGGAATAACATATCGATAACCGGGGCGGCGATATTGCGGGGTAAACCGCGACTGGGGGCGACGTGCATCCGAAAACCGGGAGCGGCGTTGACTTCTACGATTACCCCGTCCACTTCTCGCAGGGGTTTGCGGATATCCTCTGTCACCACATCGATCCCGGCAATGTCCAAACCGATTAATTTTGCCACTCTTTGGGCGATCCAGACGTTTTCGGGGTGAATTTCGTCGGTACGATCCACGGCGATGCCGCCGGTGCTTAAATTAGCCGTGGCCCGCAGATAGGCAATCGCACCTTGGGGTAAAATGCTGGTTAATTCATAGCCCTGTTTCCCTAGCACATTAAGGGCGGTTTTGTCAATAGTTATTTTAGTTAAAACGTTGGCGTGACCCTCACCCCGGTTGGGATCCCGATTAGTAATTTCGATTAATTCTTCTATAGTTGAGCGCCCATTACCGACGACGTGAGCGGGGATCCGTTCGGCCACGGCGGCGACTTTGCCATTTATGACTAAAATTCGGTGATCACTGCCTTTATAGTACCTTTCTACGATCACGCTGCGGGTTTTCGAGGCGGCACTGGCTAGATCATAGGCTTCCTCTGCTTCCTGCTGATTTTTGATGTCGATGCTGATGCCGCGGCCGTGGTTGCCATCGAGGGGTTTAATCACGATGGGAAATCCTCCCACTTCCTCGATTGCCGCTGACAACTCATCCAAGTATTGAATCACCGTACCCCGGGGGACGGGAATGCCGGCATCCTTGAGGATAGTTTTCGTGCCTTCCTTGTCACAGGCCAACTCAACGGCTAAAATCCCCGAAAAACTGCTTAAAGTGGCTTGAATGCGCTTTTGGTGAACGCCATAGCCCAATTGCACCATGGCACGAGCGCTCAGGAGTAACCAGGGGATATTTCTAGCTTGTGCTTCTTTGACGATGGTTTCGGTACTCGGACCGAGGGAGGCATTATTGCATAAATCGCGTAAATCGGCTAAATCTTGGGCCAATTCTTCCTGAGGATAGGTTCCCGTATCGACAATCGATTGACACAACCGCACGGCAGCCCGACCCGCATAACGTCCCGCTTGCTCCTCAACGTATTCAAACACCACGTTATAGACTCCTGGGGTTGAGGTGCCTCTAGTGCGACCAAACCCGACGGGAGTTCCCGCCAATTCCTGCAATTCCAGGGCGATATGTTCGATAATGTGGCCCATATAAGTGCCAGTGCGGACTCGTTCAAAGAAACCGCCGCGATAACCGGGGGAGCAGTAATGTTCGACTAAACTGGGGAGAACATCGATTAGTCCCTCATAAAAGCCTGGGATTTCATTCGATGGCTTCTCTGCGAGATCTTCGAGATCTAGACGCATAACAATGAGCTTGTCGCGACGAATACTCCAGTAGTTGGGACCGCGCAGGGTTTGGGTTCTGAGAATTTTCATCGAAAAAATGGGTCTGAAACCCCGCCCTTTAGCGATAGCGGAGGGCGGCTTTATACAAGTTAGTGAGAAACAATTAAACCGTTAGAACGACGAATTAACTGAATCTTGCTAACAGCTATTTGTCCCAATCGTTTCCAACTGGTATCGCTTACAGATAGCTGTTTTTCGGTATCTCCACTTACATAACCAATCCCTTTGGGAGAAGAAACTAAATCTCCTTTACGGAACCCATGTCTTGTGGTAGAGCCACCATATTTACGTCGTTTACCACCTTTAGAAAAAACCATCAGGTGAAGTTGACGACGACTAATAGGAGGACGTTTGATGACAGCAAAGGGAGCGTTTGTTACTTTAACATAACCCTTCCAATCATATCCATGACCATTAGAATTGTGAAATGGCAAATAATCTAAAAATTGAAAACAGGCAAGAGCAATTCCATCGTTAGCATGACTTTCTGGTGATTGTTCTGCTTTATTTTTAGACTTTTCTAGTCGCAAATGTTTTCTGAGATTAGAGGTTTGCCAACCAAAGCGAGTATGGACTGTTGCAAACTGAGACAGTTGCTCAATAGCCCATTTTTGTCCAACCATAACCGGCGAGAAACCTTTTCCAGACTTAGCCCCTTTTCTACCAGAAGTTAAATCAACATCGGCTTTGATGTACTCAAAATAAATATCGGTAATTGGATAGATTTTGGTTAGTTCGGAAACGACTCGAAGTTCAAGTTGACGATTAGCTCTGATTGAGGGAGCTAATTTTCCTTGTCTTCTATTTAAGAATCGTTTTTGTCGATGCGCTCTTAGATTAAAAGGAAGTTGGCGGTTAATCCGTCTTCCTCTACGTCCTCTTCGCATTAAGCAGCGATTGTCCATGCGCTCTTTTACTCGTTTAAAAGGAAGTTCTAAGTGAGCCTTCCAAAGAGTAAAAAGAGAGGATTGAACGCCAATTCCCGAAAATAATTTACCCTGGTCAATACCAATAGCAATCGGTTGGGTTTTGTTATCGGAAGGTTCATCGGTTAACTGGACATAGAAAATATCTAAGTCGTTGAATTTACCGATAGCTTTTCCTTCCTTAATCCACCGCCTGGCCCGACTGGGTTTAGTGGGCATCAACGGTTTTCCGTCTTTTGAGATAACAGGAACTCTTGCCATGGAGATAATCCTTAAGAGTGAAGTTAAAGTCCCTTACCGCAACACAATCAAGATGTCTTGTCTAACAACGCTTTACCAATAAAGCTTAGAGAGAATCCGAACTAGGGAAGCATTCGGAGGTCTGTGCCAGATTGCGTCTCGGTGCGGTAGTCTCTACTTGCGTCGCCTAAATTGGTTTAGGCAAACCCCGTCCCTTTTAGGGCGGGGTTAGTGACGATATAGCTGGTGTTCGCTGTTGAGAAGCACAAAGAAGCCGTTGTTTATTGTCTGGGTTTCCGAGATCGGTAAACTGTTCACGATGAACAGTTTTTCAGGAGTTTTTTTACCCTAATTTAGCGATCACTTGGTGTTTTTTGAGATGATAGCTATCACCGTAGGAAAGAATATGCACCCGCAGATTATGCAGACTCAGGGGTTCGTTGGCGGTGACGTGATGGTGGTTGGTGTGGGACATTTCCCTGGCATCAATTACCGTTACCGTACCGCAGCCGATTACCGTCATCGTGCCATCCCGTTCAAACATAGCGCAGGTATCCTCATCGATGCCAATTCCTAAACGTTCGGGATAACCAGAGATAGCGCTCATTAACCGAGCCATGCGGTTGCGATTGTGGAAATGTTGATCGACAATGACTTCAGGAATGAGACCTAATCCCATGGCCATGTCCACTAGGGCCCGATTGGGTGCTTCCCCGCTGCTGCCCCCGGCAATCATGTGATGACCCATAACGGCAGCCCCGGCGCTAGTTCCAGCCAAGGTCAGTTCTCCCTGTTGCACTCTTTGTCTGATTCTTTCCATCAGGGGGGTATCGGAGAGCAAACCGCATAAACGCAGCTGGTCGCCTCCAGTCATAAATACACCTGTACATTCTTCGATGTAGGCCTGGAATTGGGGGTCTTCTCCCTGTACGCGATCACGAATATCGATAACTTTGACGTATTTTGCCCCCATTTCCTCGAAAATCTTCTGATAGCGATCGCCGATTAACACCGGTTCTCTGGAAGCGGAGGGAACAATAGCGATCACTGCTTCGCTACCCCCAGCGCGATTCCAAAAGGTATGCAGTATCTCTTTACCGTGGACTTTATCCTCGGCACCTCCAATGACTAAAATCGCCGTTTTGAGAGATATGGGGGTAGGATTTTGGTGGTTTTGGGTTTCTAGCTCGATGATCATGTCACTGAACGAATAGACATTTTTAGGGATGGAAGGTGTTTCGGGAAGATGGACAGGTATCTTGATGTTATTTTCCCTGAACGGTTTACGGAAAAAAATGCGGTTTAGGAATATTTTTCGGGACATCAAGCAATAGTAGAGGCGATTTTAGCAATTTTCTTCGATCCACTGGCAATGACGGACTTTTAGTTAACTTTAAGTCTAGGCTAGACTTCGATCACTCAAGCTAGAGCCAGAAAAACCCCTAGACAGTACAGCATAGTCTACCATGTTATCGAGATAGACTAGCGCAAAATTAGCAAGATTTTAACCGATCGAGCCGTGACAAAATGATACATTAAACACTATTCCAGTCTAGGCCTTAATTTTCCCCGTGCAGTTTGACATTATTACTCTCTTTCCCGATTTTTTTACTTCACCGCTGCAGTCGGGGTTGTTGGCAAAAGCTCTCGAACGCGACATCGCTAGGGTAAATTTGGTCAATCTCCGAGATTTTGCCCACGATAAACACCGTCGCGTCGATGATGAACCCTACGGTGGTGGTGTGGGAATGTTATTAAAACCAGAGCCAATTTTTGAGGCGATCGAGTCTTTAGAAACTTTACCACCCCGGGAGATCGTGCTGATGACTCCCCAGGGGGAACCTCTCAATCAAGCTTTACTGAAAACTTGGGCCGGTAGTTATCAGCAGTTAATTCTCATCTGCGGGCATTATGAAGGAGTAGATGAGCGGGTTTGTGAGCATTTGGTGACTAGAGAGGTATCTTTAGGTGATTTTGTCCTAACTTGTGGTGAAATCCCTGCTTTAGCGATTATTAACGGGGTGACGCGGTTGTTACCCGGGACGGTAGGTAAGGCCGAATCGTTGAAATTGGAGAGTTTTGAGGCGGGTTTATTGGATTATCCCCAATATACCCGGCCCCCAGTCTTTCGCGGTTGGCAAGTGCCGCCGGTTTTGCGCTCAGGTAATCATCAGGATATCGCCGATTGGCGCTATCAACAACAACTCGATCGCACTCAGGAACGTCGTCCAGATCTCTGGCAAAAATGGCTAGAGGAACAGGATTAATCCCCAAAAATGCTGGCGTGGGGAGTACCGGAAAGGGGAGATTTCCTAAAAACCCTTGACAAATGGCGAGACTTGCTTTATACTTTATGTATAATGGGAATCCGTGCGCCCATATATATAGGGTTTTTGAGCGAAGATAAGAGAGAAAAAAATAGGCTCCAAAATCGGGTTGGGTAGGAATAAGAGCAAGGTACGAAGACGGAATTTTTCTGTCCCCGACAAGGATTAAACAAAGCATTTCTGAGAGTCGAACCGAATCTTAGTTGGGTAGAGAAGTTTCAGACTCACCCCCAGACAACTCTGGGGAAGTGGGGAGAGGGTACTTAAAAATCAAAATCACCGGTAAAAGAACGACGGACCCTAATCGGATAGGAAACAGATTGATATTCTCTAAAATGGGAAGTAATCAGGGAGTTTTTCTTCTAATCGCAATAATAGCTCTCGGAGATTTCCCACAAGGCCGTTAATCTTTCTCTTGTTCGTAGATGCTCCGCTGCTAGTGCCTATTCTCTTCAGGTTTCTAGGCTTTGATGGCAACGTTTCCAGTCCACCTTAAGCATTTTAGGTCTCTTCTTCGTTGCGAGTCTCTAGATATAGTCTATCTGCTCTTGCCAAAAAATTCTAGTTCTCTAGCTGGTGGGGGTTTAATAGGCGCAACCATAGATAAAAGGTTATATAAATCTAGCTAATCATTGACTTGAGTAATTGGTATTTTACAAATCGCTGAAAGCAAGTCACCATAAGAATTAAGCAAATGCAGTTCCGAATCAAATCCTGTGGGAGATAGAAATTATGGTGGCTTTAATCACTCCAAAACCCGCTAAAACCAGCCGTTTAACCACACAAATCCAAGAAATCGCCGAAAATACTTTTACCTTGCGCTGTTTGGATTGGGACCGCGATCGTTTTGATATCGAGTTTGGTTTAGAAAACGGTACGACTTATAACTCTTTTGTTATTCAAGGGGAAAAAACCGCTCTCATTGATACATCTCACCGAAAATTCGATCGCCTTTATCTGGAGGAATTAACTAAACTAATCAACATCAATCATCTTGATTATTTAATTATCAGTCACACCGAACCCGACCACAGTGGTTTAGTCAAAGAAGTTTTAGAATTAGTCCCAGAAGTTACCGTGGTGGGTGCAAAAGTTGCCATGCAATTCCTGGAAAACATGGTACACAGACCCTTTAAACAGTTAATCGTTAAAAGTGGTGATACTTTAGACTTAGGTAATGGTCATGTTTTAGAATTTGTTGCGGCCCCTAATCTTCATTGGCCTGATACTATCTTCACTTTTGATGCTAAAACTGCCACCCTTTTTACCTGTGATGCCTTCGGAATGCACTTTTGTGATGATCAAACCTATGATCTAGAAAAAGAGCTGCTAGAAGCCGATTTTCAAACCTATTATGACTGTCTGATGCGACCGAATGCTCGTTCAGTTTTAGGGGCAATTAAAAGAATCGAGAAATTCGAGATTAATCTCATTGCCACCGGTCACGGACCCCTATTAAAACACCATATTGCTGATTGGGTGGGACGTTATCAAACTTGGAGTCAAGAACAAACTTCTGCTGATACTTTAGTGACTGTATTCTTTACCCAAGATTACGGACAAAGCGAACATTTAGCTACCATGATTAGTCAGGGTTTGACTAAAACTGATGTGGTGACAGAATTAGTCGATATGAATAATGCTGATCCCCACGAAGTCAGAGAATTAATCAATCAGTCTAAGGGAGTTATCATCGGAATGCCGCCCCAATCTTCCCCGACTAACCAGATGATTTTAAGCACGATTCTTGCTTCAGTCAATGGCAAACAAGCGGTAGGATTATTTGAGTCAGGAGGTGGGGAAGATGAACCAATTTTCCCCTTAAGAAATAAATTACAGGAAATCGGGGCGATCGAAGCTTTTCCTCCTCTTTTAGTTAAAGATAATACCAATCAATCCCTCGATTTTATTGCCGATGAAGCAGGAACCGACCTCGGCCAATGGTTAAGCCGAGAAAAAACGATTAAACAAATTAAATCGATTAACAACGACTTAGAAAAGGCTCTAGGACGTATTAGCACTGGATTATACCTAATTACTTCCCAAAAAGCCGATTTATCCAGTGCTATGATTGCCTCTTGGGTGACGCAAGCAAGTTTAAATCCTTTAGGTGTGGCGATTGCAGTGGCCAAAGATCGGGCAATGGTATCATTTTTACAGCCTAGCGATACCTTTGTTTTAAATGTTTTGGCTGAGGATAATTACCAGAAATTAATGAAACATTTCCTCAAGCGTTTCTCTCCCGGTGCCAATCGTTTTGAAGGCATTAAAACCTATACTGCCAATAATGGATCACCAATTTTAGGCGATGCCTTAGCTTACATAGAATGTGAAGTCACCAGTCGTTTAGATTGCGGCGATCATTGGGTAGTTTATTGTACCGTTAATACTGGACGAGTTGCTCGTTTAGATGTCTTAACTGCTGTCCATCATCGCAAAGTTGGCAACCATTATTAACAGTTAACAGTTATCAGTTTTCAGATTTAAGTTTTCAGTGGATAGTGTTAAGTAGGAAGTTACCGCTTTATTTTCACTGATTACTGTTTACTGCTCACTGATAACTGAAACATCCAATTCTATCAATCTTAGGAGAAATAAAATGTACGAACCAATTAAAAATCCTTCCCCAATGATGGTGCGGGTAGTGCAAGTCTTAGAAATGATTCAAGATTTAATTGTCATTTCTCTCTGTATTGGTTTATTTAGCTTCATGGTGTTAGAAGTCAGAGAAATGTTTATGTCTCTGCTGCCACCGATTCAATTTCGGATTGTTACCGCCGATATTTTATTCCTCTTAATTCTAGTAGAATTGTTCCGATTGTTAATTATTTATTTGCAAGAAAAACGAGTTTCTATCGGTGTTGCCGTGGAAGTTTCTATCGTCTCAGTTTTGCGAGAATTAATTGTCAGAGGAGTCCTAGAAACTAATTGGACACAAGTATTAGCCGCCTGTGCTTTTCTAATAGTTCTCGGCACATTAATGGTATTAAGAGTTTGGCTTCCTCCCACCTTTGAAGGTATCGATCCCGAGCAAAAAGTTTCCGAGCGTTATCGTCAACATTTAGTTAAAGAATTAACTGAAATAAATAGCAAAACTTAATCAGTTATCAGTTATCAGTTATCAGTTATCAGTTATCAGTACAGCTAATAACCAACTTAACAATTATGACCACTAATACTTTAATTCCCAATCCTGCTATTAATAATCGCCCCCGCGATGTTCAAACCGCCGAAATTGCCGATCAAACTTGGGTTTTTCGCTCGCGTACTTGGGACAGATTAAAATTTGAAATAGAATATGCTCGTCAACGGGGAACCACCGCTAATTCCTATCTTATCTGTGGCGATAAAACCGCCTTAATCGATCCCCCTGGAGAATCCTTCACCGAAATTTATTTAGAAGAAATTCGTCAATATGTCCCCTTACATCGTCTCGATTATCTGATTCTCAGTCACGTTAATCCTAACCGCATCGTCACTTTAAAGGCATTATTAGACCAAACCCATCAAATCACCATCCTCTGTTCTAAATCGGCTGTAAATACCCTAAAAAATGCCTTTCCCGATGCCCAAATTTTGGGCATACGAACCGATGAAATCCTTGATTTAGGGCAAGGTCATCAACTAAGTTTTATTAATGTTCCTACCCCGCGCTGGCCTTATGGTATCTGCACTTTTGACCAAAAAACCCAAATTTTATACAGCGATAAATTCTTTAGTGTGCATCTGTGCAGTGACGATATTTTGGATAAAAATTGGAAACAATTAGACGCAGATCGTCGTTATTATTTTGATTGTCTTCATGCCGTACAATCAAAACCAGTAGAAACAGCCCTCGACAAAATTAAAGAATTTCCTGCCCAATATTATGCACCCGCCCACGGTCCGATAATTCGCTATAGTCTTAGTCGTCTTGCCCACGATTATCGCTATTGGTGTCAAGAACAAAAAACTCGACCCCTACAAGTGGCTTTATTATATGCTTCTGCCTACGGAAATACTGCCACCATGGCCCGCTCGATCGAAAGAGGATTATTAGAAAATGATCTAGCCGTAGAATCAATAAATTGTGAGTTTGCCACCCCCGCCGAAATTAGTCAAGCGATCGAAAATTGTGACGGATTTATTATCGGTTCTCCCACCTTAGCTGGTCACGCTCCTACCCAGATTCAAACCGCTTTAGGAATCGTTCTTTCCACGGCAGCAAAAACTAAATTAGCTGGGGTTTTTGGTTCCTACGGTTGGAGTGGAGAAGCGGTAGATTTAATTGAAACTAAACTCAAAGATGCTAATTATCGCCTCGGTTTTGAGTCTTTGCGCGTGCGTTTTAACCCCACAGAAAGCAGTTTACAAGCAGGTTATTTAGCTGGAGAAACCTTCGCCAGGACCTTGAAAAAAACCAAAAAATTGCGGGTTCCCCAACAGGGAATGACCGAAACACAAATCGATCGCACTGCCCAGGCCGTTGGTCGGATCGTCGGTTCCCTCTGTGTTCTCACCACTCGTCAGGGCGAGGATCATGCTGGTTTCTTGACCTCTTGGGTATCCCAAGCCAGTTTTAACCCCCCGGGGCTAATTATCGCCGTTGCTGACGAACAAGCCGCCGATCGCCTAATTAACTCGGGAACCGTCTTTATCTTGAATATTCTCAAGGAAGGGCGCAATTTACGCCGCCATTTTTCCAATCGCATCAAATCTGGCGGCGATGTCTTTACAGGATTAGAAACCCAAGTCGGGGAAAATGGCGGTCTGATTTTAAGCGAAAGTCTCGCCTACCTGGAGTGTACGGTCCAAGAGCGACAACTCTGCGGCGATCGCTGGTTAGTCTATGCCACGGTCGAGCGGGGTCAAGTTTTGGATAGTAACGGTGTCACCGCCATCGGTCATCGCAAATCTGGTAGTCAATATTAAAATTGGACTAGGGGCAAAGTTCCTGACTTTCCCCTTATAATCAGCCTAGATTTCTGGGAAACAAATGTTATGTTAATATACAAGGTTGTCCTTCAAGGCCATTTTGTCTTTGTCTCCCCATGAAAAAATTGCCGCTAGTCCTATCGGTGGGGAGTGTCGCTTTATTGTTGGTGGGATGTCCAGCTTCTAACCAAGCTAATCAATCCCCACCACCCACCCAAGAAACCCCCACCCCCACCCCCTCTCCTAGTCCCCCAGCTGCCCAACCTCCTGCCTTTAGCGGTCCTGTGCAACCAGCCACCGAATCGACCCCCCCAAGCGCATCGGGATTTATTCCCGCTACCGATCCCGACCAAAAACGGGCAGAAATTAATCGCGGTTCCAGGAATAAGGATCCCTTTGCCCCCTTTTCCCTACAACCAAATATTACAATTACAGTGGCGGGAAAACCCCCGGCTGGGACTCCAGCGGCCACCGCAGCCGCACCCGCAGCAAGGGGCAATCGTCCCACTCCCAGACCACCGATAGTGAAAGCACCGCCCACTCTTAGACTACCGATAGTGAAAGCACCGCCCACTCTTAGACTACCGATAGTTAAAGCACCTCCCCCACCACCGCAACCGACGGAAGCCGAAGAAGTGCAAGTATTGGGCATCATCCGGTTGCCCACCAGTGCCATGGCGATCGTGAAAGCCACCGGAGAAGCCACGGAACGTCGAGTTATCCCCGGTTCTACCCTCTCTAATGGTTTAATTTTAGTTAAAGCGATCAACACCGATCCCGACAATCCCTATATTGTCCTAGAACAATACGGTCAAACTATTACCCGTCGCCTAGGGGATGTTGTCCCCGAACCCGCCGCCGCACCGCAAGCCTCGATCAGCTATAATATTCCCGAATCAGGAGAATAAAACCCGTGCGATCGATTGCTATTCAACAAAAACAAACCATTATTTATCCGCAAATGCCCTTGGCTATCTATCGAGAGTTGGCCAGCCATTTACAACAGGTTCAGGGTGTGGAAACCCATCTAACTGCCCAGCAGTTCCAACAATTCGATTATCATCAAAGTCAGATCGGTAGTCTCGAAATTAACTATACTGAGACTTTTCAGGAAAGCGATCGCACTCTGGTCACGGCAATTCTCGATTATTATGCCCAACGTCACGGCCCCTATCAGCTTTCCTAAGCTTTCTCTCTTCACCTTTTCCCCGATTACCGACTTTCCTGTTAAAAACTAAAGGTATTTTATAGGAGTTATCTTAATGCTGGGGATGATGCCAAATCCCGTCACACTTCATCTATTAAGGGTAGGGTTGATTCATGAATCAACCCTACTATGAATCAACCCTACTATGAATCAACCCTACTATGAATCAACCCTACTATGAATCAACCCTACTATGAATCAACCCTACTATGAATCAACCCTACTATGAATCAACCCTACTATGAATCAACCCTACCTTTTATAAAAATTAAAATCTTTCTGATTTTAAGTCACCGACGACCAGAGGTAGTCACTGATAACTGATAACTGATAACTGATAACTGATAACTGAAATGACCCTACCCAATTCCCTAGAAGAAACCATCCTGCAAGCGAAAGCCGCCACCCAACTGGCTCTAGAATCGGGAGCTAGACGCCTACAAGTGGAATTAGTTATCCCAGAAATTGCTCTACAAGCGCAAGCTTTAGCCCTTGATTTTGCCTCTATTTTTGACAGTTATGGTTCTGGTTTAAGGGTAATTTTTCCCGATACCGGGGCCGCCATGTTAGCTCGACGGGATTGGGGAGAAACAGTTTTTCAACTGGGAGATTTAGGTAGTCGTTTTATTCCTGTCGAAAACAAAATTAAGCCCGAAGATGAAGTTTTTTTAGTTGTTTGTCCCTCCTCGGTGGAGATTAATTCCGTAGAAAAACTCTGTTACCTTGCCGAAGATCGCCCCGTAGTTCTTCTAATTCCTCAATTGGAAGATGTATCGGTAGTGGGTATCGGTTACGCAGCCCGACAATTGCGAGAAAGATTTTTAAGTACCCTAGAAAGTTGTTATTATTTTCGTCCCTTGGAATCAGCGATCGTTTATCGTTCCTATCCTTCCATGTGGCAAGTTTGGCTAGAAAAAGAAGACGGTTACGAGTTAATTTCCGAACAATCCACTAAACCCATGGGCGAAGCTTTAGAAAATCTGATTCTGAAAGCTTCTAGTAATAATCCTAATGATAGTTCTAATCCTGCTAATAAAGCCAAAAAGTCGGGTTTATTTGCCACTATGGGACGCTTCTTAAAAGCATTGCAACAGTGACATACTCCCCCCGTCAAGCTAGGCTGTGACGGGGGATTTTTTCCCCATTGCTGTTAGAAATTCCTTACTTCGACGGATTACCTCGATTGCAACTTTTATCCTTCTATTTTAACCGATCATTTGGCAATGCTATAATAAAATCGGTAGTTTCCCTAGAGGTAAACTTTTATGATCGTCAATAAGCGAGAACTCAAGCAAGCCTTAAATCGGGTGTACTTAAAAATCAAGCCTGAGGCTGAAACAATTCAGGTTTTTCAAGCTAATTTGGCGCGCTTGTTGGAGCAATGTGACAGCAAAAAGTCGGAAGAGTTTAATAAAAATTTGCTGATAGATTTTTTAAAAAATACCTATTATACCGATCGCTATTTTATCAATACAAAAGAGCGCATTGATCTGGTGATTCATAATAACCAGGATGTTAAAAGTCCAGTGGGGGTCATTTTTGAGACTAAGAAGCCTACTCGGACAATAAATGCAGAAATGCCAAGACTGGATAATCTCAATACCAAGGCTTTTCAGCAGTTAGTTTTATATTTTCTCCGCGAAAGGGTGACGGATAAAAATCTTGAGATTAAACACTTGATCGTGACAAATATTTATGAGTGGTTTATTTTCGATGCGAAGATTTTTGAGGAGTTGTTTTTTGCTAATAAGGCTCTAGTTAACCAGTTTTGCGATTTTGAAGCAGGGAGACTGAGTAGTACAAAAACGGATTTTTTCTATCAACAAATTGCCGAACCAGCGATCACTAAAGTTATTGAGCAAATTAAGTTTACTCATTTTGATCTGCGAGATCTGGAAAATTTAGATTTGCTTGATATTTACAAGATTCTTTCACCAGAACATTTACTTAAGTTACCTTTTGTTAATGACAGTAATACTTTAAATAAGCCTTTTTATAATGAGCTTTTGTATATTATTGGTTTGACGGAAATTAAGGAAAAAGGGAAGAAGTTAATCGGACGAATGAAAGAAGGCGATCGCTGTGATGGTTCCCTAATTGAAAATGCGATTAGTCGGTTGGATAGTCTAGATAAGACTTCAAAATTAACTGAAGAGTTTGGAACTACAGATGAAGAACGGCTTTTTAATGTGGCGTTGCGGTTATCAATTAATTGGATTAATCGGGTTTTATTTCTCAAACTATTGGAAGCGCAATTAATTAAATATCATCAAGGCGATCGAGATTTTGCTTTTCTCAATTTGGCGAAAGTTCCCAGTTATAGTGATCTCGATAGTTTGTTTTTTGATGTGTTAGCCAAGGAGAAAAATAAGCGCGAGGCTAAGGTTAAAACGATTTTTGCTCATGTACCTTATTTAAATAGTTCGCTATTTCTACCAACGGAGACGGAAGACCAAACGATTTTTATTGGCAATTTGCGGGAGCGAACTTTACCCATTTTTGCAGGTACGGTGCTAAAAGATAATCAGGGTAATAAGCGAGTAGGCGAGTTAAATGCGTTGGCTTATTTGTTTGAGTTTTTGGATGCTTATAAATTCGATCGAGATGAGTTAGAAAATCCTCAAGAAGATAGCGAAAAGTTAATTAATGCTTCGGTGTTGGGGTTAATTTTTGAAAAGATTAATGGTTATAAGGACGGTTCTTTTTATACGCCGAGTTTTATTACCATGTATATGTGTCGGGAAACGATACGAAGAGCGATCGTGCAGAAGTTTAATGAAGTAAAAGGCTGGAATTGTCAAAGTTTGGATAATTTATATGAACGAATTGAGGACAAAAGAGAGGCGAATACTATTATTAATAGCCTGAAGATTTGCGATCCGGCCGTGGGTTCAGGACATTTTTTAGTTTCAGCTTTGAATGAGATAATCGCGATTAAGAGTGAGTTACGGGTTTTATTAGATAGTTCGGGTAAGTCGCTAAAAGATTATCGGGTAGAGGTGCGAAACGATAAGTTATTGGTTTATGATGATGAGGGGAGTTTATTTGCTTATCATCCGAATAATAAAGAAAAGCAACGGGTACAGCAAGCCTTATTTCATGAGAAACAGACGATTATCGAAGGGTGTTTATTTGGGGTGGATATTAACCCTAATTCCGTGACGATTTGTCAGTTGCGGTTATGGATTGAGCTTTTAAAGAATGCTTATTATCGAGAGGATGGCAATTTAGAAACTTTGCCAAATATTGATATTAATATCAAGTGTGGTAATTCTTTGATTAGTCGCTTTGCTTTGGATGTGGATGTTAAACAGGTTTTACAGAAGCAGAAGTTTAGTATTGAGGAATATCGCAATGCGGTACAGACTTATCGCAATGCGGAAAATAAGGAACAAAAGCGGGAGATGGAAACGCTGATTGCTCAGATTAAGGCTGGTTTTAGTGCTAATTTATTAATTAGTGATCCTAAGAAGGTGAAGTTACGTCAATTACAAGGGGAACTTTATAATCTGGAAAATCAGGGTTTATTGTTTGAGGAGACTAAGACGGAGCAAAAAGCGCGGGAGAAAAAAGTAACTAAGTTAAATAATGAGATTGATAAGCTAACTGCTGAAATTGCAGATATTGAAAGCGGTAGGCTGTATGATAATGCTTTAGAATGGCGGTTTGAGTTTCCTGAAGTGTTGAATGATGACGGGGATTTTGTCGGGTTTGATGTGGTGATTGGGAATCCTCCTTATATAGGAGGTAGAGAATGGGGATTAGGAAAATCTGAATTTAACTATTATTTGAATACCTATAAAGGTGCAGAGTATCAATTTGATGCTTATATCTTGTTTTGGGAATTGGCTACAAAATTAAGTAAAGACTTAATTGGCTATATCACGCCAAATACATGGTTAAACAACCAGAAAAATTTATTAATTAGGGGAATACTTCTCAAATTAAAAATATTAAAAATAGTTGATTATTCTAAAACCAAAGTTTTTGAAGATGCTACAGTCTTACCAGTAATCACATTAATTCAGAAAAAAACGGCTACTACAAATCAAACTGAAATTTTAGTTCCCAGTGTAGAAGACAATTATCCTCTTGTTACTAAGTGTATCATGAGTCAGGATAACTGGGCGCAAGATGATTTAAAAATTATTAATATTGATGCCAATAAAAACGATATTCTTTTAAGAAATAAGATAGAAAGTGACAGTCAAATATTAGCAGAGATTGCCATCGTAAAATTTGGTATAAAAATCTATGAGACAGGTAAGGGAAATCCAAAACAGAAAAAAGAAGATGCCCAAAATAAAATATTTGAAGCTGACTTTAAGGTAGATAACACATATAGACCATATTTAGAAGGAAAAGATATCAACACATATTTGATTTCTTGGAAAAATAGATGGCTCAAATACGGCTCAAATCTTGCTGCTCCAAGAGATATTTCTCTCTTTGAAGGAGAAAGAATATTGGTAAGGCGAATTGTTGGAGAAAAGCTTATTGCTTGTTACACTAATGGTGATTTTGTAACTAGCCAGCTATTGCAAATAGTAAAACCACATGATCAGTCACTTACAAAATATCTTTTAGGAATTATTAACTCAAAGTTAATAGCATTCTATTTTAGGAAAAAATATAACAGGCAAGATATAACATTTCCTGAGATTAGAATTTATGAATTGTCGTCTTTACCAATTAAGAAAACTAAAAACCAATCAGCTTTTATCAATTTAGTTGACAAAATTCTCGCCGCTAAAAAATCTGATCCTACTGCTGACACAAGCGAATTAGAAAAGCAGATTGATCACTTAGTTTACAAACTCTATCAACTCACCTATAATGAAGTAAAAATCATTGATCCAGAATTTGCCCTAACAGAACAAGAATATCTGGACTTACCCTAAGCAAAAATACTAAAAAATTAACCAAACCCTAATTATAACCAGCTACTTAACACAAGAAAAACCAAATTTAGTTCAAAGAGGCGCGATCGCCCCTTTGTTAGAGTCATTTAAAGTTAAGTTCTGAGCCACTTTAATATCTCAGGATTTTTGTCATAAAGGTAGGTAAAACCATCCTTGGCTGTAATCACCTTCCCTCGACTGGCTTTACTCCGAATGCTAGAGAGTGATAGGTCTGTTAATAGTTTCATTTCCTGATGGGAAAATCCTTCAAGAGAATAGACTATTTCTGGTTCTGATCCATTATCGATAGTAATATCGGGTGTTATGGAATTGTTACTCGGAGCATTAGAACGTAGGTTGGGTTGACGCAAGGAAACCCAACAACTTCCTCGAATATTTTCACAATTTTTGTTGGGTTTCGCCTTTTGAGCCGATGGGTAATACCTGAGCAATAATGATAGCTCAACCCAACCTACGGCTCGATTAATTAATAAACTGATTCAGGAATGATAGTTATGGCAATCAGAATCAAACTTTGGGCAGATTATGGAAGTTACCCACTTTGGGGAGTAGATGAAATTGATAACATTACTCCTGAAGAATTACCATTAAGTAAAGAAACTATTCAGCGTTTAAACCCATGGCAGGATACTTACGATAAGACTTTAAATCAAGACTATCCACCTTTATCAGATTTTCCTAATCAGCAAGCTGAAATGGATTTTAAACAAGA
Source organism: Microcystis aeruginosa NIES-2549 (assembly GCF_000981785.2). NCBI lineage: Bacteria > Bacillati > Cyanobacteriota > Cyanophyceae > Chroococcales > Microcystaceae > Microcystis > Microcystis aeruginosa. Next base: position 557,845 of record NZ_CP011304.1, on the reverse strand, counting down.
AGGAATTAGTTTATGGAAACAGTTATGTCTTGAACTGGCACCAGATTATGAAGTTTTCTACCAAAATGAAGGTCAATTGTTCAGACATCCTAAGGAAATAACCAAAAAATCTACAGTACAAAAAATAACAGTTTGAGTATCGTCACCTTCGGCTCTAGCGCAGCTTCAACCATCAAGCATAAACTAAAACCCTCTAAATCCACTGAAAAAGAAACCACAAAAGTCGGCTAAATTGCCTCTAAAAATACCATAAATGCCCCCTTAATTTAGTTAGTTGAGAGTGCGAAACGCAGGAACAGCAGCCAGTCGTCGAGAGATGAGGTCAAATCCCGTCATACTTTATCTTTATTTCTGACTGGCTGCCTAGACAAATCAGAAAGTAAAAGTCGTGCGGATAGTACCGATAACTAAGGTGGAATTGTTGTTATTTGAGTTAGGAGAAGTAATCACGATTACCCCCGGAGTGAGGGCAATATTATCGGTGAGTTTCCACTCATAAAATCCTTCGATATGAAAGGACGTATCGGGATCATTAGTGGAACTACCATCATTTAATCTAATACTAGAACTAGATACCCAAGGCTGCATACCAACAATAATACCGGCCGTATTTCCTTCCTTAAATAAATCAGGAAAAGCCAAAGTTACCGCCCAATTCCAGATATCTAAATCCCCGCGTTCTAGTTGTCCATCTAAGGTGCTAAGGGTGATAGCTTTTGTGTAACCACCCCAACCACCGAGGACAAAACCATCGACAATTCGCCAAGTAAATTGTAAACCCAAGCTATTATTAATGGTCGGGACAGCCTCCCCGAATAGTTCTTCGGTGAAAAATCGGAAATTCGAGCGCTGACTTCCCGTCCCCGTGTCTAATTGGTTATAACCATGAAAGTAGGATAAAGCAATGCCAAAATTATCGTTTGGAACATAACCCAGCTGCCCTAGGGCAGTATAGGAACCGTTAAATAAACCCGCTCCCGGGTTAGGATCGTTAGCATCCCCGGCAAGATAACCGGCGCTGAATTGGAAAGCCCCATAATTACCCTGTAAACCGAGTCCAGTTTGTCCGGGAGCAAAATAAAGGGGATTGCGAGTACCAAAAGCGGAAAGCGCCCCACTAGCACCATCTCCATCCAAAAAGTTGAGGGTATTGGTAAAGTCATCTTTAGCACCTCCCGTCGCTTCTAACCAGAGTTGGATATTTTCCGTTAGGGGGAAACTGTAGTTTAAAACTTCTACCAATAAATCGTTGCCGTCCGGTTGGGTAAAGGCTAAGGTACTGGCAAAAGTTCCGGTAGTATCGGCTAAATCGGCAATATTTCCCGTTGCTAGACGGGTATAGAGTAAATCTTTGCCTGTGAAGCTAGTATTTAATTCTAAACGGGCCCGATAACCAAAAGCTGGTACTTGGGGAATTCCTTCACCACCGTTTTTTTCTCCTGTGGCTACCCCATATAATGCCATCACCACTTCCCCGGTTAATTTAGTAGTGGTGGAAAATTGATTATTTTCCAGAAAAGCGACTCGATTCTCTAAGTTATCAACTCTAGCCCCTAATGCCGCTAATTCTGTCTCGAATTCCTTGACTAATCGCTTGATTCTGTCTAGATCTTCTTTTAATACCGCTACTCCTTCTTGAATCAATCTTTCCAGGGTATTTAAGCAGGAATTCAACCCGGCGGCAAATTCCCAACGAGTTAAAGCGCGTTCACCGCGAAAAGTGCGGTCAGGATAACCTACTATACAACCATACCTCTCCACGAGACTTCTTAAGGCCTCAAACGCCCAGGCGGTGGGAGAAACATCCCGCAATTGATTGACACTTGTTACCTGTGCCATGGGGTTACTAGAGAGGTTTTCGAGACTATTAGCCAGTACCGGACCAGAAAAACCCAGTAATATCGCTGCTGTTAGGAAATTTTGCTTGATTTTCATTGCTGTCTCCTACACCTACAAGAATGATTATTATTCTCAGTATAATTAGGTTAGCAAACTTTTTCCAGTCTGGCACTATTGCCAATATTTTTCAAGTGTTACTCCAGATAAAATCTGAATTGCCTAGCATTTATCGGTTCAAATAAATCTTAAATGATAATAAAAGCAATAAGTAAATAATTTTATTGTTCCTAAAAACAAGATAGAGACGCTGCTGACAGCATCTCTAAATGATTATTTTTGGTTCAATTGAGGATAAAAAAGGGGTAACTAGCGCAATTCAGCGTTAAACTCGTTAAAAGAGCGTCTTTTTAACTCTACCGATTCCGATCGAGGCAAAAGATCAAAAACCTTTCTTAAGACATCATCCACATCTTCATATTTAACATTGCCCAAACCATCATAAACCACTTTACCTTGTTGGTCTAAAACCACCGTTTGGGGAACCCCACCGCGATAATAGTAACCCGGTTCATCGGGACGATAGGAAGACTTTAAGGGGATAGAATCGACAGTAACGGGGATAATACTGGCGGCGCGACCGTAAAACTCTTGAAAACGGGAGACAATCGCCGCAAATCGCTTACAATCACTACTATCATCCAGATAATAGACGATTATAGCTGGAATTTTCCGTTGAAAAGTTTCCGCTAAATTTAAACGCGGTGGTACGAGGGAACCATTACCCGCATAGACCACAAAAATATTACCATCAAGGCGATCGTCATCGATTCCCGCATAGGCACTAGGGGTTAGCCAAGGAGACAAACTCGTCAGAGCAACAATAAGAAAGACAAGACAGATCTGAAGACGCAGCCGATAACGAGATTTCATGATCAACAGGGTTAAAATATTAAAACAATTTTTAGTTTGACATACCCCACGCCGTAAACGGACGTGGATTCTTCTAGCATCACTGCTGAGAATTTCTGGCTCAACGAGTCCACTTGAACCAGATTCCTGGCGAAATCCCACCCAGAGGTGGTTCTCTCCTCAGACTTTCGCTCCCTTACAGAAGCCTGTTTTCCTATGCCCTACGATACAGTTCAAAACCTCTAAAATACTTGGTTTCTCTGGTACTTGACGCTTAGAGCTTTTACCTATAGGAGCATTCCCCCATAGAACCCCATAACTCTAGTTTTCAAGGCTTCGGCCGTGAGCTTTTGCCGAACGGTGCGTTCATCCTGCGATGACTGGGTTTTTTAAGCGGTTGCTTACCCGGCCCGCTATTCTTAATATCATACATCAGATAAAGTCGCCCTAAAAGGGCGAGGCTTTAAACCCAATTTTTCGGTAAAAAATCTTGTGACCTTCGAGCGCGATAATTCCCAAACTACCTCGCGAGTCATTGCCGCTAACTCGCGCTTTGCCAATACTTATTATGCCATTCTAGGACTACATCCGAGTGCCTCGGTGATCGAAGTGCGACGCGCCTATCGGGAACTCAGCAAACGATACCACCCCGATACTACCGAACTCAGCCCCGAAGTGGCAACGGTTAAATTCCAGCGTCTTAACGAAGCTTATGCCACCCTGAGTAATCCCGATCGCCGTTCCCTGTATGATTTACAGATAGGTTACTCGCGCTGGAATGTCATCCAAACCATCCCCGATGGCGATCAACCCATAGCTAATCGTAGCGCCTATCTCGATCCTACCGATCGTCCCCTATCTTCGGGAGAAATTTTTGCTTTGTTTATCTTGGCACTCACCCTGCTGGGCTGCTTGTTACTAGCGGTGATTATTGCTATGCTTCGAGGAGAGAATGCCGTCACTGTAGCCCAATTATTTTTGATTTAGATGCGATGAAGATTCCCACTGCTGATACTCCCCTCTATAATCATCCCTTACCGGCGATCGAAGCATGGCTAGTTAAATTAGGTTGTCGGAAAAATAGCGAGAATATCCACTGTTGGACTGTGGAAAAACCGACATGGAAAGCGGAAATCTGCCTCGACATCGAAGAAATCACCGTTCGTTACTTTCGGGCAGCAAATGACGGCAGTGATATCAATCGCGCTTTTAAATACTCCCTTAGTCGCCAAGATATCGAATCGGCGGTTTTTTCTGGTCCCTAATTATTAGCCAAACTTTTGACTATCTAAGATTACTCGTTAAGACAGCGCCGGAGTTGGCAGCAGGGAAAGCTAGTCCGAGCATTTGTACTAAATTTGTCGAGATGCGCTGTCAATCCAGTACACTTGTTCAGACTGAAATCAAAGCTCCCCCACAACTGGACCCGCTGCCGGCAGTGCAACCGTAGCAATAGGAAGCGGTTTGTACCTCTGCAATTAGATCTAAACTATCCGCTTGTAATAAATCCGACAGGGTTAATTTTTGGTCTTGACCAGTGCAAGCGACCAGATCTTCCATCTGATTAAAATCGCAGTCATAGATATTACCCAAATAATCAATGGAAAGCTGATTACGACACATCAAATGTTCGACAGTATCGCCATTAAAATGGTCTTCGAGGAATTGAAGATAGGGTTGATAGAGTTGCCGGTGTTCCAGATGGAAGCGCGTCCTTCCAATAGGTAGGTTAATGATAGTCAACAGATTGTTAAAAGAAATATTAAAATGTTCTTGCAAGAACTTTTTGTAATCCCGTGTTAGGGATACCTGATCCGGTGTGAGAGAAAAATTCTCTGACTTAGGAATCTGGGGATTATAGACTAAATCTACAATCAAATTCGGCTCTTGAGCGTAGCCGAGACGGTTCAACCATTGTAAAGCAGCAATCGATCGATCATAGACTCCCAGACCGCGCATTTTATCCACATTATCGGCAAGATAACAGGGTAAAGAAGCCACCACCCGTACCTGATGGCCAGCGCAATATTGAGGAATATCAGTAAATCCTTTCTCGAAATAAATAGTTAAATTCGAGCGCACGATTACCTCTTTCCCAGCTTTTCTAGAGATTTCCACAATCGGCTTAAAACCGTAGAGCATTTCTGGGGCGCCGCCAGTCAGATCGACGGTTTTAATTTGGGGGAATCTTGCGATCAGTTCGATAATTTGTTCGCACACTTCTGGAGTCATTTCTTCGGAGCGAACTGGACTAGCTTCCACATGACAATGGCTACAAGCAAGGTTACATTTTTTCCCCAAATTAATTTGCAGAACCGAGATTTTGTGCTTAGTTAAAGGAGTTTTTAGTTTCTCGACAAAAGGAGTCATGGGAGAGTAAACAGTAAACAGTGACCAATCACTAATCAATGATAACTGATAATGGATGAGTTTTTTGTCAATGGGTAACTCCTAACTCAGATAAACTTGATTTTTCTCTTAGTTGCCAGGGGATAGCTCAGAAAGATTAGCTGATTTTTCTTGCCAATCTTGACCGATTTTAATCGTCACATCAGAAGCGAGATTCCCTGTACTTTCCACCAAAACTTCCCCGACACCAAGGCTATTATGCAGGGAAGCAGCGAGGGAATTATCCCCTTTTTGAGCAATAATTTTGGTAGTTTCTAGAATTGGCGATGAAGACTTAGAGACAAAAACATTTTCATAACCCAATGAGCGCAGATATCTAATTAGAGTTTGCACCGCTTCTGGATTATCGATGCTATCTTCCACAGCTATGCGAGTCGGTTGCGTGGTTTCCTCGATGTCAGCCATAAAAAAGCCGTGGTTAAAATGTTGAGCCACTAGCTCTTGAATTTTACTTTGATTGGGTAGCCAATAACTGATCCCTTGCCGACCATCACCATTAAAGTCTCCGGGTAGCAGTAGCATTTGCACATCAGTGCGCTGAGTTTTAGAGGCAAAACCGGCTAGGGCGAGTAACTCCTCTAAACTGAGATTAGTATCGATATGAGTGCGGATAACCTCGATAATATCGGGAATTTTCAGTAAAGTTGCTGGTTTTAGGGTTTGTTCTACTAAAGACCGCATTAATTGCTGTTGTCGTTGGATACGACCGATATCGCCGTTAGCATCGTAACGAAAACGGGCAAACTGGAGGAATTTCTCGCCGTTAAGGTGTTGTTCCCCTTTTTTCAGGTCAATGTAGAGGTGTTGACTAAAATCTTGGTACTTCATGTCTTTGGGAACATATACCGTCACCCCCCCCAAAGCATCAATTAATTTTTCCACACCCTGCACATTAATGCGAATATAGCGATCGATAGCGACTCCGTCTAAAAGATGACTAACCGTTTCCGCCGTTAAAGCAGGTCCCCCGATAGCGTTAGCTTCATTGATTTTTTTCTCCCCGTAACCCTCGATATCGGTGCGGGTATCCCGGGGGATGGAAAGCATGGTTAACTTCTGTCTTTGGGGGTCAAAACGCAGTAACAGCATGGTATCGGTTAAACCCTCCAAGGAATTAACCGGGGCATGATAACCCAGATCTGGGGTTTGTGCCTCCTTGACATCGGATGTCAACACTTTCGCGCCGACTACCAGAATATTAACGGGACGGTTGAGGGCGGGAAGTTGCAGATTTTCATAGGATATGGCCTGCTGATTGTTAAAAGCGGCGGCTTCTTCGGGACTAAGAGCCGCTTGTCGCAAAGGTGTGGAGGAGAGAGACACGGCCAACATAGCCCCCACCGTTGCGGAAACTAGGGCGCAGCTGGTTAAGCCTAGGACTGTCAGGAACCATTTACGCGACAATCGCCGCTTTTTCACTGGTTTAGCCGCTAATTTGCTTGATTTTCCGCTTTTAAGCCTTGATTTTGTCTTATTAACCACAAATTGCCTCACACAGTCACTAAGTATCTCCCTAAAACCATATTTTAAAGAGATGAACTATTTTTTTTCCCAGATAACCGGAAAAGATCATTAAACTAATCGGGTTTTTTAGAGAGTTAGCAGATAATATAGCAGAATTTTTCCTTATAATCGTTCTGCATCGCAATTTTGGAGAAATATCTAGGCTTTGCTGGTGGGGAAGTGGGGGAGTGGGGAAGTGGGGAAGCGGGGAAGCGGGGGAGTGGCGGAGTGGGGAAATTGAACTAAAACCCCAACACCCCAACCCCTAAAACCTGCCTCCTATCTCCTCATTGGCTGATTTTTTTGTGCAGAAATAACTTTTGTGGTCGATTAAATAACCAATTGACCAACCAACCGTCGGTTTTTTGGAGACGATAACCGCTACTTAAGTACAGTGACCGGGCTGCTAGATTATTATCGAGAACATGGAGGGAAAGTTCCTCAAAACCCCATTCTCTAGCGATCTGTTCACACTTGAGCAGCAATCTCCGGGCCAGACCGGCACGCCGGCGATCGGGACTAACGGCTAAATTAGAAATATAAGGAATGGGAACAGCTAAAAAAGAACTGGATTTTAAGCTGATTTCCGCCGTAGCGACAATAACTTCCTGAGAACCCGTGGCGGTGACACTGGTTTGACTGACTACCAGACAGTGATAGTAAGGGGTATCACCGCGCAATCGTCCCCGTAAGTCCTCGTAAATGCCTAATTTAAAGATAGAACGCAGAAAAGACCAATAATTGGCCGTGGGAAAAAAACTATCGGTGAGAATCTCCGCCAAGCTTTTGATATCTTGGCTTTGGGCCAAACGCACCTCGACGGTAATGGCGGCACTGTCACCGGTCGCTTCCGAGTCGGAGGGATGAGACAATAGGTATGAGATAAAACAGGAGTCCACTTTAATCACAGGAGTCGGCAGGGAAGATGGGGATGGCAGTCCTTATCCCGGAAAGGTAAATAGGGGTGGGATTTAGTTGGGGGAATCAAGCATATATCTTAAGGAGAATACCGCAATTTTTCAAGACTACTGAATCAAAATCTCATCTATTCTACTGCCTCTAGCCCCCGCTGGGGGAAAGACCGCAATTTTTTCGGGAATTTTTTTTGATCTCCAGGCAATGGCTAATATGGGGCGATGCCGGTCAGAACTAATCTCTTTCTTTTTGGGTCAATTAACTATATTCTTTAATCTAATCTATCCTCCTATCCCCTCTATGATCAAAGAAATTTCCGCTTATTTGCAAGTGTTCCGCAGTCAAAAAATGGCGGCTTTGTTATTCTTAGGTTTCGCTTCCGGATTGCCCTTATTGCTCACCAGTCGCACCCTGCAAGCTTGGATGACCACCGAAGGAGTTGATCTGAAATCGATCGGTTTATTTAGTTTAGTCACCCTCCCCTACTCTCTCAAATTTCTTTGGTCTCCCTTACTCGATCGCTATCTTCCCCCGCTGCTTGGTCGTCGTCGCGGTTGGATTTTCATCGCTCAAATTTGTTTAACTTTAGCGATTGGTTGCATGGCTTTTCAACAACCGCAACGATCTTTAGAATTATTGGCAATTAATGCTTTACTGATCGCTTTTTTTAGTGCCAGCCAAGATATTGCCTACGATGCCTATCGCACAGATATTTTAGAAAAATGGGAGATGGGTGCTGGGGTGGCGATCGGGGTTTTAGGTTATCGTTTGGCTTTAATTTTAACTGGTTCGATCGCTTTAATTTTAGCCGATCACTTTCCCTGGCCTCTAGTCTATCTTTTCCTGGCTGGATTGATGGCTTTAACGATTATTTGGTCTTTTTTCGCCCCAGCTACTACCCCTAGAGATGATCATCCCCAAACTCTTTTAGAGGCGGTTTGGTTGCCTTTCTGGGAGTTTTTTCAACGCTATCAAATAGGTCAAGGAATCGGCATTCTCGCCTTTATTGTTCTCTATCGTTTAGGGGATGCTTTAGTTAATAATATGGTGACTCCTTTTCTCTTAAAAACTGGTTTCAGTCAAACCGATATCGGAGCGATCCAAGGCGGCATGGGCATGATAGCAACTATGGTGGGAGTTTTATTAGGTGGTTCCCTGTTAAGTCGTTGGGGAATTAATCGATCGCTCTGGATTTTTGGGGTCTTGCAAGCTCTTAGTAATTTAGCCTATTTTATTTTAGCAAATTTAGGGCAAAATTATCCTTTTATGGTCTTAGCTATTAATATTGAAAACTTCTGCGGTGGCTTAGGAACTGCCGCTTTTGTGGCTTTTTTAATGAGTCTTTGTAATGCTCGTTTTACCGCTACTCAGTACGCCCTTTTATCAAGTTTAATGGCCTTTAGTCGCGATATTTTGGTGGCTCCCGCCGGAGTTGTAGCCGAGGTGATCGGTTGGCAGTGGTTCTTTTTAATCACGGTAATTGCCGCTTTACCTGGGTTAGCTTTATTGCCTTTATTTGCCCCTTGGCAAGAGCAGAATTAAGCTAATTTATGACCTAGAAACCGATGATTTACTCCTCCGATTTCACTCGCATAACTACTAAAGTCATATCGTCGCTACCGTCACTTTCCAACCCAGTAAAAGCGGCAACTGTCCCAAATAAATATTCGAGAATTTGTTCGGGATCGGTGTACTGTTGACAGGCTTCTTTAACTGCCGATAGCCAATTTTTCTGATCAAATCTTTCCCCTTTCGAGTTGACTGCATCGGTAAAGCCATCGGTATAATAAATCAGCGTATCTCCCGCTTCTAATTGCACTTGGGCATCATCATAGATAGAATCGGCCTCTAAACCAACTAATGTTCCTTCCGTGTCGAGAGACTCTAACTCTCCCCGTTTAGCTCGCCACCAGAGGGTGGGATAATGGGCAGCATTACTGTAGCCAAGACGCTGCGTCAGGGGATCATACTCGGAATAAAATAATGTCACGAAACGATGAGAATTATCGAGATCGGCATACATAACCCGATTGAGATGACGCAAAATCTGGGCCGGGGAGTGACGATTTAACACTTCCGCTCGCAACATTCCCCGGGTCATGGTCATCAATAATCCTGCCGGGACACCTTTACCCATAACATCACCGATGACTATACTCCAAGGGGCGGTACTGGCTTCCATTTCCGCCTCCGTTGCCGGTTTAAATTGATCGTAGTTGCAGGGGATAAAATCATAATAATCGCCACCAACGCGATTAGCAGTTTTGCAGTGGGCTGCCAATTCTACCCCCTGAATTTTCGGACATTGCCGGGGTAAAAGACGATTTTGGATTTCGGAAGCGATTTCTAACTCTCGATCCTGACGTTCCTTGGCCCGTAATTCGATCGTTAATTCATTATTAGCTATAGCCACCGCCGTTTGATCGGCCACTAGCTGCAGCAGTTTACGACGGGTGGGTGTCCAACCATAATCGGGATCGCGACTGAAAACGTATAAACGTCCCCGCTCACTATTTTTTACCAAAACAGGTGTACTATAAACCTGCGTACCCTGTCCGAGAGTTTGCCGGATTTTATGGTCGAGACTATCGAGAAGCGATCGATTGTTTTTGTTCTCAAGTGTCGCTTCTTGGTTTAATTGTCGGATAATTGCCTCTAATTGTCGGCGGAGTTCCCCATTAATTTGATTATCTTGGCAATGCAGTTGATCAAGCGCCACTTGACCGTTATTTTTGCTCAAAATCAACGCCCCTCCCTCCGCGTCTGCCACTCGTGCGGCCATCAAGGGGGTAAGATCGAGGAATTGGTTTAAATTATTGAAACTCCGCAGGGCAAAACCGAGGGAACTTAAGAGATTTTGAACTTTGTTTTGTTCACGATATAAACTGGCGACCAACTCTTTTAAGGCTAAAATTGGCTTAATATCGGCACTTTGATCGCCCATATTGACGGTGGCAGTGGTGAGAGTGTCCCTCGGTTCCGGCTCAGAAAGCATAAAATGATTTTTGTGGCGGTGACATGATTATAGCTAGATGGTCATTGGGTTATGACCTGTTTAAGTTTAACAGTATAGTCGATCTTTTCCTGACTGCCACAATTTAACCCTGATGTTTTACTATTTCTGTTTTTTCACACCTAAGACTGAGGCTGATAGCTTGACCTTATAATAATTAGAAGTATTTAACTTGATCCATTGACTTTATGACCTTGCCTCTCGATGTTCCCACGGCGATTAATCAACGTCGTTCTATTAAAAATTTTACCACCGATCCGATCGCCCCAGAACTGCTGAAAACCCTGGTAGAATTAACCGTTGCTGCACCTAGTAGTTTCAACATCCAAGATTGGCGAATTATTTTAGTACAAGATGAGGCACAAAAGGCCGCTTTAGCCGAGGCCGCTTGGGGACAAAAGCAAATTATCCAAGCGCCGGTTACTTTTGTTTTCGCTGCCGATGCTGCCGCAGGAGGAGGAGATCTAACTCCTATCTATGAACAGGCTCTCAGTACAGGTGCCTGGAGCGAAGGCACGGTAAAATATTTTAAACAGGCAATCCCGGGATTTCAAAAGGATTTGGGCGAAAAAACCCGGGAATATGCGATTAAAGATGCGATGATTGCCGCTACTCATCTGGTTTTAGCTGCTGAAAGTCTCGGTTTATCTAGTTGTTTTCTCAACGGTTGGATCGAGGATAAGGTAAAAGCTGTGATCGGTGCTGCCGATCATCCCGATCTGGCGATCGCTGTTGTCGTTCCCATCGGTTACGCGGCGGAACCGCGGCTTAATCCAGGGCGTTTACCCTTAAATTACAATGTTTTTGTGGATCGCTTGGGTAATCCCTATCAAGTCTAAACTCGATTAACTGGATTTAATCTGGTTTTGATCGCTGTTTTGGCCGCTGGTTGAGGAGTTGCTATCGGTTTCGGTTGGCAGGGGTTGGCGTTGCTGATTTGAGATAGGAAGCTTCTGGCAAACTAACTTTTAGATAGGATGCACAGTTGGTATTCATAGCTTGATTGAGCAACGCCTTGTATTGTGTCAAAATTAACAATTTAATCTGCATCAAGCTGCGCTAATACAGCCGACATCGATCTTAATTTTTTCACAAGATATAAGGTTAATTATGACATCCCAGATTATCATGTCTAGGATTGACCATCTTTTAGCCTTATCGAGGGATTTCTATGCTGAAAAAATACTCATGGTGGCGGCCACTGACGATTTTATTTGTAATCAGCTGCGGAGTGATCTTAATTTTTGGGAAAACTTTCGCCCAATCCCCAGGGATTAGCCATCCTCTCGACCCCCTCACAGAAAATGAGATTAAAATGGCGGTAACTGTGGTGAAAAAAGACAAATCCCTGACGGAGTTCGCCAGATTTCCTAATATTTCTTTACAAGAACCCGATAAGCAAACTGTTTTAAACTTTAAAAAAGGAGATGCTATTGCTCGTCAGGCTTTTTTAGTAATTCTGGAACCCAGACTGAATAAAACCTATGAGGCTATTGTCGATACCAAAGCGAGTAAAATTATCTCATGGCAAGAAGTATCGACAGGACAACCACCATTGTTAGATGAAGAATACGAAATTCTCGATCAAGTAGCTAAAGCTGATCTTCGTTGGCAAGAAGCTATGAAAAAACGCGGGATTGCTGACTTTGAAAACGTCATCATTGATGGTTGGGCCCCTGGGATGATGAGCGAGAAAGAACAAGCATCGGGAAAGCGCTTAATTCGCGGGATTACTTACTATAAAGGCAAGGATCGCAGTAATTATTATGGCGCACCGATCGAAGGTTTATCGGTGACGGTAGATTTAAATAATCGCCAAGTATTTGAAGTGCAAGATACTGGTATTATACCTTTCTCAAAAGCCAATTTTGATTACGATGAAAAAACCCTTTCACCCCTTCAAAAAGCCCTAAAACCTTTAAGAATTCGACAACCGCAAGGGACAACTTTTCAGATTAAGGGTAACGAAGTTAGCTGGCAAAATTGGAAATTTCGTTATCTCATGCACCCAAGAGAGGGGTTAGTTCTTTATCTAGTTACCTACAATGATAACGGTAAAGATAGAATGATTTTATATCGTGCAGGACTGTCAGAAATGCTAGTTCCCTACTCCAATACCTCGCGAGAATGGGCGGTTCGTAGTGCTTTTGATGTGGGAGAATATCGTTTTGGTTGGCTATCTACTCCCTTGGATAAAGGTAATGATGTTCCCGAAAATACTGTCTTGTTAAATGCCTTGTTTGCTGATGATAATGGGGAACCTTATATCGGGAAAAATCTTATCGGTATTTACGAAAAGGATGCGGGAATTCTCTGGCGACATTATGATTTTAACACGGAAACTTTTGAAGGTCGCCGCGCCCGTCAATTAGTAGTTAGTACCGTGGCTGCTATTGGTAATTATGACTATGGAATTAACTGGATTTTTCATGAAGATGGTACTTTAGAACAGCGCAGCGATTTAACGGGAATTATGTTAGCTAAAGCGACTCCTAATCTCACTAATTCTCATGAGCATGGCGATAAATTTGGGACATTAGTAGCGGCAAATGTGGAAGCAATTAATCATCAGCATTTCTTAAATTTTCGTCTCGATTTTGATGTGGATGGGGTTAAAAATTCTGTTACTGAAATGAAGGTTTCTACCCGATCACCAGAAAAGAATCCCTTTGGTAATGCCTTCACTATGTCAGAAAGAAATCTTCAGCAAGAATCCGAGGCAATTCGTGATGTGAATTTAGCTGAAAGTCGCGCTTGGATGGTAATGAATAAGAATCAGAAAAACTCCCTAGGAATGCCGACAAGTTATATGTTAATGCCATCGACAAATTCAATTTATTATCCCAATTTCCAAGCAGATTCTCATCAACGGGGTGAATTTGCTACCCATCATTTTTGGGCAACTCGTTACAAAGCGAACGAGCTTTATGCAGCGGGAGATTATCCCAATCAAGGCAAAAAAGGCCGAGGTTTACCGCAATATACTGCTGATAATGAATCTCTCGACAATGAGGATTTAGTTATCTGGTACACCTACGGTGTTACCCATATTCCTCGTCCCGAAGAATGGCCAATTATGACCGTACATCCGGCTGGTTTTAAGATTATGTCTTGGGGTTTCTTTGACCAAAATCCTGTTTTGAATGTCCCGAAAAATAACCTAGAGACTTCTTCTAATTAATTAGGGTCTGCTGAAAAAGTTTTTCGTGGGGGTAGGGTGTGGGGTTTTACCCATTTTCAGGTGGTCAACTACCTAATTTTCAGAGAAAAAGTAACTGAATTTTTCCCCGATCACTCCAATGGTCGGCACTTTTTGGGGGGAAAAAAGTCTAAAAACCTTATCCAACAAGGTTTTTAGATTTATTCAGGAAACCCTAATTATTTGTATAAGAAGTCCCTAAGTAGTCGTGCAAAATTAATTTCCTAGTGAAGATAGGCAAGAGGCAAGAGGCAAGAGGTGGTTAGATATGTGTAATTAATTTTGCTTAGGTACTTAAGAACCTTATTCATACCAAATCTCAGAACTTCCCGCACATTTTTCGTCTCTAAATAACCATTGTTGAAACACTTGTTCTCTCCCATCATAAGGTGCAACAATCTGATAAACTTTTAGGTATTTTTTAGCAATTCTCTGGCTGCCCTTGCTGGTTAATTGATAACCTAACAAGTTTAAAAAATTACGAATAATCGTCAGAGGACGGGAAGTATTAGAGAGGTTAATCTTGGTGATAGTTTTAATCTCGTTACGGTTTTTAATGGCGATTTCCGCCATTTTTTGTAAATCGGCATCATGATTATTTAATTCTCTCTCAGGGTTAGCTAATAATACGGGAATTCCCAACAATTCTAACGTCCCGATAATCACTCCTAATTGACTGCTATTAAAATCGGGAATAAATAAACTTCCGTGACCTGATTCTATCAGTTTACGCGCAATTAAAGCATCTCGATCACACAAAAATTGTCGCCCGATTGTCAAAAAGTAATGTAGACGTAGTTCTTGATACCATCCTTGGTCATCTTTAATCACTAATTGCGGTGTGACGGGGATTCCATAGCGTTTATATAGGTCATATTTTCTAATAATTCTCCTTTCTTTTACTGACTTAACTAACTGTTTTTTTAGCAGACGACACTCTGATTCCGTTATCTCAGCTGCGTTGGCAATCGCATCGCATTCAGAACGATAATTATGTTCCATAATCTCCTCAATTGCTGCCGTTAACTGATTAGTTATGTCTAGTTCTTCTTCCTGATTTCGTTCTTTAATTCTATGACCTTCTGCTTGTAAAATCCCTAGAATTGACTGACGATAATTAAGCATATAAGCATTGACTCGCACGGCCATTTTAGCCCAGCAGAGGAGAGATTCCGCTTGAAAACTTGTATCTAAATCCTCTAGAGATTCTAAATCTGATTGGTGTAGTAAGCGAATATTAACCTCGGTTAATCGGTGTCCAGAGGTGAGAAGTTTGGGGATAGAAGTGGAACCATTACCCACCTGATTAAATCCGTACACTGCTGACCAAATATAACGAGGAATATTCTCTCTAATTCTCCCTAAAAATTGAGCGATAGAAGTGGGAGTTTGAATTCCCTGTGCTATACACCAAACCGAGGAAAAGTGCTGCTGAATATCAATACTAATTCCCGTTTCGATCGCGGGACTAGCTAGAACTATATCATAGTTAAGTAACAACTGATTTAAATTGCCAATCGCTTGATAGGCAGCGTGACTAGAATCTTGCAATGACTCTGAATCTATTCGCAGAACTTTCTTGTGGGGAAATTGTTTTTTGAGATAGGATTCTAGGGTAATTGTACCCCATTTACTGGTTAACTTTTGTGCTGATAGACAAACAAAAGGTTTTCCTCCCTCTTTAATATGTTTTACTAGATGCTTAATTAGCTGGTGAGGAGTATTATCAGAGTAGTTATAAACTCGCCAAGCTTCCTGATAACTAGGTTTCCACTCGTTACTAATCAAGAAAGTTTCTAATTTAATTGCAGCTAAAGAAGTTAAATAATCTAGGGAAATATCACTTAAATCAGCATCGGCAACTAGGACTTTTCCCCCACTGCTGACCACAGTTTGCAGCAGAGACTTTAAAGACTTTAAAATTGCTACACGATTAGTTTTACAAGTATCCCCATTTAAACCATGCCATAGAACTTGTTCGATCTCATCGATAATAATAATAGAGCCTTGCCAATCTTCCGCTTGAAATTTAGCTTGTGATTGGGGATGGAGAGAGTCAATACATAAACCATAACCGTAAATTTGTGCCGCAGGATTATCCCTAATTTTGCTGATATAGTTTAAACCAAAGCGTTGACATAACTCCTCTACCAGTTTAACCCGATGACCGATAACTAAAACTTTTTGTTGATTGGCAATAGCTTGTTTAACTATCTTGGCTAAAAACTCAGTTTTACCCGTACCTTTAGCCGATTGAATCGCCACTAACTGCGCTGATGTAGGGATAGAAATATCTGGCAAGTAACGGCTATTTAACTCTAGATGAGGTGGGAGAGTTAAACTATTTAAATTCGTTGCTTTCCAAATCTCCCAAGAAGTAGCTTTTTGATAGACTTGTTGAAAGTAATCTTCTCCTCGATTGATTAGTAAATCATCCACCCCTTTACCGTCAGCAGCATCCCAAGCAACTACCTTTACCTCACAGTTAGCCTGACTGAATAGATAACCCATTCTCCGTAAAGCTAAATTAACCGCTTGTTGGGTTTTCGGTTTAGTTTCTTGATCAAAAACTAGATAAATCTTTCGTCCAGAGTTAGCTAATTTTTCTAGCTGCGGAATTAAATGAGATTTGCCGATTCTCCTACCTAATTCGTCCTTGGGAGTACGATAACCATTGTGAATCCCGGGTAAGGCAATTGTTACATAACCTGCTGTTAGTAAAGCCCCCGCTTTTTTTGCCCCTTCCGTAAGACAAATAGGTATCTCTGGATGTTTAATTACCCACGACCAAAAACCGAGATCCTCTTGCTTATTATCCACTTCTTCAGGTAAAATATTAACATTGATAGACTGGGCTATCCTTTGCCAAATTTTCAGGGGAACCCGCAAAGCAAAGACTCCCGTAGGGGTTTGGGGAGGATGTTCGTACTTAATCGGTTTAGCCTTATCGAAGCTTAAACGGGGAAAATCGGGCTTAAAACAGCCCCAAGTGTCATAATTACCCGTTAATAAGTCAATTCCTGAACACCACCAACCGCCTTGACTGGTATGTTCATAACGCTTGAGAATACTATCCCTAACCCTGCCATCATTGCGTCGCGGTAATTCTTGGGAGTAGAGTAGGTATTCACTGGGAGATAACCCCGCTAAACCAGTGACATTGAGATCAATTAACTCCGCGTCCACCCCGCTACCACGCCATTCTTCTAAATATTTCATCCTTGTCCTCTACTGGCTAGACGCTATATATAGCGTTTTTGTCCTATTATTCTAGCGGTAAGACACTAAATAGCGAAAAGAGAAAATTTACTCTCTCAGAGGTTCTCAGAGGAAATTTGACTTTTAATCCACTCTTGTCTTAAATTATCGAAAAGTTAAGAACAAATAAAGTCTCACCACAACCTCCTCAGTAGTCAAGCACAATGGGATCGGAAATATTTTGTCAATCTGTTTTTGTTATCAAAAAACAAGCTTTTTGTCAAGCATACAAAGGAACTATCTTTCTTCCCAGGAAAATCGAGAATTTTTTGCGGAAAATGTCATCCAAAACACTGTTTTGGGGAACAAAACAATCCTCGCTCTACTACATATAGAGTTATAAAATTATTTAACACGCTAGATGTTGTGTTTTCCTAGAAAATCTGATAGAATACTCTAGTACAAATAGATTAATTTGTCAAGTTTTTTTAACGCCGCAATTTCCCAATTATGCAATCGAAGCCCTTGACTACTGCTGTTTCCATTCACAAAAATAACGAAGTAATACCCTTTCGTTCTACCCCTTTAGCTAATATGGGCAGCCATGGAATTAAAGTGATTCGGCGTGATGGTTCCACCACAAGCTTAAATATCGGCAAAATTCGCGACGTGGTAGAGTGGGCTTGTGAAGGTAAAAAAGTCAATTCAATCGCCTTAGAAGCGGGTTTAACCACACGCCTGCGGGATGGGATTACCACTAGGGAAATACAGGATAATTTAATCAATTGCGCCCTAGAAATGTGTAGTCCAGAGGAACCGGATTGGCGTTATGTGGCGGGAAGATTGCATATTTGGAGTCTTTGGAAAGATACCTTAGTAGCCCGGGGTTATCAGTACGGAAATTACGAGAAAACCGTCAAAACTCAAGTTAAAAATCGCCTATACGACGAAAGGATTCTCATCTATTCCGAGGCAGAATTAAAAGAAGCTGGTTCTTGGATTAATCCCGATTGGGATATCGATTATGATTACGCTGGCGCATTGTTAATCACTAGCCGTTATTTACTCAAAAATGAGTTACCCCAAGAGGCATTATTAACCTGTTCCTTACTGCTTGCCATTGTGGAAGAACCGGCTAATAGACTACCCTGGGCGAAGAAATTTTATCAAGCGATTGCCCAAAGAAAAATCTCTCTTGCCACCCCAATTTTAGCCAATTTACGCACTCCCAAAGGTTCCCTAACCAGTTGTTTTATCCTCTCCATTGACGACAGTTTAGAAAGTATTTTCAGCGAGATTACTAATGCTGCCCGCATCTCCAAAAATGGTGGCGGTGTCGGGGTGAATGTGAGTAGAATTCGCGCCACTGGTAGCTGGGTAATGGGCAAAGCTAATGCTTCTGGTGGGATTATTCCTTGGATTAAATTACTCAACGATACAGCTATTGCAGTCAATCAGGGGGGAAGACGCGCCGGGGCTGTTACCATCGGTGTTGACATCTGGCATTTAGACGTGCCAGAATTTCTGGAAATGCAGACAGAAAACGGTGATCAAAGACGCAAAGCTTATGATATTTTTCCCCAATTAGTTATCACCGATGAATTCATGCGTCGGGTGATAACTAAAGCCGAGTGGACATTAGTAGATCCCTACGAAGTTCGCACTAAATTAGGTATAGAATTAGCGGAACTATGGGGGGAAGAATTTGAAGAGGCTTATCGTTTAGTAGAGGCTAATTTAGATAGAGAGATTGTCCTCTATAAAAAAATCAATGCCCGGGACTTATTTAAAAGTATCATGCGTTCCCAAGTGGAAACAGGAATGCCCTACATTGCCTTCAAAGATACCATCAATCGAGCTAATCCTAATAAACACGATGGCTATATCCCCGGTGTAAATTTATGCGTTGCGGGAGAAACAAAAATTCTCACGGATCGAGGACAAATAGCAATCGCTGATTTGGTGGGAGAATATGTTAATGTCTGGAATGGATTGGAGTGGTCAGAAGTATTAGTTAAAAAGACTGGAGAAAACCAGCCTTTATTAAAGGTCAATTTCTCTAACGGAGAGAACTTGGAATGTACTTACTACCATAAGTTTTACGTTCAGAAAAACTACAAGGGAACCGTGGAAATTGTGGAGGCAAAAGACCTCAAACAAGGGGATAAATTAATTAAATACCAGCTGCCTCTCATCCAGTCAGAAAATGATCTTGACTTTCCCTACGCCTACACCGCAGGATTCTTTTCTGGAGATGGGAGTTACGGAAACAATGGAATACCAGAAGTTGACCTATACGGAGTTAAAAAAGAGTTACTTCCCTTATTGGCTATTCGTAACAAATATCGGGGAAATGGCTCTATTGAAAAAGGTACTTTTTGGAGAAAAGAAACCGATACCCTAGCGGTCTATCATGACAGTAAACAAGATCGGATCGTCTGTAAACTCCCGTTAGATATTCCCAGTAAATTTACAGTTCCTCTCAATGGTTACACAATTAAATCTCGTTTAGAATGGTTAGCTGGTTTACTTGATGCCGATGGAACAGTTGCCCGCAATGGTTCTAACGAGTCTCTCCAGATTGCTTCTGTTAACCGGCAATTTTTGCTCGATATTCGCCTAATGTTACAGACTTTAGGAGTTGATTCCAAAGTTACTGCTATGGATGACGGTGGCTATAAATTGATGCCAAATGGAAAGGGAAATTATCAAGAATATCTCTGTCAACCAAAATATCGTTTACTGATTAATTCTGTCGGACTATTTCAACTTGGTCAATTGGGACTTAAAACCCATCGCTTACAATGGACGTTAAAAGAACCCCAACGTTCGGCCACTCAGTTTATCCGCATTGAATCGGTAGAGTTAACCTGTCGTCGAGATGACACCTACTGTTTTACAGAACCCAAGCGTCATCTGGGAATGTTTAACGGCATTCTCACAGGACAATGCACCGAATCTTTTAGCAATGTCACCCCCGATAAAACTGCTCATTGCTGTAATTTAGTTAGCCTTAATTTAGCCAACATCGACAGGGAAGAAATCGAGTCTAATTGTCAAATCGCTGTCAGAATTCTCGACAATACTATCGATATTACTAATCCTCCCTTTGATAATGCTAAAAGCCACAACGATAAATATCGCACTATTGGGGTAGGGGCGATGGGATTGGCTGACTGGTTAGCTAAACGGAAATTATCCTACAATAACCTGTCAGAAATTAGTAATTTATTTGAAGAAATTGGCTATTGGTGTACCTATTCCTCGATGGAATTAGCCAAAGAACGCGGCGCTTATCAAGCTTTCTTGGGTAGCGAATGGAGTCAAGGCAAATTAATCGGGGCAAAACCAGTGGCATGGTTTTTAAATAACGCGGTGCAACCGCAAAGATGGCAACAATTAGCCGAAGATATTCAACGATTTGGCATCCGTAATTCCCATATTACCGCCATTGCTCCTAATACTTCCTCTAGTTTGGTACAGGGATGTACCGCTAGTGTTTTGCCGGTTTATAGTCGCTTTTTCTACGATAAATGGGCAAAGGGAACTGTTCCCATCGCACCGCCTTTTATTGAAGAAGCTTTCTGGTTTTATCCAGAGAATAAAAACCTCGAACAGCAACAAGTGGTCAAAGCGATCGCTACTATGCAAGAATGGATCGATACGGGGATTTCTATGGAGTTATTATTCAACCTCAATGAAGGGGTTTATTTTCCCGCAGAACCCAACCGTTGTCTCACAGCCAAGGATATCTTTGATACTCTAATCATGGCGTGGGAATTGGGGTGTAAAGCGATTTATTATGTCCGTACCGTACAAAAGGACAATTTTCGAGAGTCTGACGATAGTTGTTCTAGTTGCGCTAATTAAGGTTAAGATAAGTCTTATTCATCACCTAATCACAGCTATGGATAAGACTTTATACGAACAGGATTACTATCTCTGGTTAGATAAAACCATATCTTTACTAGAAAATCGTCAATTTTCTGAGTTGGATTTAGAAAATTTAATTGAAGAAATAAAAGATATGTCCAGAAGAGAACGTCAGAAGTTAGAGAGTTTACTAACTAAACTCTTGGAGCATTTACTTAAATTAACTTATTGGCAATCTAAGCGCGATTACAATAAAAACAAGTGGCGACGTGAGATTTTAAATTTTCGCATTCAAATAAAAAGAATTATTAGCAACAAAAAGGATGGAACTTATAATACAAACTTAGTATCTTATCTCACCGAGATTCTCGATCAATGTTACGAGGATGCTTGCCATCTATTTGTCGAAGGTTCTGGCATCGATAAAAGACTTTTAAGTGCTACACCTATTGGATCAATCAACCAAATTTTAGATGAAAATTGGTTTCCTGAGTTTCTCGGAGAGGATTAAGCAATGAAGAGTGATTTATACGAACAGGATTACTATCTCTGGATAGAGAAAACTATATCTTTACTAGAAAATCGTCAATTTTCTGAGTTGGATTTAGAAAATTTAATTGATGAAATTAGTAGTATGGGGAAAAGTGAGAAACGAAGTTTAGAAAGTTATTTAACTCGGTTATTAGAACATTTGCTGAAACTAGCTTACTGGCAGTCGGAATTAGAATATAATCAAAGAGGATGGAAAAATGAAATCCGTAACTTTCGCCTACGAATTCAACAAATTATTGAAGACAGTCCCAGTTTAAAGCCCTATTTATTGGAAATTTTCTCCCCCTGTTATCAAAATGCTCGTAAATTATTTCTGGATCTATCTGGAATGGCTGAAAATTTGGTCGGTTTAGCTCCAATTTGCACTATAGAACAGGCTTTAAATGAGGATTGGTTTCCTGAAATATCAAAATAATGGGGATAATTATGGAAAAGAACTTATACGAAAAAGATTACTATCTCTGGTTAGAGAAAACAATTAATTTACTGGAAAATCGCCAGTTTTCCGATTTAGATTTAGAGAATTTAATTGAAGAAATCAAATCTATGTCTATCAGTCAACAGAAAGCATTAAAAAGCAATCTGACCGTGATTTTATGGCATTTACTAAAATACTTACAAGAGCCAGAAAAACAAAGCAGAAGCTGGGAATTAACCCTTTTTGAGCATCGCGAAAGAATCGAAGAAGATTTAGAAACTAGCCCTAGTCTTAAGATTTTTTTAACAGAAGAAATTTTTAAAAAATGCTATAACAAAGCCAGAAAAAAAGCCGCTATTGAAACAGGGATAAACCTCGATAAATTCCCGAACGATTGCCCATTTACTTTGGCAGAAGCCCTAGATTTTGAATTTATTCCTAATCAAACCATTTGACTTTTTACCGAAAACCTATTATAACCTAAAAGTGCCATAATATCCAAGTAATCATGTCCTTACATTTAGTTAATTCTTGCCATTCGATGCCCATTTCCCCGATCTTCAATCCGTCGGGAGATGATGCGATCGAAAACCGTTCAATCTGGTTTGGTAACACCACCAACCTGATGCAATTAAACGATGTCCGCTACACCTGGGCGGTTGGTTTATATCAACAAATGCGGGAAAATTTCTGGATCCCCCAACGCTTAGATATCACTCAAGACGTGACTGAATACGGGCATCTTACCGATGAAGAAAGATATGCTTATGATGGTATTTTGTCCTATCTAACTTTTCTTGATTCCGTACAAACCTGTAATATTCCCCACCTAAAAGGTAGCGTCACTGCGCCAGAAATTAGTCTTTGTATGGCGGAACAAATTTCCCAAGAAGCCATGCACAATCAAAGTTATCAATACTTAATTGAAACGATTATTCCATCGGATCGCAGAGGTGAAGTTTACGACTTTTGGCGTACCGATAAAGTTCTCAAGGATCGCTGTGAATTTATCGCTAGTCTCTACCAGCAATACATCGACAAACAAACTACTGAAAGCTATTTTATCGCTCTTCTTGCCGACTATTTACTGGAGAGTTTGTATTTTTATAACGGCTTTATCTTCTTCTATAATCTCGCTTCTCGACAGCTAATGTCCGGTAGTGCTGACGTTTTCAAAATGATCAACCGGGACGAATTAAGTCACGTCCGTTTGTATCAAAAACTTATCCCCGAAGCCATGGCAATTTTTCCCCATTCTGTTGAACAGATTTATGAGATGTTCGATAGTGCCGTTAAACACGAATGTCGCTGGACAAATCACATTGTTGGCAACGACATTTTAGGTATTACCGAATACAGTACCGAACAGTACACCAAATACCTCGCTAATATTCGACTAAAAGCGATCGGACTTGAGCCTTTATACAGGGAAGAAAAGTATAAAAAAAGTCCCTATACCCATCTGGAACGCTTCTCCGATACCAAAAAAGAAGGCCACACCAAAGCTAACTTTTTTGAAGCAACCGTTACCAGTTATGTTATGTCTTCTGGCTTAACTGGATGGGATGAAATTTAAAATTTAAGGGATAATAATGACCCAATTTCTTACCATAAAGTGGCAACTTTGTCAAATATTTTGACAACTTTTGACCCTCTCTTGCAGAAATACCGACAATCAGCAAATGCGCTTCTGGGTTTGGGGGGTTCTACCCCCCAAAAGCCTAGATTGACTGATAAAATCGGAAGTAATGACCAATTTTAGAAGATATACTCAATCATCCCCCAGACACCACTCCCAGAAGCTCTTGAGCCAGTCCTAATTATGACGATTGCCATCATAATGAATTCTCGCCCCGGCCCATTGCAATTTTTCCTGTAGAGTCTGATAAAAAGAATAACTTTCCCGCAGGATAATAAATTGGGCGAATTTTTCAGCTTTAGTAACTCCCACCCATTGCCCGGGCCAAATGGAAGTGGCTAAAGCGCCATCCATCCAGAGTTTAGTATTTAATTCGTAGTCTCCCAGGGGCCAAATACTGACCAGAGATGCCGGGGGAATGACAATCGGCCGACTGGAGAGACTCAAGGGACAAATCGGGGTGACAGCGATCGCTTCCATGCCGGGGTGTATAATCGGGCCATTAGCGGAAGCGGTGTAACAGGTGGACCCCGTGGGAGTGGCCACTAATAGGCCGTCTCCTTGGTACTGATCTACTATTTCCCCGTCCACTTCGATTTCCAGGATCGAGGTGGGCATCCTATCGATACTAGCGGGTTTCACACACATCTCATTCAGGGCATAAAATGCCTCGCTCACTGCCTCTGGGTTTCTTTTATCCCCTTCATAGATTCTGGCCGTTAACATCATCCGTTGTTGTACCGCATAGTGGTCCGATTGTAAACGCTCCCAGACCGTCTCTGTATCTTGGAAAACCTCAAAAGGTTCCGTTAAAAATCCCAGATGGCCGCCGACATTCACCGCTAAAATTGGAATGTCTTCGTGAGCTAAATAGCGAGTGGCGGCCAAAGTGGTTCCATCTCCGCCTAAAACGATGGCTAGGTCGATTTTTCCCGATGCTGAGGCTAAAAATACCGGATAGGGATTATCTTTAAAGCCACTGGGTCCCATTAAAACTTTACACTGACGGGCTTCTAATTGTTTAGCGCATTTTTCCGCCCATGCTTTACTTTGGGGATGGTTGGCCTTGTGAGCGATGATGACTTGTTTTAACTGCACGGAGTTGAGACCTGGTTCGGAGGTTCTATATTTTTAACAATAGCAAGACTGGGCAGATCGGATGAAAAGTAACAGGTAAAAAAGGGGTTGGAGGAAGAACCTCGTACTCACTGTAGCCAATTTGACAGAATTAATCGATAGATAAGGGTAAATGGAAGTAACTAGGATAAGCTCACAGGTTTTAGCAATCTTATCCCGTTTTTTCCCTGTAACTGCTGTATCTATGCGACTTTTACCGAATTATTTCCCTCAACACCCCTACCACTTAATTTCCAGGCAAGGTTATAATTGTATTAAGATGTGTAACAGTTCTCTGGCAAACTCTTGACAAAGGATAACAAATCTGCTCTACCAAAAAACAGGAAAGGTTTTATTTCTATGACATTAATTCAAACCGCCCAATTATCGCTGGAAACCTCGGCTTTAGCCTTTTTTAAGCAGACAGAAGGACGCTGGCAATCCCAGAGACGTTATTACACCCTCACCCAAGAAACGGAACCCCAAGAAGTTATCAGCGCCATCGAGATTAAATATTTACCCCAAGGCAGCGAACCATTAATTCAACTTGCCCGTTTACATAATCTGGAAGATACAACCTTATTAGGTGGCACGGAAGTGACTTGGCAAAGTAATTATCTCCGTCCCCAGAGTAAAAAACCCTCCAACGGTTCCACTATATTCGGTATTTTAGATAATATTCTCTATCGCGATCGGGGATTTGCGACGGATAAACCCGTTAGCGCTATTTATACCTTTCCTAACCCCTCTACTCTCTGTCTGAGAACAGAATACGCCGGTTCTGTCTTTGAAGAAGAAATTAAACTCATCGGTCAACAATATCGCACCCGACAAACGATTATCTCTCGCGCTGGTCAAGAATTGATGATCGGTCAATATCTAGAAAAACGGGTCAATTAGTCAAAAAATCGGCGGTTATTCCCATAATTTTGACTTCTATCCTAGGAATAGGGCTGAAATCAAATCAGCCCTCCCAATAACTCCCCTTTAAACCGGGGTTAAATTGTCTTGATTCTGACTAGCGAGAAACTTCTCTAATTCCGTAATCGCATCGGCATCGACTTTAGTTTGCATCGGACAGAATTTCGGTCCACACATCGAACAAAACTCCGCAGTCTTATAAATATCTGCGGGTAAAGTCTCATCGTGGTATTCCTTAGCGCGATCGGGATCCAAGGATAACTGAAATTGACGATTCCAATCAAAATTATAACGAGCGATGGAGAGTTCGTCATCACGATCCCGCGCTCCCGGACGATGACGGGCGATATCTGCCGCATGAGCCGCTATTTTGTAGGCAATTAAGCCATTTCGCACATCTTCAGCGTTGGGTAAACCGAGATGTTCTTTCGGAGTGACATAACATAACATCGCCGTCCCGTACCAACCGGCCAGAGCCGCCCCGATCGCCGAAGTGATATGATCGTACCCTGGGGCAATATCAGTGACAAGGGGACCAAGAACATAGAAAGGTGCTTCGCTACACTCCTCCATCTGTTTTTTCACATTAAACTCAATTTGGTCCATGGGAACATGGCCCGGTCCTTCGACCATCACCTGTACATCGTGTTCCCAAGCGCGGCGCGTCAGTTGGCCGAGGGTTTTCAATTCCGCTAATTGGGCTGCATCGGAAGCATCGTGGGTACAACCGGGACGTAGGGAATCACCGAGACTAAAAGAAACGTCATAACGCTTGAAAATCTCGATAATTTCGTCGAAATGGGTGTAGAGAGGATTTTGCTTGTGGTGGTGTAACATCCACTTAGCAATAATACCACCGCCCCGGGAGACAATCCCGGTCAGACGAGTTTTAACTAAAGGCAGGTGTTCGATGAGGATTCCCGCGTGAATCGTCATGTAGTCTACCCCTTGCTGGGCGTGTTTTTCGATAATGTGGAGGAAATCTTCGGCGGTGAGTTTTTCAATATTGCCATGAACGCTTTCCACCGCTTGATAGATGGGTACAGTACCGATGGGGACAGGAGAAGCATTGATAATCGCGGTGCGAATTTCGTCCAAATTACCGCCCCCGGTGGAGAGATCCATCACCGTATCGGCGCCGTATTTCACTGCTAGGTGTAATTTTTCCAGTTCTTCGTTAATATTCGAGGAGTTAGGGGAAGCCCCGATATTAGCATTAACTTTACACTTAGAAGCAATACCGATCGCCATGGGTTCGAGGTTGAGGTGATTGATATTAGCGGGAATAATCAGTCTTCCTCGGGCGATTTCGCTGCGAATCAATTCGGGAGAGAGATTTTCCCGTTTTGCCACATACGTCATCTCTTCGGTAATTATCCCCTGACGGGCGTAGTGCATTTGCGATACATTTGCCTGTCCGCGCCGGGGGGCAACCCATTCTTGTCTCATAATTTTATTTCCTCTGTAAACAGCTTCCCTACGCTGGAATTACCCAGTCTCAGGTTCTAAGGGTCTTTCTCAGCCTGATTATCCCAGACACCCCTAGCTATGACGGCAATTGTATCACTGTTGAGGACTGAGGGGATAAAGCTTAAGATTGTTGTTTGATTGGGCAGTTACTCAGTATTCAGTATTCAGGAGTCACTATTCAGTATTCAGGATTCAGCTTTTATTTATTATCCCATCTCCCCCGCTCCCCACTCCCTTGCTGATTCCGAAAAAAAGGGCAGACAAAAGCCCACCCTAGGATTAATGATTAGTCAATCAAACCTTAGACATCGTAGTAGAGAGAGAACTCGTAGGGGTGAGGACGTAAGCGCATCGGGTTAACTTCGTTATCGAGTTTGTAGGTGATCCAGTTTTGGATAAAGTCTTCGGTAAAAACACCAGAATCGGTCAAGAAAGCGTGATCTTTTTCGAGACTTTCTAGAGCTGCTTCTAGAGAACCGGGGGTAG
Source organism: Microcystis aeruginosa NIES-2549 (assembly GCF_000981785.2). Taxonomy (NCBI): domain Bacteria; kingdom Bacillati; phylum Cyanobacteriota; class Cyanophyceae; order Chroococcales; family Microcystaceae; genus Microcystis; species Microcystis aeruginosa. The sequence continues at coordinate 530,385 of NZ_CP011304.1, read as the reverse complement.
AGGGTATTTTTGACAATTCTTCGGGACTTAGTTCGTAGATATCCACATCAAGGGGTTCCCCGGGGTCGATTTGATTTTTAATCCCATCGATACCGGCACAGAGCATGGCGGCAAAAGCGAGGTAGGGGTTAGAAGTCGCATCAGGACAACGGAATTCTAAACGTTTGGCTTTCGGGTTGCTTCCCGATAAAGGAATCCGAATCGAAGCGGAGCGATTACCTTGGGAGTAGGCTAGGTTTACAGGGGCCTCAAAACCGGGGACGAGACGCTTGTAAGAGTTGGTGGTGGGGTTAGTTAAAGCTAAGAGCGCGGGAGCGTGTCTAAGCAAACCACCGATGTAGTACAGTGCCATTTGGCTAAGTCCGGCGTATTTATCCCCAGCGAACAGGGGTTGACCATCTTTCCAGATAGACTGGTGAACGTGCATCCCAGAACCGTTATCACCAAAGATGGGTTTAGGCATAAAGGTGACGGTTTTACCGTATTTCTTAGCCACGTTCTTGATGCAGTATTTATAGGTCATCAAGTAGTCGGCGGCCCGTACTAGGGTAGAGAATTTAATCCCTAACTCGTTTTGACCACCGGTAGCGACTTCATGGTGATGTTTTTCAATGGGAACTCCGCAGTCGGCCATGGTTAAGAGCATTTCCGTGCGAATGTCTTGAGAGGTATCGGTGGGACTAACGGGAAAATAACCCTGTTTGTAGGCGGGTTTATAGGCAAGATTTCCGTCTTTTTCGTCTTTACCGCTATTCCAACGACCTTCGACACTATCCATGTAGTAATAGCCGGAGTTGGCGGTTTGATCGAAACGAGCGCTATCAAAGAGGAAAAATTCTGCTTCCGGTCCAAAAAATACGGTATCACCTAAACCGGTAGTGCTAAGATAATCGATCGCTTTCTGAGCAATAGAGCGAGGATCGCGGCTATACCATTCACCGGTTCTCGGTTCTTTGATGCTACAGATCATGCTTAGGGTGGGTTCCTTGTAGAAGGGATCGATCCAAGCAGTGGTGGGATCGGGAACCATGGCCATATCAGACTCGTTAATTGCTTTCCAACCGCGAATACTGGAACCATCGAAGGCAACACCATCGCTGAAAGAGCTTTCATCGATTTGATCGTAGTAGAACGAGCAATGTTGCCAGATACCAGGCATATCAATAAATTTCAGGTCAATAATCTTAATATTGTTGTCCTGAATCATTTTCAAGACTTCTTGTGGCGTTTCGGGCATGGAAAACTCCTTTGATGTATGGATCAGTTCTTAAGCTTCTCAAAAAATCCATCCTAAACAGTCACTTTGACCGTTTTTGTATTTTTCGATACAAAATCTTTGATCCTAGCTTGAAAAAATCTGTAATTTCCTTGTTCAGGTCGGTAATCGCCCGAAATGGCGATTTGCCCATCAGCTTCTACTGCCCCTGGCCATACCTCAAGGAGGTTCGTTTGTGCAAACATTTGCCGTCTGGAGATTTTCTGTTCACTTAAAAGCTTAGAGATTTTACCGAAAATCTGGGTTTAAAGCCCCGTCATGAAAGCTTAGGGTCGGACGGCTTTAACTATATATAGCGTTTCCTAAGCTAGTGAGGTACACCTATTTTCTTCCCTTTTGCCTTTTGCCTCTTGCCTTTTGCCTAAAACCCATAACTTTTGTACCTCAGCAGACTGAAAAACGCTATATATGGGTCTATTTTTGAAATTTTAGCGTCAATGTTTGTCCTAGAGTTTAAGGTTAAGGCTAAAACAAAACAATATCAAGCCCCAGACGACGCTAACCGCACCGCTTGATTGAGCAACGTCCAACAGAAAAAAATAAATCAAGCTTTTTTGGCAATAAGTAAGAGGTTGAGCTTGACTTATAGTGACAAATAAGTTAGGGTCATGGCCTACGAGAATCCCAGAATATCAGCGCGTCGATGGTTCGAGTCCCTATAAAAACAAGTTCGAGAGTTTGAATGCTCAGGGCGCTGCCAGAGCAGCAATGCCGACCCCTAGTTTAGAATGGGTTTGTAGGGGGAACGAAAATACTCAAGAATCTGATGGAAATTGGTAGTGCTAAACAAGTAATGATAAATCCAAAGAGGAATTATAGTGATGGATAAAATACTAGATCCCCCCCGATCCGTAGGGAATTTTGGACAATTAGGCATAGCGGAGAGACACTTGATTTTTAGCGACTATTCTATCATCATTACTTCTTGAGGACTACCGTAAAAAGCAAAAAGCGGCCAGGTTTGCCTTTTGCTCCCTCTTATCTATTCCTCTCGATAATTTTCACTCAAATCATGAAAAAACGCTTACAATGGCTAGGTTTAATCCTGATCACCCTGATAGGTGTCCTAGCTTTTCGTTCCCCGGCAATTGCCCAAACCCCGCGACATTTTACCGATTTAACTTTTCCTCCCCTTCCTGAAGTTACAGTTCCCCAATACGAGCGCTATCAACTAGATAATGGTATGGTGGTTTATTTAGTGGAGGATCGGAGCTTGCCTTTAGTGAGTGGTACGGCGATGATTCGGACGGGAGGAAGATTAGAACCGGGGGAAAAAGTCGGATTAGCCGATATTACTGGAACCGTGCTGCGTAGTGGTGGCACAGACAAACATTCTTCTAATGTCTTAAATCAATTATTAGAACAAAGAGCAGCCCTCGTAGAAACCTCGATCGATCTTAATGCTGGAACTGCTAGTTTTAACGCTCTTAGTGAAGATTTAGAAGCAGTTTTTAATCTCTTTGCCGAGGTTTTGCGTTCCCCAGCTTTTGAAAGTCAGAGGGTAGAATTAGCCAAAGTTCAGGAAAAAGGGGCGATTGCCCGACGTAATGATGATCCCAGTGATATTGCTAGTCGGGAGTTTAAAAAGCTAGTCTATGGTGATAATAGCCCCTACGCTCGTACTGTAGAATATAGCACTTTAGCTAATATTGACCGTCAGGATTTAATTGATTTTTATCGTACCTATGTCCGTCCCGACCAAATAATTTTAGGAATTGTCGGTGATTTTGATTCTCAGTCGATGAAAGCATTAATCAATAAGACTTTTAGCGATTGGAAAAATCCCGCCACTACCCCTAAAATTGTCACCCCTTCGGCAACCCAAAAAAATCTTCAAGGTGTCTTTGTTGTCAATCAACCCCAATTAACCCAGAGTAGCGTTTTATTAGGTCATCTTGGGGGTCGTTTGGATAGTCCAGACTATCCCGCTTTAACGGTATTAAATGAGATTTTAAGCGGTTTTGGTGGTCGTTTATTTAATGAAGTGCGTTCCCGTCAAGGATTAGCTTATTCTGTCTATGGTATCTGGAATAGTCGTTATGATTATCCCGGTTTATTTATTGCCGGAGGTCAAACTCGCACGGATGCTACCGTACCTTTTATTAAGGCAATTTTAGGCGAAATCGAGCGCCTTCGCAATCAACCCGTTACCGCAAAAGAATTAGAAGATGCTAAAAATGCTATTCTCAATTCTTTTGTTTTTAAGTTTGAGAAACCCGCTCAAAATTTATCGCGATTGATGACCTATGAATACTATGGTTATCCCCAAGATTTTATCTTCCGTTATCAACAAGCGGTAAAAGGGGTGACAATTGCCGATATTCAACGAGTGGCCCAACAATATCTACAACCGAATCAAATTGTGACTCTTGTGGTGGGAAATGAACAGGAAATTCAACCTCCTTTATCCAGTTTGGGAACTACGGTTAAAACTGTTGATGTCACCATTACACAACTATAAATAAATCTAGGTTGGATGGAGCTAAACTAGGTGAAATCCAACCTAGAAAAATGAGATAAATATAGCACGAGATATGACTTTACAACTCACCATAAATTATCCTGAAAATTTACCCGACTTTCTTCAAAAAACCCGCGACGACCGACTCCCCAAAACGAAAACTTCCTATCTCACCATTGAGATAACTGCTGTAACTATTTTGAGATAACTAAGGCTATCATTGAGGAAAGTTACTGTTGAGACTCCTGATTAGTTTATTAATTTTTGTGTTAAGTACCTAGACAATTAACCCATTTAGAGATAGAGTGATCGTGGCTGAGTTTGCTATTATATAGTTTTGTAAATAAATATCAAACTCAAGGATTTTTGAAGATGGTATCTCGCTAAACTGAAAGTATAAAGTACAGAGGTAAAAATACTGATGATGCTATTACAAGATGTTGCGAGAACCTCTAGAGAACAAGCATTAATTCTGTGGTTTGAAGAAGTAGACAGCAAAGATGTGGGATTAGTCGGTGGGAAAAACTCCTCATTAGGCGAAATGATCCAACAATTAACCCCGAAAGGGATTAATGTCCCCACAGGATTCGCCACCACCGCTTACGCTTACCGTCACTTTGTCGAAAAAGCCGGACTAGACGCACAATTAAGACAAATTTTCCAAGATTTAGACGAAAACGATGTGCAGAACCTGCAAGAAAAAGGTAAACAAGCACGCACATTAATCTTAAATACACCGTTCCCCGATGATTTAAGTCATGCGATCGCTATTGCCTATCGCCGACTCTGTGAACGTTATGGCGATGATCTCTATCATTTCATCGATGTGGCCGTTCGATCGAGCGCCACTGCCGAAGACTTACCAGAAGCGAGTTTTGCCGGACAACAGGAAACCTATCTCAACGTGCAAGGGGTGAGGGGAGTTTTAGAAGCTTGCCATAAATGTTTTGCCTCTTTATTCACCGATCGCGCTATTTCCTACCGTCATCATAACGGTTTCGATCACTTTGCCGTCGCCCTTTCCGTCGGTGTCCAAAAAATGGTGCGTTCAGATCTAGCCACCTCCGGGGTGATGTTCTCCATCGATACGGAAACAGGGTTCAAAAATGCCGCTTTAATCACGGCAGCCTACGGTTTAGGGGAAAATGTCGTGCAAGGCGCTGTTAACCCCGACGAATATCTGGTTTTTAAACCCACTCTTAAAAACGGTTACAAACCCATCCTCGACAAACGCCTCGGCAGTAAAGCCATCAAGATGATCTACGATGACGGAGGATCGCGTCTAACCAAGAATATCCGAGTTAACAAGCTAGAACAGGATCAATTCTGCATTAGTGACCAAGAAATCCTTACTTTAGCCCGTTGGACAGCCCAAATCGAGGAACATTACTCGCAAGTGCGCGGAACTTACACCCCCATGGACATCGAATGGGCAAAAGATGGGATCACGGGAGAACTCTTTATCGTTCAGGCCCGTCCAGAAACCGTACAATCGCAAAAAGCCGCTAATATCCTTAAATCCTACGAGATTAAGCAAAGAAGTCAAGTTTTAGCGGTGGGACGGAGTGTAGGTGCGGCAATCGGTCAAGGAAAAGCCAGAGTCATCCTCAGTGTAGATAAAATCAACAACTTTAAACCGGGAGAAGTTCTCGTCACCAATCGCACGGATCCCGACTGGGAACCGATTATGAAACAAGCAAGCGCGATCGTTACTAATCAGGGTGGTCGTACTTGCCATGCCGCTATTATCGCACGAGAAATGGGCATTCCGGCGATCGTGGGTTGCAATAATGCCACGGAAACGATTAAAACCGGTCAGGAAGTCACCGTTTGCTGTGCGGAGGGGGATGAAGGGAAAGTTTACCTCGGATTGCTACCCTTTGAAATTCTCGAAACTCCTCTGGACAATTTGCCCCAAACTCGGACAAAAATCCTCATGAATATCGGTAATCCCGAAAAAGCCTTCGCTTTTGCCGATATTCCTGCCCAAGGGGTCGGTTTAGCCCGTCTAGAATTCATTATCGCTAACCATATTCAGGCCCACCCCAGCGCCTTGCTGAAATTCCACGAATTGGAAGAAGGAGACGTAAAAGACCAAATCGCCGAATTAACCAAACACTACGAGGATAAACCCCAATTTTTCGTCGATAAATTGGCCCGGGGAATTGCCATGATTGCAGCCGCATTTTACCCCAAAGATGTAATTGTGCGGATGTCTGATTTTAAATCCAATGAATACGCTAATTTATTGGGGGGCAAACCCTTTGAACCCAAGGAAGAAAACCCGATGATCGGTTGGCGCGGCGCTTCCCGTTATACTGATCCTAATTATCGCGAGGCTTTCGCTTTGGAATGTCGGGCGCTGAAAATGGTCCGGGAAGAAATGGGATTAACTAATGTGATTCCGATGATTCCTTTCTGTCGTACCCCCGAAGAAGGGATGAGAGTCCTCGAAGAAATGGCGAAAAATGGTCTCGAACGCGGGGTTAATGGTTTGCAAGTTTATGTGATGTGTGAGTTACCAAGTAATGTAATTCTTGCCGACCAATTTGCTCAGGTGTTTGACGGATTTTCGATCGGTTCTAATGATTTGACCCAATTAACCTTAGGATTAGATCGGGATTCTGCCCTAGTTGCCCATCTTTTTGATGAACGGAATGAGGGAGTTAAACGCATGGTGAAAATGGCCATTGAAACCGCTAAAGCCCATAATCGCAAAATCGGTATCTGTGGTCAAGCTCCCAGTGATTACCCCGAATTTGCTCAATTTTTAGTGGAATTAGGCATCGATTCCATCAGTCTTAATCCTGATTCTGTCCTCAAGACTTTATTGATGGTGGCAGCAGTGGAGCAAGGACAATAGTTTAGTGACAAAGGTGGGCAAGTCCCACCTTTTTTTGTCTTGATATAAGTAATACTAAATCCGTCGAGTATAGGCTACATATCAGGACAGGCACTCAGGCAAAAGGGAGAATAAATAATCAGTTTTTACTAACCAGATTTAGTATTAGATATTAACAGATAATTAATTAAAATTCCCAACAGTGATTAGCATCCTTTAACGCGGCTTTTCCCGTCGATAATTGAATGAAATTTCTCAAAGAAATAGAGCAAAATAAGATAGTAATTTCTTCTAAAATCAAGGAAAGTTTTTGATTATCACCAGAGGATAAATATCAATCCACCAGTTGATAACATTCATAGATTTTCAAGAATAATTATTAGTTTTCTAAGAGAAGGCGGTACTTTTCTCCGAGATTTTCCGTTGCTTTGGTTAATTTTCCCTTTTTGTCTAGGATGGGTAGTTTCATGATTTCCGATGAAGCTTTAATTAAAAGTAGTACCTCCCGAAACTTGGCCACATCTTCCTCTAGATGGGGATTAAAATTAGCTCGTGACTCCAGTTCAGTTAAACTCTGAATAGCTCTACTATTCAGACTATTAACGAGGTATTGTAACTCCTTAATTCTGCGCTGAACTTGTCCTAAAAAACTCTTACTTTTATCTAACTGAGCTATTTTATTATCCACTTCCTTGGCGTATTCGATAGCTTTAGTTAGGGCCTTTTTCCCTTCTCCTCCTAAGACAAAACCACCAATCATTAAAGCAGGTCCGACGGTAATACCTCCTAAAACCACTGTTCCCAGGGCCATACCACCACCACCGGCAGCTAAAGAACCACCTCCTAACCATGCTAAGGTAGCATTCCAAGCCGCTACCCCACTAAGTCCACTAATTGCTGTTCCTGTACTAGCAGTACCGAAAAGACCAATTAATCCTAGGGTTCCCTGACTGGCTGCCGAAGCGACTCCCACTACTTTTAAACCCCCCACAGCCAAACTTTGCGCGTCTAACACTTCTGCTTTATATTCCTTGAATTGTTCGGCAGAAAATCCCTCAAACCCTTCTAAGAAGCGTTGATGGGATTGGGAAGAATTTTGACCAAGTCTTTGACCGATTCTTTGATCAATTCTGCTAATAAACTTAATAAATCTGCCGATAGTGTTGATTTTGACATTAATTTGCAGTTGACCGTATTCTTCCGCGAATTTTTGGGTAGCTTGAAACTTTTTTTCTAGGGATTTGTTGGCTTTTTTATATCTTTGTTCGGCACTTTTGCCAATTTTTTCGGCCTTTTGTAGCTTGGAGACACCATTAGCACCCGCACTAACACCCACACCAGCAGTAACTAAGGCCGCCGCGCCAAGAATAATCGGGATAATAAAGATCATGACCGAAAAGCTCCTAGTTTATTCAGTTTTGCAAAATTCTACCAACATAGTTAAAAAAAAATCAAGGATTGTATCGGTAGAATTACGGCCCTCTTATTCTTTGTGTGATAAGTTTAACTTATATAGAAGCGATCAATCTTTGTGTCCTTTGTGTCTTTGTGGTTCGTTCCACGCACTCGCCAGCAAGACTGTATTTTAGAATAGATTTTACCCACCGAACCCAAGAGAGCCGAATCACTGAATAGCTGATAGCTGGTAGCTGCGGATTTATAACTTGCGTTCGTAACTTAACAAGGTATTTTTTAATAACATTGCCACCGTCATCGGACCGACACCCCCGGGGACAGGAGTAAGATAACTAGCTACTTCTAAAACCCCAGCATAGTCCACATCTCCCACCAAACGGTCAGCGACACGATTAATCCCCACATCTACCACCACCGCACCAGGTTTTACCATATCTTTAGTGATTAAATTGGCTTTACCGACCGCAGGTACTAAAATATCGGCACTTCTGGTTATTTCTGCCAGATTTTCTGTGCGCGAGTGAGCAATAGTTACCGTAGCGTTTTCCTCCAATAACATTAAAGCTAAAGGTTTCCCCACTAGAATACTGCGACCCAGTACCACCGCGTGCTTACCGGCTATGGGAATATTATATTCTTTCAGCAGTGCCATGACCCCCGCAGGAGTACAACTGCGGATACAGTCCTCACCCCGCACTAAACCGCCTAAATTGAGAGGATGTAAGCCATCAGCATCTTTTTTCGGGTCAATTTGGTAGAGAAGGGAAACCGCATCTAAATGCTTGGGTAAGGGTAATTGAATTAAAATCCCGTCCACCCGCTCATCTTGATTGAGACGGACAATTTCCGCCAAAATTTCTGGTTCACTTGTATTGGTTGGAAAATGACGACCAAAAGAGGCCATGCCGATTTTAGTACAAGCTTTCTCCTTATTGCGTACATAAACGGCACTAGCAGGATTATCCCCCACCATCAACACCGCTAACCCCGGAGGTCTTCCCATTGAAGATTTTAGCGTCTGGATGCGCTCTCCTAGACCAAGTTGGATTTTTTGAGCTAAGGCTTTCCCGTCGAGAATTTGGCAAGTAGTTACGGACATTCTATGATAATACCGAGAACAAAAATCTTTCGGATCCATTCTATGGTCAAAAAGATTGGCTAATAGCACTCGTTAAGGTTAAAGCAAGAATGTCTATCCAGACTCGTGTAGGGCGCATCGGCAGTTTATTATTATTGCTAGGGTTATTCGGTTGTAGTACCCTTGCTGACCTCGGTATTGCCGTTCCCTACATCGGTGATCCTCCCCTAACAGCGATCGAGCAATTACAGGAAAAACCAAAAGGCGCTTTAGTTTATCTTAGGGGAACTGTGAGCAATTATGCCCCTTTTTTAGCGGGAGGGGCCTATCTTTTGCAGGATAAGTCTGGTAAGATTTGGATTCGCACCAATAGCAATAAATTACCCCGTCAAGGCGAAGAAATCGTCATTAAGGGCAAAATTGACTTTGAAGTTATTCCCCAGGGTTCCCAAACCGTTAACGAATTGTATGTAGTGGAATTAGAACAGATGGATGCAGTAGCAGTTCATTCGGTTCCCACTCCTTCCCCGTCCCCAGAAATTAAACCTTCCCCCACCTCAGAAGTTAAACCCCCAGAAAACAATTCTCCCCCAGTCTCCACTAAACCCCTCGAAAATCCCCGACAGGTGACAATTCCCAGCGCAGCTGAAACAAAACCCCCAGAAACTCCCGTCGTTACCCCTGTTAAACCCAATCCCCCCGCGCAACCCGTCGCAGAAGCGATTCCCCCCAAACCCCCCGCAGTGGTTAAACCCATCCCAGATCCCCTTGATGCTTTCTTTTTACCCCATAAACAAAGCGAGAAAAACAGTAATCAGTAATTAGTAATCAGTAGCGGGGCAAACAGATGGAGAGTAAAGTTTATGACAAAGCTTATAAATTTGCCCTTAGGATTGTTAAAGGCTATAAATATTTGTGTGAGACTAAACAAGAATATATTTTGTCAAAACAGCTATTAAGGAGTGGCACTTCAATCGGGGCTAACATTGCCGAGGCTAATGGAGCTATTTCTCAATCTGATTTTCGAGCTAAAATGTCAATAGCTTATAAGGAATGTCTAGAAACAAAGTATTGGCTGTCTCTATTGAAAGACACGAATTACATAGAGGAAAGAGCCTTTCAAAGTATCAATGATGACGCAGAGGAAATTGGTAAAATGCTTTGGGCTATTCTAAAAACCTGCCAAGAAAATACCAAAAACCGATAACTGATAACTGATAACTGATAACTGATAACTGATGATATTTGTTGCTTTGGCGATTTTGGAACAGGACGGTCGATTTTTAATGCAGTTGCGCGACGACATCCCGACGATTCTCTATCCGGGGGTGTGGGGTTTATTTGGTGGTCACTTAGAAGCGGGTGAAAGTCCAGAAATAGGGTTAAAACGAGAGTTAAAAGAAGAAATTAACTACGAAGCTCCTAGTTTACGCTATTTTCGCTCTTATAACGATGATAATCTCTCCCGTTATCTTTATCATGTACCCCTGACCTTGGGATTAGAAAAATTAGTGCAAACAGAAGGACAAGATTTAGCTTTATTACCTCCGGCTGCCATCCGTCAAGGGGAATACTACTCCGAGAAGATTAATCAGACTCGTTCTTTAGGAAAAATTCATCGCCAGATATTACTCGATTTTCTAGAAGTAGAATTATAGTGGATATTAGAGCCAGACAAGGAACTCCCCTATCTATACGAAAGTCGTAGTTAACACTGCTCCTCACCTCCCTCGAAGGCAAAATGCTCCCGCTTTTTGAATGGCTTTATCTAAACGTCAATCTTATTTTGGCTTTGTCTTTATGAACCAGTCGCGTCCCTCGTTCGTTTCCGTGCAGAAACTCCTATCTGGAGGTGCGATCGCTACCCTAGCAGTTAGTTCCCTGATGGTCCTCACCCCCGCAGCCAAAGGGGAAAAACCCTTAGAAGATAACCCGAAAGCAGTCATCGACCAGGTTTGGCAAATTGTTAATAATGAATTTGTAGATCGTAGTTTTCATCAAATTGATTGGCAAAAAAAACGTCAAGAATTGTTAAGCAGAAATTATACTAATCCCCAACAAGCTTACACGGCAATCCGGGAAGCGTTAAAGGAGTTGGGTGATACTTATACCCGTTTTTTAACTCCTAGTGAATTTTCTGTCCTCACCAGTCAAACTTCTGGAGAATTATCGGGAATCGGCATACGTTTAGCCCTCGATAAACGCACTAGCGATCTGATCGTTGTCGATACGGTGAAAAAATCCCCCGCCAAGGAAGCGGGAGTGAAAAGCGGCGATCGCCTGATCAGAATTAACGGCAAACCCACCGCTTTAATGACCTTAGAACAGGCAATGGAAGCTCTACAGGGAGAAGTGGGTACTAGCGTTAGTTTACAGCTTGCCCGTCCCGATCAAGGGGTATTTGAAGTGACTTTGACCCGGGTAGATATCGAAATTCCCTCGGTTAGCTATACCCTGAAACAGGAAGGTGGGGTGAAAGTTGGTTATATCAAACTGGATGAATTTAGTTCCCACGCAGCCGAACAAATGAAAGAGGCGATCGAGGAATTAAGTCAACAACAAATATCCGGCTATGTTCTCGATCTGCGAGGCAACCCCGGGGGTTTACTATTTGCTAGTGTCGATATCGCTCGTATGTGGATGAAACAGGGCAAAATCGTTAGCACCATCGATCGACGGGGCGGAGATCGTCAATTTAGTGCCAATAACACCGCTATTACCGATTTACCCCTAGTAGTCTTGGTCAATAAAGGTTCCGCCAGCGCCAGCGAAATCCTCGCCGGGGCGCTAAAAGAAAATGGCCGGGCGACTTTAGTCGGTACATCGACTTATGGCAAGAGTACCGTCCAATCGGTACACACCCTCTCCGATGGTTCTGGTTTAGCGGTGACAATTGCCCGTTATTATCCCCCCAACGGCGAAAATATCTACAAAAAAGGCATTAAACCCGATGTGCAGATCGAGTTAACCCGGGAACAACAGCTGCGCTTCCGCGATGATCCTTCTTTGCTGGGAACTAAGGATGATCCCCAGTACCAACAGGCGATCTCACTCCTACAATCCCATAATGTTAAACGTCCCAGCACCGGCAATCTCAATAATCCTTTGAGTAGTCGGGCTGAATAATTGTCCTGGGAAATCTGGGGAAATGGTGACTGTTTCGGCGAAATGGCGATTCTAGAACAGCCTTGACAGCATTTAACAGCGCGCTCTCTCGCTCCCGTGCAGTTGCTGGTGATTCCCCCCCAAAGATTTCTGCATCTACAAATTCTGCAACTAAGCATAATACGCATTATAAAACTGTATCGCTGGCTACAAATGCTCGATTATTCGCCAAAAAGTAACCTGATCAAAACCTCACACCCTGCTCTATAATTCCCGACGACCTTCTAAAGCTCTCGCTAAAGTTACTTCATCAGCGTATTCCAGATCGCCGCCCATCGGCAACCCAAAAGCGATGCGGGTAACTTTAGTGAAGGGTTTCAGTAAACCCCCGATATACAAAGTCGTGGTTTCCCCCTCGACACTGGGACTGATAGCTAAGATAACTTCCTGAATTTTTTTCTGGCTGACTCTGGTGACTAAAGACTGTATATTTAATTGATCCGGTCCAATCCCATCCATAGGTGAGATAACACCCCCTAAAACGTGATATTTGCCCGAATATTCCCTAGTTTTCTCCAAAGCAATCACATCTCTGGAGTCAGCTACCACACAGATAGTCCCCGTTTCTCGGTTGGGATTGCGGCAAATTTCACAAATCGGTTCGGCCGAAAGATGAAAACAAACCTGACATAATCCTACTTGTTTTTTCGCTGCTACGATCGCCTGGGCCAATTCGATCGCATCTTGTTCCGGTCGTTTGAGAATATAGAGGGCCAGACGTTGGGCGCTTTTGGGTCCGACTCCTGGTAATTTTTGTAACTGCTCGATCAAACGAGCTAAAGGCGGTGTATAAATAGCAGTTAATCCTCTTATCAGTTATCAGTTATCAGTTATCAGTGGGTAAGTTATCAGTTATCAGATTTGAGTTTTCAAGTGAGCAGTGTTACATGGAAGTTTCCTGCTGTCTTTTCACTGTTTACTGCTCACTGGTCACTGATTAAGACCTTTTTGATAAACGGACATCGATAACACTGGTGTTGAAATTATAATTATCTCCTTCTAACTCGATTAAAGTGCCAATTTTCACCTTTTGACCGCCAACAACCGCACCGGTATCGGTAACTTCCGCTTGACCACTGAGAGTCATGATCATATCTTGAGAATAGTTTTCCGTGCGGGGATCGGGTAGGACTTTCACACTACCATCTGGCTGCGGAACTAAGACATTTCTCGATAAAGGTTTAACATTTTTTATATCCACTTGACCAGCCGGTTGATTACGAATAACAATATTAGTTTTCTTCTCGGTATTGAATTGATTAATCAAAGCATTGGGATTAAGAACACTTAAACCCCGGACAATAACATCCACTTCTATGGGTTCTTTGGTGACTTGAGCGATCGTACTTTTACCACTCGTCCCCGGCACAACAAAAATACCGATAATTGTCAATAAAATTACTAAGGCCGCTCCGATATCAAGCAAGCTAAATTTACCGAATAAACGTCCTTTTGAGTCTAATAACTGCATAGCCTTGAATTTATATAGATGACTATTCCTAGAGATCGAGCCTAGAGAGTAAATTCTATCATGATCAGAATCTTGGTCGCAGACAGGGAGTCTGACTTAAGATAGAAGATCGGAGTCTCACACGGAGCGATCGATAGACAATGGCGGGTAAAACTCAACTTAAGAAACAGGAAAAGCAATTATCTCCAGTGGATCTGACCCCTTCTGACGGTAACAACCTCGAAAAAGTTGCCCCCGTTAAACATTGGTCGATCGAAGATAGCGAAAATCTCTATCGCATCCAAGGCTGGGGAGAACCCTATTTCTCGATCAATGCTGCGGGAAATATCACCGTCTCGCCCCAGGGAGAAAGGGGCGGTTCTTTGGACTTATACGAGTTAGTTTCGGCGATTAAGCGGCGAAATATCGGTTTACCCCTGTTAATTCGGTTTAGCGATATTTTGGAAGATCGGATCGAGCGCCTGAACGCCTGTTTTAACCGAGCGATCGCCCGTTATAATTATGCCAACGTCTATCGCGGTGTCTATCCGATCAAGTGCAATCAACACCGTCACATCGTCGAGTCTTTAGTTCGTTTTGGCAAACCCTATCAATTTGGGCTGGAGGCTGGTTCAAAACCTGAGCTAATGATTGCTTTAGCGACCCTAGAACCTGCCTTAAACGGCAAAAATGACAAAACACAACCATTGCTAATTTGTAATGGCTATAAGGACAAAGAATACCTAGAAACTGCCCTGTTGACCACTCGTCTCGGTCATCGGCCTTTGATTGTCATCGAACAATTGGAAGAATTATATTTAACCCTGCGCGTCAGTCGTCAGCTAGGAATTGCCCCACATTTGGGAGTGCGTGCGAAACTGGGGACAAAAGGGGTGGGCCGTTGGGGATGTTCCACGGGAGACCGGGCAAAATTCGGTTTAACCGTTCCGGAAATCCTAACGGTGGTGATGGAATTAGAACAAGCGGGGATGTTAGATTGTCTGCAACTGCTGCACTATCATATCGGGTCGCAAATCTCCGCTATTGGCGTTATTAAGGATGCCATTCGCGAAGCTAGTCAGATTTATGTGGAATTAGCGAAATTAGGGGCAAATATGACCTATCTCGATGTGGGGGGTGGTTTAGGGGTCGATTACGATGGCTCAAAAACTAACTTCTACGCCTCAAAAAACTACAATATGCAGAATTATGCCAATGATATCGTGGCCGAGGTCAAGGAAGCTTGTGAAGATGCCCAGATTGCCCCCCCAATTCTTATCAGTGAAAGTGGACGGGCGATCGCTTCTCATCAATCGGTGCTAATCTTCGACATCCTGGGAAGTAGCGAGGTTCCCCAAAACCCTCCCGATCCCTGCAATGGGAAAGAACACCTCATCCTCCGTAATCTCTGGGAAACCTACACGGGTATCGATGAGCGCAATTATCAGGAAGCTTATCACGATGCGGGACAGTTCAAAGAGGAGGCAATTAGTCTGTTTAATTTCGGTTATCTCAGTCTCAAAGAACGAGCTAGAGCCGAACAATTGTACTGGGCTTGTTGCCACAAAATTCTGCAAGTGGCCCGACAACAGGATTATGTTCCCGATGACTTGGAAGACTTAGAGCAAATTATGGCCTCAATTTATTATGCCAATCTCTCGGTTTTTCAGTCAGTTCCCGATAGTTGGGCGATCGATCAACTATTTCCAATTATGCCGATCCATCGTCTCGATCGAGAACCTACTCAAAGGGGAATTATCGCCGATTTAACCTGTGATAGTGACGGGAAAATTGCCCAGTTTATCGATTTGCGCGGGGACATAAAATCAGTTTTAGAATTGCATCCTTTGGAGTACAAAAACGGTAAACATTCTCCAGAACCCTATTATCTAGGAATGTTTCTGGTGGGTGCTTATCAAGAGATTATGGGCAATTTACATAATCTTTTTGGCGATACTAACGTGGTACATATTCAGATGAGTCCCAAGGGGTACGATATCGAGTATCTAGTCAAAGGAGATACGATCACGGAAGTATTAAGTTATGTGCAGTATTCCGCAGAAGATCTGTTAGAAAGAATTCGTCTTCGTTGTGAACAAGCTTTGCAGGAAAATCGCATGACTGTGGAAGAATCCCAATTACTACTACAGGATTATGAACGCAGTTTGCGACGTTATACCTATCTAGTGGGTGGGGATTGATGATTGTTCTTGCCGATCGAGTAATCGATCGAGGATGATAGAAAATAGACAAAATAAATAGGCAGTAAAGGAAAACAGTGGAAAAGGGAACGCTGGTAGAATTTCGAGTGCAAGGAGAAAGGCGCTTAGGGGTGATCGATCGCCCAGAAGGTAAAAAAGATTGGATCGTCATCGATCAGGGGGGAAACCCGCATAAACTGCGTCCCCAACGCTTCGATTACATTGTCAAAGGAGGTCCGTCCAACTATAGGGAGATCGGCAATTTTCTGCGAGAAGTCCAACCCTATCTAGATCCTAGTGGTTTAGAAGTGGCCTGGGAATTATTAGCCGGGGAAAATCAGTTAGTCACTCCCGAAACCATGGCCGAGATCCTCTTTTCTGATCGCGGTTGGCAGTTTTGCTATGCAGCCCATTGTCTCTTGAGTGATGATAAAGTTTATTTTAAAAATAAAGGGGATGGTTACGAGGCCCGCTCGGAAAATCAGGTAGAGGAAATCAAACACCAGCTAGAGGTGGAAAAACAGCGTCAACGGGAAAAAAGCCAATTTCTCCAACGTATCCAGCAAGCCTTGGCCTCTGAAACGGTAGAATGGTCAGAAAGCGATCGAATTCGTCTGGAATCTCTAGAAAAATTTATCCTCCAACCCGAACAAAAATATCCAGCAGCCATGGAAATACTCTCCCTGCTGGGCCGTTCCCAAACCCCCGAGGCCGCTTTTGAATTGTTAGTCGATTTGAAATGGTGGAGTAGTCACGAAAACCTTTTCCTGCGACGCAGTTCCTACCCCGTTCAATTCTCGAAAAAGGTGCTTGATGTGGCGCGTCTTAATTTACTCAATCCCCCTGCGGATGCGGATGTCAACAATCGTCTCGATTTAACCCACCAAAAAATTTATACCATCGACGATGAAAGTACCGAGGAAATCGATGACGGATTATCGGTGGAAATGCTTGCGGATGGTGGTCATCGTCTCTGGATTCATATTGCCGATCCTAGCCGTTTAGTGCGTCCCGATGATGAATTAGACCTAGAAGCGCGTCGTCGCAGTACCAGTCTCTATCTTCCCACGGGAATGGTTCCCATGTTTCCCCTAGAGTTGGCCGCAGGTCCAATGAGTTTGGTACAGGGTAAACTTTGTCCTGCCTTAAGTTTTGGGGTAATCCTCGATGAAACAGGGGCGATCGCTGATTATCGTATCCATCCTAGTACAATTAAACCTACCTATCGCCTCACCTACGAAGATGTGGACGAAATGTTACATCTGGATCTGCAGCATGAACCGGAAGTGAAGATTCTCAACCGTTGGGCCAAACAACGCCACGCCTGGCGCAAATCTCAGGGATCGATTAACATCCAAATGCCAGAATCATCCATTAAGGTGAAGGATAACGACGAAATTATCGTAGAATTGCAGGAGGTTTCCCCATCTCGGCAATTAGTGGCGGAAATGATGATTTTAGCTGGAGAAATCGCCGGTCGCTACTGTCAGGAACACGAGATCCCCGTGCCTTTCCGGGGACAACCACAACCGGAATTACCCCCCGATGAGGAGTTAATTTTACTACCTGCGGGCCCTGTGCGTTCCTGTGCCTTGCGTCGCTGTATGCCGCGCAGTGAGATGACGACGATTCCTAACCGTCATGCTAGTCTGGGATTGAATACCTATTCCCAAGTAACTTCGCCAATTCGCCGTTATACTGACCTTTTGACCCATTTTCAACTAAAAGCCCATCTTCGGGGCGATCAACTGCCTTTTACCCGGGATAGAATGCAAGAAATTCTCTATAGTGTCGCTAGTTCAGCCCAGGAAGCCACCTCGGTGGAACGACAAACTAATCGTTATTGGAGTTTGGAATTTTTGCGACGACAGGGAGATCAAGTCTGGCAAGCTTTGGTGTTGCGCTGGCTGCGGGAAGAGGAAAATTTAGGCTTGATTTTATTGGAGGAATTGGGGTTAGAATTACCCCATCGTTTTGAGCGTTCAGTATCTTTAGGCGATCGCTTTCAAGTACAAGTTAGTCGCGCCGATCCCCACCGCGATGAGATCCGCTTCCGCGAGTTATCGGGTTTTGTCTCCTCCCAAGCAAGTTAATCTCTGGCGGAGTCAGGAGTCAGGAGATAGGGTGATAGGGATTTACGGGGTTTAGGGAAATTTCAGCCAAATGCTCCACTCCCCCACACCCCACCTTCCCTTTTGGAGTTAGCGGGTTAGGCTTCGATCTGTCAGAATACAAGTATTGAAACAACCCTTTTAAGAGGCTTCATGGTGGAAGTTAAAGTCGTTCCCCCGAAACGCAATTGGATTCAGACGTGGTGGCAATCCCTGAATTCCTTATCCCGCTTACTGGTGATTGCTCTAGCCGCACCACTTGTCGTCCTGAATGTCTGGGCATTATCGGCAATTTTTGGCTATTTTGAATCTTTATTTGTTATTTTACTGATAGCGGCCGTTCTATCTTTTCTCTTGGGTTATCCGGTGACTTGGTTGGAACGTCAGGGATTAAAACGGGGTTTAGCTGCGATCGTGGTTTCCCTGATCACGATTTTAATTTTTGTGGCCGTGGGAATAACCCTAGTTCCCCTAGTCTTCACCCAAGCGCAGCAATTTGTCAATAGATTGCCAGAATGGTTAGACTCGGGACAGCGCCAACTGATGCAACTAGATACCAAAATCGACACGATGAATCTACCGATTCCGATCAGTTTCGATGGTCTGATCGCTCAGTTTAACAGTCGTTTAGGGGCAGAATTGCAAATTCTAGCGGGAAGAAGCGTTAATTTAGCCCTTAATCTCACCGTTTTTACCGTGGTGCGCGTGCTTGATGTGCTGCTAACTATTATCCTCACCTTTTATCTGCTTCTCCACAGTCCCGATATCTGGAGGAGTATTATCCAATGGTTGCCCAAACCCGTCCAACAACCCTTTTCCCTAACTCTACGCTTAAGTTTTCAGAATTACTTTGTCGGACAGGTAATTTGTGCCACCTGCATGGCCCTGGGATTAGTCACGGCCTTTTTATCGATTAAAGTCCCTTTTGGTCTCCTATTCGGCCTTTTGATTGGCACCATGGCTTTAATCCCTTTTGGGGGAACTGTAGGCATTGTCACGGTGACAGCTTTACTAGCTTTGCGCGATATTGGTTTAGCTCTGCAAGTTTTAGCCGTGGCTGTAGTGGTGCAGCAAATTGTCGAAAACGGCATTGCTCCCCGGATTTTGGGCAGTGTCACCGGGTTAAATCCCTTTTGGGTGTTAGTCTCAGTCTTGACGGGGGCGCGAGTGGGCGGTTTACTGGGGGTGATTGTCGCGGTTCCCATGGCGGTAATGATTAAGGAAGCTTTGGAGGTGATCCGTCAAGTGACACCGGAGGAGACAAAACACGGGGTAATTAAACCCTCTCTCCCCCTGGAATCGGAATCCCCTAGCGAGGTGGTTTCTCGCTGAAGAATGACTGACGGCATCATCTGGGGCGATCTGAGCAGTAATATTGGCCGGGATAAATCGGCAATTTTCTCGCAGGTTCTTGGTTTTTCTCCCTCGATCGAGTTATGATATCTGTATTGGTAGATTAACTCCGCCCTTGGTGATCGCCGTCCATGGCAAGCAAGGACAAATCAAGGCTTGAGGATGCCTTGCCGGTCTCTGAGGCCTAGCTTATTGGGAGATTATTACTAAGTAATTGTCTCTAAACTCGGATAATTTTAAGCAAAGGCCATTTTTTATCCCTATAAATAAGCAAAAAATCGATATTTTGGTTAAATAGGCTACATTAACAGCCAGGTTTCTATCGTAAGCTCGAAGTTAAGACATAAAGTCAATATCACCCTCCGATTGCAATGAGAAAATGTTTGGATCGCTTAATATTTAAGCCCTTCAGACATTTTTTTTGTGGATTGAGTAGTAAATAACCTGATTTCGGAATCAGACAAGGAAGCTGTGCTGGCACCCACAGTGTAACACTAAATCTGGTTATTAAAAACTGATTATCTATTGCTCCTTTTGCCTATTGCCTATTGCCTTTTGCCTGTCCTGATATGTAGCCTATACTCAACGGATTTAGTATAACAGGGACAAACACCAACAGACCATGATCTGGAGAGATCGTCAAGAAAAGTATCAGAGTGAACTCCTGGAAAAGAATTGGTAAAATATAATTAGTAGGGAGAGTATTGCTGTTAATGTTTCGCTTTTTAACGAGACGTTAACCAAGCTCAAAAGCAAAAAATAGCAGTAATTTGCTAAAAGCTAAAAGCCGATAGCTGACTGCTCTATATATCTCTCGTATTCTTTACTTGTCGAGTTCAAAACGACCCCTTTATGGAATCAAGCAACCCGTCAGGGAAGACTTCCGAACCTCCTAGTCATAGGTGGGCAAACTTACTCGGAACCATGATCGCAATTCTGACCCTAACGTTACCCTTGTTAGCGATTGGATATAACTCCACGCCTAACTATACCGAAGAACCCCTTACCGGTAACACATCCTACTCCCTAACGAGGCAAATGAGGTGACAGAATTGAGATAGACGATTGCCAAAGTAAAAATTTTTTTCTTCGTCCCGATCCCCCTTATGGGTAGAATTTGGATCGGAGTTAATCAAAGTGTGTTTTAATTTCGCTTGCGCTTTTAGGTGACTCTAAAGGCGCTATTGTCTTGTATTTGGAGAAAGCTTGTGGATTTATCGCGCATTCCTGCCCAACCGAAACCCGGTTTAATTAACGTTTTAGTGGAAATTACCGCCGGTAGTAAGAATAAATACGAGTTTGATAAGGATTTAAACGCCTTTGCTCTCGATCGCGTTCTCTATTCTTCGGTACAATATCCCTGTGATTATGGTTTTGTTCCCAATACCCTCGCCGATGACGGCGATCCTTTAGATGGTATGGTGATCATGGATCAGCCTACTTTCCCCGGCTGTGTGATTACGGCGCGTCCCATTGGTATGCTAGAAATGATCGATGGTGGTGATCGCGATGAAAAAATTCTCTGTGTTCCCGCTAAAGATCCCCGTTATGCAGAGGTAAAATCTCTTAAAGATGTCTCTCCCCATCGCTTGGACGAAATCGCCGAGTTTTTCAAAACCTATAAGAATCTAGAGAAAAAAGTCACAGAAATTCTCGGTTGGAAAGATGTGGACGCAGTAACCGCTTTAGTTGAACAGTGTATTGCTGCTTATAAGTAATCTAAGTCCAAAATCAGTAAACAGTTATCAGTGATCAGATTGGAGTTTTTTCACTGATTACTGTTCACTGTTCACTGAAAATACCCCCACTTTCCCACTTCCCCACTTCCAATTTTATGAGAATAGAAACCTTAAAATCGGGTTTAATCGTCTCCTGTCAAGCGCCAGTGGAGTCATCTCTGCACGATCCTGTAATTATTGCCGCCATGGCTCATGCTTGCGTGGATAGGGGTGCTTGTGGGGTAAGAATTGATAGTCCCGCTCATCTGAAAGCCACCCGTCAACAATTGCCGGATATACCGATAATTGGACTCTGGAAACGCAATTATCGCGATTGTTCGGTATATATTACGCCCAAATATCAAGATGCTCTCGCCATTGCCGATGCGGGTGCCGATATAATTGCCTTGGATGCTACCCCCAGAAAGCGTCCTAATGATGAAAATTTAGCCACAATTATCGATCGTATTCATCGGGAAACTGGTAAATTAGTCATGGCAGATATAGACTCGATCGAAAGTGCTATTTATGCCGTGGCAGCTGGTGCTGATGTTGTCGGTACAACTCTTTACGGTTACACAGAAGCAACTAAACATCTGCAGCCGCCGAGTTTTTCTTTCCTAGAAGAATTAGTTAATAAGTTATCAGTTCCTGTTATCTGTGAGGGAGGAATATCGACTCCAACAGAAGCCAAAAAAGCCCTAGAAGTTGGTGCCTATTCGGTAGTTGTTGGCACGGCAATTACAGGGATTGATTTAAAAACTACCGCTTTTTTACAAGGAATTTTATCAAAATATTCATGACATTGATCTTGCTCCTAGCCGTGCCTAGTAGCCACTTCTAGGGATTAGGAAAAAACCCAAAAAGTTTAGCCGCACCACCCAAAATGGCGACGACTAAAGCGATTAAAATCCCCCGGTTAGTAAATTCCTGATAGGCAATCCGTGCCGTTAATCCCTTGATTTCCGTGGTCAATCGCTCATCTAAAGCTTTAATATCTCCTTTTAACTCTCCCTTGATTTCGGCTTGTCCGATTTCTAATTTTGTGAGACGTTCATCGATTTTGTCGAATTTTTGAGTAACATCTCTTTGTAGGTTATCTATTTTTCCCTCAATCCTGGTCAAGACGGCTTCTAGGGAATAAGTTACAGTTTCGTTAGACATTGGCTAAACCCCTATTCATTTATCAGTTATCAGATTGGAGTTTTAAGTGTGCAGTATGGATTAAGCGAGCAGTATTAAATGGCAGTTTTCTACTGTCTTTTCACCGATTACTGTTTACTGTTTACTGTTTACTGATTATGGCAGTTTTCTGCTGTCTTTGCACCGATTACTGTTTACTGATTACTTTTAACTGGCTGTTAACTTAGTCATAACTTGGATAATATATAATACCTATGTCAAGGGTCTGTAATAAAATGTAACCTAATCGATGTCCGAGTATCAGTTTTGACTTTATTCCTGAAAATATGAGTATTTCTCGCCGTAATTTCCTCACCTTTTTAACTGCCACTGCTGGTGTCTCTTTTTTCAGTCTGCAAGAGAAAAAATATTCCTCTCTGATTAGCAGTCCTGCGATCGCTGCTAATAGTTTCGGCTTAAACTTTGCCCCAGTCAAACTGCCAATTCCCTTAAAAATTGACGGTATGAGCGATGAAAGCCAAAAAAATGCCTATCAAACCTATAAAGTCCTAGATGATCTCGTTCTTCCGCAAGGATTCACATCTGATGTGCTGGCCCAGTGGGGGGATGCAGTGGGTGATTCCCGTTTCGGTTATAACAATGATTATCTATCTTTTATTGAAACCAGTGCGGGTCAAGGTTATCTAACCGTTAATTTTGAATATATCAGTGGTCGTACTTGGCTACAAACCTTTGAACAAGTGATTGGTAAAACCCTACCCGTCAAGGAAGTACGAGAAAAAACCAACGAAAAGGGTGAAATTGCCGCCTATCGTCTGCAAGATGCCAGCTTAAAGGCAAAAATCGAGGAAATATCCCTAGAAGGCTTAATTGATCAGGGAATTGGCGTAATTTCCCTCGCTAAAGATCAAACGGGAAAATGGCAACGTACCTATAGTAAAGCCGATCGCCGCATTACCGGTATCTCTGGACTAAAGGACGGTCGTTACCTGAAAGCCACCGGTCCTGCTGTAGCAATTTTTACCAAAACCGATAAACTTGGCTACGATGACGGATTAGGGGCAAAAATTATCGGAACGTTTCAAAATTGCGCCGGGGGAACAACGCCTTGGGGGACCGTATTTAGTGCCGAGGAGAACTTTCAAGACCAAGTGACGGAGGTAGTGTTAAAAGATGGTTCCTCTTTGCATCCCGATACTACCCCCTTTATTCTCAATAGTGGGGAAGTGGATGGCCGGGGTAACGTCTTCGGGTTAGCGGGAAATAAATACGGTTGGATGGTGGAGGTGGATCCTGCCAATCCCGACGATTATGGCACAAAACACACTTGGTTAGGGCGTTTTCGCCATGAAGCGGTCGCTTTTCTCGCTCAAACGGGGCAACCCTTGGCGGTTTATTCAGGATGCGATCGCAGAGGCGGTCATATCTATAAATTTGTTTCCGAGGGCAAAATTAGCGATATTAAGGCGAAAAATAACTCAAAACTCCTAGAAAAAGGAATGCTCTACGGGGCGAAATTCAACCCCGATAAAACCGGTTATTGGATACCCTTAAATCCCGACACGGAGATAAATCCCGTCCTACCGAGTCAAATTGCCGCTAGTCGCGGGGATGGGGTGGTAGCCTTGCCAAATCCCGAAAGAACGGTCAATGATAATCAATTACTGCTATTTAAGGACGATGAGGAGATTCTAGCCTACAAAGCTAAATATAAGACCCTCGCAGACCTGTATGAAGGTAATGGGACGGAAAAACAGGGAGCAATTCTCATCGATGCTCATTTTGCCGCTAACGCCGTTGGGGTCACTTGTACTGGTCGGCCAGAAGATACGGAAGTGGACGAGAATGGCACTTTATATATAACCTTTACCTCTGGTAGTCCCAGTGAAGCGGAGGGAGGAGCCGATAAGGAGATATTTAAGGGACCAAATGGCGAAATCCCCTACGAATTTGGTTGGATTATCAGCTTAAGGGAAGATAACAACGATGCTGCTTCCTTAAGTTTTCGTTGGGATGTGGTCGCTTATGGAGGGGAACCGACAGAGAAAGGTGAGGGTTTTTCTAATCCCGATAACCTCGCTTTCGATAAACAGGGAAATCTCTGGATGGTTAGCGATATTTCTACGGGTGGGTTAAATCGAGAGATGAAAACTCGTTATCCCCAAGGGGTCCCGGTTAGTCAACGGGATTTATTGGGGATTTTTGGTAATAATAGCGCTTGGGTGTTTGCCAAGGGTCAAGAGCATCCCTATCCTTTTGCTATCGCTCCCATGGATGCGGAATTAACGGGATTGTACTTTACTCCCGACCAAGAGACGTTATTTTTGGCAGTACAGCATCCGGGGGAAGCGGGGGGAATTCGTCGAGATTTAGCCTTTGAAAACCGTAAATTTGCCCTTAAAACCACTAATGGACAGGAATTTGAACAAATACGACAAGTACCCCTAGGGTCGAATTGGCCTAGTGGTCAAGTTAATCAACCTCCCCGGCCGGCAGTGGTGGCGATTCGCCGAATTGAGTCAAAATAGGAGAAGGGAGAAGAAAGAAATAGATTGTTTCCTTGGAGTATAAAAGCGATTTTTTTCGGGAAAAATCGTTAAATTAAGGACTTTAAGAGCAATTTAGCCCTTCTGACTTTTGCTGGAGATAAGCTAAGACGCATTTTCACTGCCTATCCTTTTACTGTTGCCTCTTGCAAGAGTGCCTTATCAAGCAATTTAAATGCGCGGGCAGGTTATACTGTGATTTTGTCCTTGAGTTTCCCAAAGATGGGCTTACTATGAAAGTAGGGGGAAAAAAGATAATTTTAGCGATCGATTAACAATGACTAGGGATCTCTGTAGGATTTTATTGATAGAGGACGAACCGACGACTGTTAAATTAATCCAGAGATTGCTGTTAAAGGCCCCCCAATGTTCCCTGGCCAAGGGGTTGACTTTTACCCTCACCCAAGCTCAGGATCTAGAGGAAACTGCCGAAAAACTGGCAGGGGAGAAATTTGATCTTATCCTCTTAAGCTTGGAAATCTCTGTCCCCCCCGGTTTAAATATCTTAGTCAAAACCAGAGAATTAGCCTCTGATATACCGATAGTCGTTCAAACTACTAGCAATGATGAGAAATTAGTCGTTAAAGCCTTTCAACTCGGTGCTGACGGTTATATTCAGTTAAATAATATCGATAGTAGTCTTTTAGTCTATCAAATTCGTGTGGCGATCGAGCGTCAGCAATATATCCTCAATCTTAAACATCAACAACAGGAAGAAGAATTTCGCGAACTGGAACAGTTAATCAAGGGAGTGCAAACTAGCATAACGGCGAAAATGTTCGGTTCTGAGGCAATAAGGCAGAGTATTCCCGATATTTTTCAAGAATTAGTCCAAAATTACGGAGAGTTATTAGATTTAGCTTTAGAAGAACAAGCATACAAAGTGGAACATAATCTATCGGAACGACTGCGAAGCTTGGCCGATAAGTTAGGATTCTTAAAAGCGAGTCCTCGCGATGTGGTCGATATTCATACCACCACCCTACGCCAAAAAAATCAGGATGTCACCCTGGCCAAAGCGCAGGCCTACGTTAGCGAAGGTCGTCTCATGGTCTTGGAATTGATGGGTTATCTCGTCTCTTTCTATCGTAAATACTATATCGGTCTCAGCAACATTAAACTATTCAATAACACGCAATCATGAGTCAATATCTTCTCAAACTCTACATTATGGGTGATTCAAGTAAATCCCAGAGGGCGATCGCCAATATTTTTCGTATCTGTCGCGAGGAGTTGTCGGATCTTTATACGGTAGAAATAATTGATGTTCTCGAACAGCCCCAATTAGCGGAACAGGATAAAATTCTCGTAACTCCTACTTTAGTCAAACAACTTCCCCCACCCCTACAAAGAATTATCGGCGATATGTCCAATACCCAAAAGGTTCTCCTCGGTTTGGATGTTATTCCCAAAGACTCCCATCTCAATTAGGATTCACCTAAAAATTATTCTGGTTAGGTTTTTCCTCGCTAATAAGCTCTAATCTTGATTTTATTTGATCGCTGCACCGATATGTTTGAAAATCTGCAAAACCCTATATAGTTCTTCTCTGGAAATAAAGGGAGCAAATACCCTAGATAGGGCATAATGATGGGCATTAGCTCTCAATTTGACCAATAAAATATCATCTCCATTGGTGACGAGGGCAAAGCCAGGTTTTTCGGTCCGGGGATTAGCCATCAAATAGGCTAAGGTTTGCGGTAAGGCAGTCCAAACCGATAGGGCGGTTTTTTTTGATTCTACAATTACCACCCAAAACTGATTTAACCAGACTAACACATCGATTCTACCCGATAGTATTTCTTCCCCATCATCGACGGTTAAGCTTACCGATTCCTCTGCGCGTACTCGCAAAGGCGGATCGTAAAAACCCGCAATCGCTAGTAGGGGAGAAACTAACAATAAAGTCACGGTTTCTTCTAATAACTGTCCTGCCGATCTTTGGTATAAATACTTTTGTATTAGTTCATCTAAACTCTTTTTTTCATGGCTAGATAGGGCCAGTAAATCACTTTTCCATTCGGGAAAAAATGCCCCATCTTCTGTTAAGGAGAGATTAAATCTTGTCTCATCCAAGGCAATAGTCGTGATCGCTTCGGTAATAGCACTCGACATAAAAATTAGCTCACCAATCTAGATAAAATTTCTCGATGAATTAAAGCTCGATCTATTAAAAAATGTTTGCGATCGCTGGTTAATCCCTCTCCATTGGCATAAAAATTAATCCAAGTGTTACTAATATCATTAACTGCCTCTGGTAACTGATCTAATTCCCAACCCGGCATCGGTACTTCGGCAATTAATCGCGACACTTTCGGATCATAACTAAGGGCAAAACAACGACAATCTTCTGCTGCGGCCATAATCAAACTATGAAAGCGCATTCCGATCACCATTTCTACCCCACGAAATAAGCCTTTTAACTGTCTTGGATCCTCTAAACTAATGATTTGATAATTTTCCCTTAATTGACGGGCTACAGCTTCACAGAGGGGCAAATCCCGCGACTTTTGAAAAGGGACTAGGAGAATAAACGCCCCGGTACTGATTTGTAAATCGATTAAAGCTCGGGTTAATTTATCTAATTTTGCTGGGGTTAATAGGGGATGGGGCCGTAAATTGACGGCGATTCTTGGGGCGGGTAAATCCGATAATCCCTTGACTGATTGAGCGTCCAAAGCCCATACTGGATCGGGGGCAACAATCGGACTAATACCCCAATCAGCGACTAAATGAGCCGAAGCATCATCGCGCACAGTAACTAAACTACATTGTTTTAAGACTTTTTTGGTTAACCAACGGGTAAAAGGTCTATTTAATGGTCCAATTCCCTGGCCCCAAGCAATAGTTTTTAAGCCCAATAATTGAGCAAGAGCCATTAAACCACCGTAATAAATTGGACTGGCAAAACTGGTGACATCCTGCATTAAACTGCCGCCACCCCAGATAAATACATCTGCTTTTTTCAGAGTTTGAAAAATTTGCCACCAATCCCGACTAGGACAGGTTTCCACTCCATAACGTTGACTGGTTTCTCTGGGATTATTTGACAAAACAATAGGTTTAATTGCTGACGGCAGCATCTGCAATAGAGACACTAATAATGCCTCATCTCCTCCGTTTCCTCTCCCATAATATCCACAAATTACTGCACGCATATATCAGTTATCAGTTATCAGTTATCAGTTGTCAGCCAGAAAAAGGCAAGAGTCAAAAGGCAAAAGTATGGTGAATTTGTCTCCTGTCTCCTTTGTCCGCTTTGTTACTTTTTCCTTTAAAAATGTCTCTTAGTTTCTTAAGTTATGCCGTCAGCTACAAGTTAACAGTGACCAGTTTTATTCGATTCAGTTATCAGTTTATCTATTTTCTTATTCCCACTCATAACTAATAGCTTAAACCTGATCACTGGTTACTGATCACTGATCACTGATTTAGTCGTCCATTTGCCAGGGTTCGGTGATGTTTTTTTCATCGAGGATATTTTTTGCTCTTAAAATCAAGACTAATTCACCTAGTATGGTGACATCGGGGGAACTATCAAACCATTGTAAAAAAACGGAATTATCCTTCTCCACTAGATAATAATTGTTCACGTCCCATTCGGCCAAAACTCGATCGATTACTAATAACACTTCCTCGGATCTGGTGGCAATCGATCGAGGTAATTGATCACTAGGCCATAAAATAGCTACAGGATCGATCGCCTTGAGAATTGCTTGCCAACCGGGGAGAGGCACAATCGTTTGTTTATCCCCCACCGTTACCAGTCGAAAAGGTTCCTCGACGCTCAAACTTTCTGTGTGTTTTATATCAGTTACCGTCACCGGAAATCTTCCTACTAAAGGAATAATTCTGGCTAATTCGTCCTCATCCTGTAAACGATGGACGGGTAGCAACGGTGCGCTACGGGAGGGAGTAACGGTAAAATCTTGTAGTAAGGACTCGATCGCCTGTCTGGCCGAGTCAGAATGGGCAAATTTCAAACCTTTAGCGATTAATTTCGCTCTTTCGGCTAAATCTCGCTTTTGTTTGCCCCGTTTCCAACACTGGTAAGCGATCGCATCTCCAGGATGACGGGTAAATTCACTGGGAATCTGGGATAAACGGGAAAAATCTTGGATAGCTTTGGCGATATCGTGTGCTTCAGCCACCTCAATCCTTTTTTCTGCCGCTAATTTCGCTGCCCCCAATCTTTGTTCTTGGTTGAGAATCCGTAATTCGTATAGCACATCACTGCGCGGCCCGATGTAGTAACTTAATAAATCTTCATCTGCTCCTGCTTTGATTAAACTCTCAAAAACTTGGGCAGCGACAATAATTAAATTTTGTTGGGCATTTTGAAACCCGGTTTGTTCAAAGATTAACTGGGAATCGTAGCCAGCTTTTTGCAGTTTTTGACATTTTTGCCCCCAATTCACCCAATTTCCTTCCTTATGAAGCAGCGAGCGCATTAATTCGGTCGCTTCCGTTTCGCTGATTCGATCATCTGTACTGCGAGGCTGTTCTGTCATAGACAATTTGATCAAGCTACAATAACTAAAATTTATCTAATCCCTCAAAAATCTTCAATAGCAATTAAGGTTAACAGGATAGACTAGATAGTAACAGGATAGCTGACAATCACCCCCTTCGTACCTGTTAGGGCAAGTTTATCTTCAATGTCTAGATTAAGAGTTAATGGAAGCATTCCCCCCTCGTCCACAACTAACCCCGGTCAAAGGACGATGAAAACCAAGCGTCACCCCAAAGATAGTGCCTTGGGTTTAGTCTCTACCCTCAGCTTTCCGGCGATCGTCGGGACGGCGGATATGATGCTAAAATCGGCAGAAGTTACCCTCGTGGGTTACGAAAAAATTGGCGGTGGTCACTGTACGGCGATCGTGCGTGGTAATATTGCCGATGTGCGTTTAGCAGTGGAAGAAGGGGCAAAAACCGCCGCACAGTTCGGACAATTGGTATCTAAATCGGTTATTCCCCGACCGATGCCCAATTTAGAGGTAATTTTCCCAATTGGTAGCCGTTTAGCCGAAATTGCCCAAAGTCAACGGGGTTTCAGCAAACTGAGCAATATGTCCATCGGTCTCTTGGAAACCCGCGGTTTTCCTGCTATGGTGGGGGCAGCTGATGCCATGTTAAAATCCGCCGATGTGCAGTTAGCTTCCTACGAAACAATTGGGGATGGTTTGTGTACGGCCATTATCCGGGGTTCCGTCGCTAATGTGGCCGTGGCCATTGATGCGGGAATGCGGGAAGCGGAGAAAATCGGTGAACTGCACGCGGTGATGATTATTCCCCGTTTATTGGAAGATTTAGAACATACTCTACCGGTGGCCAGCTACTGGTTAGAAACTCCCGAACCTTTACCGATGTTGTTACCCAATACTGTCCGGGAAAAACAACGGGAATTGGTCGCTTTACCAGAATTGGAAAAAACCAAAATACCAATTCGTCGCCAAGAAATGCAGGAAAAAGTGTTAGAAGAAGTGATTCCCGTGGAAGTTATCACCGATGAAGACGGTTATTAATTTTTATTTTCAGCTTTGCTCCTGTGCTGCTAAAAGTACAGGAGCAAAAGGTTGAATTAGGATTTGCTGGAAAAAGTTTGTTGGTGGGTGTGGATTTCCCAGTAAAAAATCTTTACAGAGTCCCCCGACAATTAAACGAATCGAATAATGATAAATTTTTGTCAAGGGGTGCGGTCAGATCAAATAATCGTCGCTAGAATTAGCCTAAATTGTCAGAAATTTAGTTAAACAAGGTTTTTGGCAATATGCTAATCTGGCTAACAGGCTTTTGGGCGTGATATAGGGAAAACTTCTAGCGATTGCTCCTAGATGGGGTGATATGCCGAAAGTTAACCCATATCGTTACTCTGAGGAGTGTTATCCAGAAATTTTCCGTATAATTTTTAGTTATACATACATTATCTGTAGCAGAAAGTGGAAGATTTAAGTAAAGAAAAGGCACAATATGACTAAAAAGAATCAATCAAAAAAATTAACGAATCAACATAAAGAGTCTAAAGGTGTAGTTGGTATATTTGGAGATGAAGCAAAATCACACGACAGAACTGTTGGAAAAATTTCACTTTTTGTAATTGAACAGCTTGAAAAGTAGTTTCCTCAATTATCTTTTCAATACAAAAAGAGCATAAAAAAAGAAGAAATAAACGAAGCATTAAAGAAAATTGACCCAGAATTAGGACAAACACTTTTTGTATCAAATTCAAGTATTATACCCGATGGTGGAATAATAGAAGTAAAAGATGATAACGGTAATTGGAGAATCGTTTTAGTTTCGGAAGCTAAACATCAGGGTAAAGACATTGAAAACATCAAAGCAGGAAAACTTGTAGGAGCAAAAAATGATCAAGATTTGATGGCTGCTGGTAATGCGATAGAAAGATCCCATAAAAACATATCTGAAATCGCTAATTTGATGTTATCCGAATCTCATTTTACCTATGTATTATTTCTGGAAGGCTCAAATTTTTTAACAGAAACTATTTCAATTAAAAAAACCGATGGAAGGGTTGTAACGATTGAATAAAATTCAGGAACGCTAAATAGATTAGATAGGTTAACTTCTGCAAATTATGGAATGCTCATTAATACCAATTTGTGTAAAAATAAGTTTGTCAAGCATAAAGATAAAACAATTATGCTTCAAGCAACTTCTATATACACACAAGAAAATGGCGAAAAATGGGATGTCAAAAAAATGTTTGATATTATGCTTGAAATTTCTAAAACCTCTCTTAAAGTATTAGGCAGTGAGATATTTAATCAGATAAACAAAAGTAAATAACTAAAACAAAGATTTATTAAATCAAAATAGGTTGAAAATGGCAAGAAATGCAACAAACGAATTATTACAAAAAGCTAAAAAATCAAAAAGTGACGAGTTTTATACACAGCTTTCAGATATAGAAAGCGAATTACAGCATTATAAAAGTCATTTTGAAAATCAAGTGGTTTATTGCAATTGCGATGACCCCCGAATTAGTAACTTTTTTAATTATTTTACCTCAAATTTTAATGAATTAGGTCTTAAAAAAATAATAACATCTTGTTATAGAGAGCAAGTAAAAAATTTATTTAATACAGAAGAAGATGAAAAAGGGTTTTTCTTTGAATATACAGGTACAGAAGGCGAAAAAAACAAACCAAGTTCAACAGACCTAGTTTACTTTAATGGAGATGGTGATTTTCGTAGTTCGGAAAGCATTGAACTATTAAAGCAGTCCGATATTGTTGTTACCAATCCCCCATTTTCATTATTCAGAGAGTATGTAGCTCAATTGGTTAAATACGATAAAAAGTTTTTGATAATTGGAAATATTAATGCAATAACCTATAAAGAAATTTTCAAACTTATTAAAGAAAACAAGGCGTGGTTAGGAATAAATCTTGGTAGAGGTATTTCAGGTTTTATTGTACCTGAACACTATGAACTATATGGAACAGAAACTCGAATAGATAACTCTGGTAATAGAGTAATCTCACCGAACAATTGTTTATGGCTTACTAATTTAGATAATTTTAAGCGGCACGAAGATATAGAACTCACAAAAAGATATTTTGGCAACGAAGTTCAATATCCAAAATATGACAATTATGATGGAATTAATGTTAATAAAACACAAGATATACCAATAGATTACAAGGGATATATGGGTGTGCCAATAACATTTTTGCATAAATTTAATCCCGACCAATTTGAAATAATTAAATTCAGGAAAGGGAATGATGATAAAGATTTATCAGTAAATGGGAAATGTCCGTATTTTAGAATACTAATAAAGAATAAACGAATACAAACTGAATATATTGATTTAACTGACAAAGAAAGATAAGGTATAACAAATCGTTGTACCTGACATTTTTCCGCTACGATCCAAAATGTCGGTGAAATCGATCGTTATGCTCCAAAGCTAGTGCGATGTCGAAGGCACTGGGTAGCCCCCCTAGATGGGGTTGGAGGGCTTGCTTTAGGGCGCGATACTGGGTTATAGGGGTTTTCAAGATTAGTGCTATTTCTCATCAAATCCTATGCTAGACTGATGGTAAGAGCAGTTATCAACTACTACAAAAAGTTGAATTGGTAAAATACATGAGTACATCAGCAAAATCACTAGAAGAACTGGTGAGACAATTATCGCCCCAGTTAAAGGTTGAAGTACAAACGTTTGTAGAGTCACTTTTAAGTAAATCTAACCAACCTATAAAACGTAAACTCCGTCAAGACTGGGCAGGGATGCTTAAAACCGATTACACATCAATTGAGTTACAGCATCTTGCAGTTGAATGGAGAAATGGCTAGTGTTTCTTCTGGATACGAATATTTGGCTAGAACGCTTATTAGGACAAGCACAGGCGGAGGTTGTTGCGGAGCTACTTGATACGCTCTCACCGTCTGATATGTGTATGACTGATTTTACTTTACATTCTATCGGGGTGATCTGCAATCGGCTGAATCAACGAGAGGTTTTTATCAAATTTGTGGATGACGTTTTGATTGATGCTGGTGTTGTACTGGTCAGTATTCCTGCTAACCAAATGAAGAGAGTCGTAGAAATAATAGATCTCTTTCGCTTGGATTTTGATGATGCTTACCAATATGTTGCTGCCGAGCTTGAAAAAGCTACTATTGTGAGTTTTGATCAAGATTTTGACAGGACAGAGCAAAGACGTTTGACTCCTATGCAAGTGCTTAAAATTAGAAATTAATTGCTTGCTCCCGCCAGTGCGATGCCGAACGCAATCTTGTAGGGTGCGTTCCCTAATATGGCTACTGCTGCTCCACTAATAGATTTTTGGGGAACGCACCCTGCACATTGATTGAAACTGTGGGTTAAAGTGCGGTCGCCGATCTTAATAAGCTATATTAACAACAATACTTAAAGAGAAGGCTTAAAATGGTTAAATCAACTTTGTACACGACAGCAAAAGTCCTACCGGGAAATAGAATTGAAATTGAATCTCCAGATCTGACTGTAGGACAAACTGTTGAGGTAGTTATTTTGGTTGAAGAAGTTAGTTCTGATGCTTCTAGCACCGAAGATATCTCTCCATCCTTAAAACAGCGTCTTGCTTTTCTGAAGTTACCAATGACTGAACGGAGGAATATTCTCAAAAGTCAAGCCGATATAATGCTCTCTCACTATCAACAAGATTCTGAATGGCAGGAGTTAATGGCAGGTGACATCATTGAGTATTAACCCTGAGCTGCCAAAACGTGGAGAAATTTGGTTAGTCAACTTCGATCCTACTGTTGGTGCAGAAATCAAAAAATTGCGTCCTGCCGTCGTCATCAGTTCCGATTCAGTAGGAAAGCTTCCTATCAAGCTTATTGCTCCTATTACAGACTGGAAAACATATTTTTCAGCAAATTTCTGGCACGTTAAAATTGAACCTAACAGTATCAATGGATTGAATAAAGCTTCTGCAATTGATACTCTTCAACTAAGGGGGGTGGATTTACAAAGGTTTATTCGTAAATTAGGAAGCGTTTCTGAAATTACAATACTGGAAATTGTAGCCGCCATTGCTACTGTAATCGAATTTGAGATCTAACAAATCATTGCACCCGACCAACAAAAAGCGACTGATGCTGGAAAATAGACCAAAATAGCGGTTGAATTCAGCCGTTAGCGATCGACCGCGCTACGCACCGATCGGGTGAAAGAAATTAGATAAATCCAACGCCGTACAAACTCCTCGTCAATGGCAAATCAGGTTATACTTCATCTTTCTGAGAAAGTCTCTCAATTTCACCTCACCGCAACCGTGGCACTGGCATCATTGCCGAACACATCTACTAACTGGAAAGCGATCGCTCGTTTCCCTGCTCTCAACCCCGGTGCAGTCTTAACGAGTAATTTAGATAGTCAACAGCTTATCAACCCCATGTTTCCCTATTCTAAGTGCAGGATTTCTCCACCTCTGGCTAGAGATAATTCTGCTGCCTGGAGGATTTTGACTAATTCCGTCCCTACCGATCCCGAAGATACAGGAGAATCGACACCCGTAGCCACCGACTCTAAAAAATGTTCGCATAATGCTTTTAGGGGTTCACCATCGGCAATAGGGATAGATTCCGTCTCCTGTCCCCGGGGAATAAAATAGGCTTCCTGACGCTCAAAATGGCCTTTTTGTCGGGTTAAAGGCGATCGAGAGTCTAATTCATTAAAAATTAAAGTCCCTTCGCTGCCAACTATCCCTAAACGTCGCTGTTTATCGGGATTCAACCAACAAAGGTGAATAGTCGCTTGAAAACCATCGCCATAGATCAGGGTTAACCAGACTAAATCGGCTAGATTAGGTTGTAGCCAGAAGGTTCCCCTCGCCTGTACCGATACTGGTGTACTATTCAACCAATGATTAAAAATCGAGATATCGTGAATAGCTAGATCCCACAAAGCGGACACATCCTGACGGACCGGACCTAAGTGGGTACGAGTGGCATAACCATAAAGAGGTTTACCGATACCCCCAGATTGCAGGACTTTTTGTCCAGTGATAACGGCGGGATGAAAAAGATAGGTATGATCAACTAATAAAATACGCTGTTTTTTCGCCGCTAATTCCGTTAATTCGCCACATTCTTGGGGATTGAGGGTTAAGGGTTTTTCGGCGAGGACGTGATAACCTAAATTAAGAGCATCTTTAATCAGGGGATAATGGCTAATGGCAGGAGTAACGACTACTACGGCCGAGATTTCGGGGTGATTGCGAATAGATTCCCAGTCATTGGCTAAAATAACTTTATTAGTATCGAGATTAAATTGATCGCGACAGAGACGGAGTTTTTCAGGGGAAGGATCAACGATTGCCACCACTTGTGCTGAGGGATGTTGAGAAAAATGACGGACGTAATGCACTCCCCAACGTCCTACCCCTAAGATAGCGATTCCTGTGGACATTTTGCTTACTCAGATAGATCAATCTAGTTTATCTTAAAAGGATTAGGCGCAATTGTTAATTGATTCTGAGACCTAGAAGGGATTATGTTAAAATTTTTTATCGATCGAGGGGGAACTTTTACCGATATCGTGGCGATAATCGATCAACCAGAAATTATTGAACGACTAGCTAGAGATGCCGCTAGATTTCTGATTGTTCCCCTTGCCGATCAACAGTGGATTGTTCTCTATAAACTGCTCTCGGAAAATCCCGAAAAATACCCAGATGCAGTCATTCAAGGGATGAAAGATATTAGCGGTTCCCTAGATAACATCGAAGTGATCAAAATGGGAACAACGGTAGCCACCAATGCGCTGTTAGAAAGAAAAGGAGAGCGCACGGTTTTGTTAATCACCAAAGGGTTTAAAGATGCCTTGAGAATTGGCTATCAAAATCGCCCCGATATTTTTGCCCGTCAAATTATTCTTCCTTCTTTATTATACGAACAAGTTATCGAAGTGGCCGAACGCTACGATAGTCAAGGACAAGAATTAATCGCCGTTAA
This sequence comes from Microcystis aeruginosa NIES-2549, assembly GCF_000981785.2. Classification (NCBI taxonomy): domain Bacteria; kingdom Bacillati; phylum Cyanobacteriota; class Cyanophyceae; order Chroococcales; family Microcystaceae; genus Microcystis; species Microcystis aeruginosa. The sequence continues at coordinate 494,156 of NZ_CP011304.1, read as the reverse complement.
TCCTGCCCAAGTTAAAGCCGATTTAATACCAGTTTATCAAGCGGGTATCCGAAGTTGTGCGATTGTTTTTATGCACAGTTATCGTTATCCCGACCACGAAAAACAAGTGGCAGCTATTGCCGAAGAAATCGGCTTTACTCATCTAGCCATTTCCCACCAAGTCAGTCCTTTAATGAAACTGGTATCCCGGGGAGATACCACGGTAGTTTCTGCCTATCTATCGCCAATTTTACGCCGCTATGTTGATAGTATTAGCCAGCAATTACCGAAAACTAGCTTACTATTTATGAAATCCGATGGCGGTTTAGTCACTGCCGATAAATTTCAGGGCAAAGATAGCATTTTATCCGGTCCTGCGGGGGGAATAGTTGGGGCAGTACAAACCAGTTTAAGGGCGGGATTTAGCAAAATTATCAGTTTTGATATGGGAGGAACTAGCACCGATGTTTCTCATTTTCAAGGGGAATACGAGCGGCAAACAGATAACGAAATTGCCGGCGTAAGAATGCGAGCGCCGATGTTAAGTATTCACACCGTGGCCGCTGGTGGGGGTTCAATTTTAGTCTATGATGGTTATCGTTTTCGGGTTGGGCCAGAAAGTGCCGGAGCTAATCCGGGACCTGCCTGTTATCGACGGGGTGGACCCTTAACAATTACCGATGCTAATGTTTTGTTAGGAAAAATTCAAGCCGCCTATTTTCCCGCTATTTTTGGACAAGAGGGAAATTTACACCTAGATAGAGAGATTGTGCTGACAAAGTTTCAAGAATTGGCGGCAACAATGGGGGGTAATAATAGTCCTGAAATGTTGGCTGCGGGGTTTATTCAAATTGCCGTGGAAAATATGGCTAATGCGATTAAAAAAATCTCTCTACAAAAGGGTTATGATCTCAGTGATTATACTCTTTGTACCTTTGGCGGTGCCGGGGGTCAAGTGGCCTGTTTAATTGCCGATACTCTGGGAATGAAAAGTATTTTTCTCCATCCCTACGCCGGGGTTTTAAGTGCCTACGGCATGGGTTTGGCCGATTTGAGGGTAATTAAGGAAAAAGCGATCGAACAGCCCTTAAATGCCGATTTAATCGGGCAGTTACTCACGGAAATGAACGAATTAGAAGTTTTAGCGGGTCGGGAATTAGCGGGTTATAATCGGGTGCGGCAGCAAGTCAGTTTAAAATATCAGGGCAGTGATGCCACTTTAGCGGTTAATTTTAGCGATCAAATGCGTCAGGATTTTGAACGGGAACATCAAAGACGTTATGGGTTTAAACAAGAACAAAAAGCTTTAATTGTTGAGTCGATTGCCGTGGAATTAATCCAGACTATGGACAGTCCCCAAGAAGCAATTTTAACCCGCACCCGTCCGATGGGAGAATTACCTCATATCCTCGATCGAGTAGCGGTTTTTATGGCTAATAAATGGCGGGAAACGCCAATTTATCAGCGTTCAGATCTGGAACCTTTTGATTGTCTGGCAGGACCTGCAATTATTATCGAAAAAATTAGCACGATTGTGGTCGAACCGGGTTGGATGGCCAAATTAACGGAGAAAAATCATTTAATTCTCTCCAAAGATTAACTAATTGAACTACATAGAAATATCTACGGCAGTTATCCTAATTGATCAATTCTCATTTCGCCGAGGTATTTACGGAGATAGGGAGAAAAAACCTCGTAAATCAGGGTAAGGGGTTGGCGAGCGTGCCAAAATAGGTAATGACGACCCCAAAATCCTCCTTTTTCCCCAAAAGCTATTTCTAATTCCGGGGAATGACCGTAATAAAGTCCCTGCACATCGCGATACAATTCCGTGTGCAGCCGCGAGAGACTTTCCCAAATCGGTAGGGAACGATTTTCTAGATATTCGTCCACTTGATTGGCAGACCACCAAGAGGCGGCATAGGCTAACCTTTGACCACTAGCTGTGCGTAACCAGACTTGACGACGCAATCTCGGCCCCGGAATCAGGCTAATTTTCATCGGTGCGCCATCCTCATCGTCGCCGATGGGGGACATATCGATCACATCCACCTCTGTTTTTTCACCGGTTAAAAGTTGTAAATGACGGGTGGGAGAACCATCGCCGAGAATTAAAATCTGCCACGGGGGTGCGAGTTGGCTATGGGGTAAACCTTGTTTAACATCGGTTTCGTCTCCTTGCCAGAGAGGGGACAGGGAGTACCAAGGACGATTAAGCGGGGGCTTTTCTTGGGGGCGGAGGATAGCAGTCAAGGGTTGTTACAAAACTTTATGATTTTTTCATTAATCATAACACGGGATTTTTGTCTGCTGGTGATAAAAGCGATCGCCTTGCTCTAATCCCCTCTAATTTTTCGGTTAGCAGATGCACTCTTGCCAAAGGAGATCGGCTATTTTGATATTAACGATAGAAAGGTATGAATATCTGGAGAAGTTTTTGTAATCTTCTCAGGGCAATTAATTGTCGAATCTTGGGATTAATTTGGGGAGGATAAATGCTGGTGGCTAATTGTTCTTCCAGTAAAGCATATTCTGCCGCAGTTAGGGGTTGATTATCCAGGGGTGAGCGAGCCGAAGTGATAATTTCTGCTCGTAAAACTTCTTCGGGAATATCTTCAGGAGCGGGCAAAGCGAGGGCTTTTAGGGGCGATAATAAACCGATCGAGATGAGGATGATAATTTTGGTCGTTCGCTGCATTTAATTTAAACCCGGTGGCAATTTTTCTCGACACTGTTGATGAATTTCCCCGATTCTAGCAAACAACCAGGGATATTTTTGACGATAACTGGGAATTAGAGCCAGAGGACTGAGGAGGGCAGTGGCGGCAATATCTGCTACACTTAATTTATCCGCCACCAAATAGGGCTGATTTTGCCAATATTCTAGAATTTTGAGGGCATTTTCTAGGCGCTCCTCCGCTAGTTTTACCCTGGCTGGGGTGATTTTATATTGTTGTCGCACGATATTAATAATTATTTGACTACTCAGGGAAGGATCGATCGCTTTTCCCTCTCCAGCGCGATAATCATAATAGACAAATCTAGTCGCTACTCCAATACTTTCATCTAACCAATCCTCTAGTAACCAAGCTTGATTTTTCTCCTTTTCCCCAGCGGGAATAAAAGAGGGGAAAGGAACCACCTTTTCTAAATATCTGAAAATGGCAGTAGAATCGGCAATAATCTCATCCGCTGCCATTAAAACGGGGACAGTGGTTAACCCTTTGGTTAGGGGACTGAGTTTAAGAATATGTAGTCCGGGGGTGAGATTTTCTACTTGGTAATCAATCCCCTTATAACCTAGAGCTAAACGCGCTTTGCGACAGTAATGAGAGGTGCTAAATTGAAGTAAGATCATTAAGTGTTATTGGTTGCTAGAGTAGTTATCAGTCATCATTTATCAGTTAATTTCCGATATGGTTAATTGCCATAAGAGCGGCTTATTCCGCCAACGATTGCTCTTCTTTTGTGGTCATAAGCATCTGTAATCTTTTTTCCTTTAAAGGTCTTGACCTACTTACTCAAAACAGCTACCATATAAGTATAGCAGATAGGGTAATCAACACCTTTAAAAACATAAATCGTTGCCGCAAAAAACCTAGGAGTTAAATCGTGACAGTTAGAGTTCGTATTGCCCCCAGTCCCACGGGAAATTTACACATTGGAACCGCACGCACAGCCGTGTTTAACTGGCTTTTTGCCCATCATCACCGGGGGAAATTTATCTTGCGCGTGGAAGATACAGATTTAGAACGTTCTCGACCAGAATATACGGAAAATATTCAAGCGGGCCTACAATGGTTAGGACTGAATTGGGATGAAGGTCCTTTTTTTCAAACTCAACGCCTTAATTATTATCGTCAAGCCATTCAAACCCTGCTCGATCGAGGTTTAGCCTATCGTTGTTATTGTACCCCGGAAGAATTGGAAAAAATGCGGGAAGAACAAAAAGCCCGCAATCTTGCCCCCCGTTACGATAATCGTCATCGTTATCTCACCCCCGAACAACAAGCTCAATTCGAGCAAGGGGGGAGAAAAGCAGTAATTCGTTTTATTATTGACGATGATCGAGAAATTATTTGGCAGGATTTAATCCGGGAAAAAGTTATCTGGAAAGGTAGTGATTTAGGTGGCGATATGGTGATCGCTCGTACCTCGGAAAATGCGGAGGAAAACTTCGGTCAGCCTCTCTATAATTTAGCGGTAGTTGTTGATGATATCGATATGGAAATTACCCATGTTATTCGTGGGGAAGATCACATCGCTAATACGGCTAAACAAATTCTTTTATACGAAGCTTTGGGGGCAAAAGTGCCAGAGTTTGCCCACAGTCCTTTGATCTTAAATCAGGAGGGTCGCAAGTTATCTAAACGGGATGGAGTCACTTCGATCGATGATTTCCGAAGACTGGGTTTTCTGCCGCAAGCTTTGGTTAATTACATGACTCTCCTCGGTTGGACTCCCCCCGATTCCACTGAAGAAATTTTTACCCTTGAAACGGCCGCAGAAGTGTTTAGTTTAGAACGGGTAAATAAAGCGGGGGCAAAATTTGACTGGACTAAACTGGATTGGATTAATAGTCAATATCTCCATCGTTTAACCGGTGAAGAATTAGTGCCTTTACTTCTCCCTTACTGGCAAGAAGCAGGGTATAATTTTGATGCTGAAACCGATCGAGCTTGGTTGATCGGTTTGGCTACTCTCATCGGTCCGAGTTTAACTCGTTTAAGCGATGCTGTCGCCGAAAGTCGTTTACTTTTAACCCCTCTGGCTAATTATAATCAGGAGGCTTTAAGTCAATTACAATTAGAAGGAGTTAAGGATATTATCAAGGATATTCTCGCCGCTATTACTCCCGATTTGACCGGAGAAGTTGCTAAGGGAATTGTGGAGACCACAACTAAAGCCCATCGGGTTAAAAAAGGTCTAGTGATGAAGTCTCTGCGGGCCGCTTTGATGGGGGAGTTACACGGTCCAGATTTAATGCAGTCTTGGCTACTTCTCAATCAAAAAGGTTGGGATCTATCCCGTCTTCAGCAAGCAGTAAATAGTTAAATTGATTGGCTATCAGTTATCAGAAAATTTCTTGTATATTAGGGTTGACAAATGCCCTAATATTGCTATATACTTTCTAGTATAATGGGAATCCGTTTTGCCCTGCATACCCTGCTCGTGATCGATTACTGAGGGGATGGGGGGAAACTTTTCGGTTTTTTCCCCTAGCTGTCAGGGACGATCTAGAAACTTTCTTAATTTTCAGGCATTATCCGCAACTTTTCTCTAAATATAGACTTGTTAATCTCCTGACAAAAACCTATGGGTGAAAAAAAACGAATTGGACTGCTCACCAGTGGTGGCGACTGTGCGGGTTTAAATGCCGCCATTCGTGCCGTTGTCCACCATGCCAGTGGCAATTATGGTTGGGAAGTGGTGGGTATTCGAGAAGCAACGAACGGATTAGTTAACCGTCCCCCCAAAACCACGATCTTTGATATTGAAGGAGTTGATCGCCTGTTGGTGATGGGAGGAACAATTCTCGGTACTACCAATAAGGGGGATCCCTTCGCTTTCCCGATGCCCGATGGAACCCTGATCGATCGCTCTCAGGACATCATTGACGGCTATCATAGTCTGGGACTGGATGCCCTGATCGGCATCGGTGGCGATGGTAGTCTGGCGATTTTGCGCCGTATTGCCCAACAGGGAGGCATTAATCTGATCGGTATCCCCAAAACCATCGATAATGATGTGGGAGCCACAGAAGTGTCCATCGGCTTCGATACAGCTACTAATATCGCCACAGAAGCCCTCGATCGCCTCCATTTTACCGCCGCTAGTCATAACCGGGTGATGATTCTAGAAGTTATGGGTAGAGATGCCGGCCATATCGCCCTGGCTGCCGGTATTGCGGGGGGGGCCCATATCATTCTCATTCCCGAAATTCCCTACCGATTAGAGAAGATCTGCGAGAAGATCCGGCAACGGCAGCGTCTGGATAAACAGTTTTCTCTGATTATTGTCTCCGAGGCTGTGCGTACCGAAACTGGCAATCGCCTAGTGCAAAAGGAAGCCCTAGGAGAGGATCGTCTCGGGGGTATCGGTCGCTATTTAGCCGAAGAAATTGCCAGGGAAACCGGGGCCGAAACGAGAGTGACTTTCCTAGGCCACATTCAAAGGGGGGGCATTCCTTCTCCGATGGATCGCTTACTGGGGGCGGCTTTTGGCGTAGCGGCCGTGGATCTGATCGCTCGGGGAGAATTCGATCGCATGGTGGCCTGGCAAAATCGGCAAGTGGTCAGTGTTCCCATTGAGGAGGCGATTAAAACCTATCGCGTCGTCGATCCCGAAGAAACTTTAGTCAAAACCGCCAGGGGTTTGGGTATTTGTCTAGGGGATTGAGATTAAATCTAGGGGAATCGGTGCGAGAATTAACCCTTAAGTATCGCCCTTTCCCCACCGATTAAAATTACCAATCAAATAAAGATAAACTCTGATAATTATTTTTCGGCAATTTCGCCAGTAAACCTAAATGATTAATAGTTCAGTTAATGTAGCAGAAAGATTGTTAGAAATCAAATAGCTTGCTCGATTACTAAAACTTTGAACTATAAGCTATCTTTCCTCTCCAGTATTTGTTATAATCAAAAGGCGTTGCTAAATAAAGGTATGAATGCCAACTTTTCCCAGTTCCAAAAGTTAGTTTTGGTCTGGGTTTTAACAAGCCCACTTGGGTAAAATGCTTAACCATTTTGTAACTGACCGATAATCTGCCAATAAACGTACTTTACGAGGTAATTAGATCATGGCTACTTATACATTTTCCGCGAAAACCCTAACATCTCCAACAGCCACTGGTGGCGTAAGAATAATTATAGAAGATATCGTTGGCCAAGGTTTTGGTGCGAGACTGGGACTACTGTATCTAATCAACTACAATGGGTTAAACAGTACACCCCAACACATCACCTTATCAACTCCCACCCTGGTAACTGGGAAAAATCTCTCTTCTGTAGGACGAGTAACCCCCACGAATAATGCGGGATATAATATCACCGGAACCGCTTGGCGACTGCGGAATGGCGATGGTACTGATTCAACTGGGACTATTAGGGGTTATGGCTCTGGTTTTACCAATACCTACGACCTTGCTGCCAACACAGATACCTTTATCATCTCTCCCTTTGTTACTGGAGCTGCTACTCATATCCTGACAATACCCTCAAGTTCATCATTTACCAAGGCTGCATCTAATAATGTATTTGCCAGCTTCAACGAACCGGCCGTGACCAGTACGGACAACTACAAGCTGATCGGTACTGCCTTCGACGATCTTTTGACAGGTCATGATGGTGATGACACTATCTTATGCGGGGATGGTAACGATTCCTCTCGGGGCTATAAGGGAAATGATTATATTGACGCGGGTGATGGTAATGATGCTTTTGGTGGAGACGAGGGTGACGATACCTTATTAGGTGGCGGCGGCATTGATACGATTCTAGGCGGTACGGGAAATGATTCTATTAATACGGGTGATGGTGTATATAATATTGCTAATGGAGAATCTGGCAATGATACCTTATTAGGTGGAACTGGTACTGATATACTATCAGGTTCTGATGGAAATGATAGTATTGATGGTGGTTTCGGCAATGATGATCTTAATGGGGGTTTGGGTCAAGATACCCTATTCGGTGGAGATGGTGACGATACCCTGAATGGGGGTGGGGACAATGATCTTCTCGATGGCGGTGTGGGCAATGATGCTCTCGATGGGTCTGGTGGTAATGATACCTTATTCGGTGGAATCGGTAATGATACGCTCTTGGGGGCAAATAATAGTGATCGGATAGTGGGAGGTGTCGATGCTGATAGTCTGTCAGGTTCATTCGGACAAGACACATTTGTTCAAGGAACCCTTGACAGTGTAGCCTCAACAGGAGGTACTTTTAGTAACCTGCCTACATTTACCTCTGGTGAGACTATTGTTTTCGGTAACGGATTGGATGTTATTTCCGACTTTACCGCCGGTACCCTAGGAGATCAACTTGATCTGGATTCTTCGAGTTCTGCAATATCCGCGATTGGGGTTTTAACTTCTAGTCTAGCTTCCGGTACAAACTACTACCTTTCTGGTAGCTACAGTGGCAATGTCTTCACCATCAGCGCCGATGGTGTTGGCTCAGATACACTGATTATTCAAGGTAGTGGGGCTGCTTTTTCAAGCAACGCTTCCTCGGCTCTTTTGAGATTGGTTAATAGTAATAATCTGGTGGCAGGTAACTTTATTTAACTTCATCTCCTCAATCAATTGGTCTATTAGGGGGGGTTACGCTGTCGCTAACCCCACCATCCAGCCTTGCTGAATCAAGGTATGAATGCCAACTTTTACCAGTTCTAAAAGTTAGTTTTGGTCTGGGTTTTAACAAGCCCACTTGGGTAAAATGCTTAACCATTTTGTAACTGACCGATAATCTGCCAATAAACGTACTTTACGAGGTAATTAGATCATGGCTACTTATACATTTTCTGCGAAAACCCTAACATCTCCAACAGCCACCGGTGGCGTAAGAATGAATATGGAGGATATTGTTGGTCAAGGTTTTGGTGCGAGACTGGCACTACTGTATCTAATCAACGACAACGGGTTAAACAGTACACCCCAACACATCACCTTATCAACTCCCACCCTGGCAACCGGAAAAAATCTCACTTCTGTAGGACGAGTAACCCCCACGAATAATGCGGGATATAATATCACCGGAACCGCTTGGCGACTGCGGAATGGCGATGGTACTGATTCAACTGGGACTATTAGGGGCTATGGCTCTAGTTTTATCAATACCTATGATCTTGCTGCCAACACAGATACCTTTATCATTTCTCCCTTTGTTACCGGACCTGCTACTCATATCCTGGCAATCCCGTCAAGTTCATCATTTACCAAGGCCGCATCTAATAATGTATTTGCCGGCCTCAACGAACCGGCCCTGACCGATACGGACAACTACAAGCTGATCGGTACTGCCTTCGACGATCTTTTGCAAGGTCTTAATGGTAATGACACTATCTTAGGCGGAGATGGTAACGATTCCCTTTGGGGCATAGGAGGGAATGATTATATTGATGCGGGTGATGGTGATAATATTTTTGGTGGAGACGAGGGCGATGATACCTTATTAGGTGGAAACGGTAATGATTCGATCGCAGGCGGTACGGGAAATGATTCTATTGACGCGGGTGATGGTGATAATATTTTTGACGGAAGCGATGGTAACGATACTTTATTAGGTGGCAGCGGTATTGATACGATTCTGGCCGGCGCAGGAAATGATTTTATTAATCCGGGTGATGGTATTAATAATGCTGATGGGGAATCTGGTAACGATACCTTATTAGGTGGAGCCAGTATCGATGTACTTCTAGGATTTACTGGGAATGATAGTATTGATGGCGGTGGGGGCGATGATAGTCTTAATGGGGGTTTGGGTCAAGATACCCTATTCGGTGGAGATGGTAACGATACCCTGAATGGGGGTGGGGACAATGATCTTCTCGATGGCGGTGTGGGCAATGATGCTCTCGATGGGTCTGGTGGTAATGATACCTTATTCGGTGGAATCGGTAATGATACGCTCTTGGGGGCAAATAATAGTGATCGGATAGTGGGAGGTGTCGATGCTGATAGTCTGTCTGGTTCATTCGGACAAGACACATTTGTTCAAGGAACCCTTGACAGTGTAGCCTCAACAGGAGGTACTTTTAGTAACCCAGCTACATTTACCTCTGGTGACACTATTGTTTTCGGTAACGGATTGGATGTTATTTCCGACTTTACCGCCGGTACCCTAGGAGATCAACTTGATCTGGATTCTTCGAGTTCTGCAATATCCGCGATTGGGGTTTCAAGTTCTAGTCTAGCTTCCGGTACAAACTACTACCTTTCTGGTACTTTTAGTGGTAATGTCTTCACCATCAGCGCCGATGGTGTTGGCTCAGATACACTGATTATTCAAGGTACTGGGGCTGCTTTTTCAAGCAACGCTTCCTCGGTTCTTTTGGGATTGGTTAATAGTAATAATCTGGTGGCAGGTAACTTTATTTAACTTCATCTCCCCAATCAATTGGTCCAGTAGGTAGGGGTTAGCAATGCGTAACCGACCCAATTCTGATTAGATGGCAAGAAGAATTAACCAACCTAATCTTTGTGTCTTTGTGTCTTTGTGTCTTTGTGGTTATTTTCTGCGATCGCTTGTTAATTTTGCCTCAATCTTGGTCCCATTATTTGTGATAGTATATAGTTAGACTTCGACCATTTGGGAGAGGCAAACTATGATAGATTATAATTTAGATGCCGCGCATAGCATTCTCTATATGCGACCTACATCTGCACTGGCGGCGGAAGATTTTGTCAAGATTGCGGAGGCAGTGGATCCCCACATTGAAGCCACTGGGGGCCTTGCTGGCGTAATCATCGAAGTACCTACTTTCACCGGTTGGGAGAGTTTTGGCGCCTTGGTTGCTCATTTCCGGCTGATACGCGACCATCACAAGTACGTCAGTAAAGTTGCAGTGGTGACTGATTCCACTCTGGTTAAACTGATCGAAAGTCTGGCTTCCCACTTTGTCTCGGCTGAAGTCAGGCAGTTCCCTTGGGGGGAAACCGAGGTGGCGAACCAATGGATCTTGGGCGGCTCCTGATTCCCTTGCAGTACAATAGACATTTCCAGAAATTAACCTCAATCTGGCCTGAATTTTGGAGATGTCTAATACACGGTTGGATCGATAGAGAAAGAATCCGAGTCATGAAATAGAAGGTAAAATACTGGTCTTATACCAAATCCGTTTTTAATAGTATGATTAACTCCCAAGTTATCAGGATTTAGGCATAATCGGTGGAGTTGTTAGGTTTCGTTCCGAGGGACTAACCTACGAAACTCACCCCATCACCAGCCAATTGACTTTTTGCCGCAAACCCTAATCAAAAAATCTCCCCGTAAAAGGGAGATTTTAGCTAATATCTGGAGTTATTCCCCGACAAATTACACTAATTTCAGATCGGGATAATTGGCGAGAATGTCATCTTGACTGAGAATATCACCCTCGCTTTGGGGAGTCCAAATCACTTCTACTGCTAAAAGTCGATCGCCTCCCATACTACCAATTTGTTGCAGGGCCTGTTTCAAGTCTTGGGAATCATTAATTTTGGGTAGGGAAAATTTACCGACAATGCCAGCCAAAATAGTCACCAAAATATAGCCTTCCGGTGCGGTTTTAGCTAATTCTCCGGCCGATTCGGGTAAAATATTTTCTCTAGAACCTTGACGCAATTGATTATTGTAATTAGTTAAGGTTTCCGCCGTTAGTTTACCGCGTTCGTTGAGGGACCACTGATTAAACTTCGCTTCTGCACTGCTAAGGCTGGTTTGTTGGCAATCGACGTTACCATAAACCCAGTATTCCGGATGACGTAACAGGGCGAGGGCCGATTCTTGTAAGACTTCGACTCGTCCCTCGGAGGTGCTAGTATCGACAGTTAGGGCGATTTGATTTAATTCTTTTTGCAGATAACGGGCATTAGCCAACAAACCCACCTGTACTTTAGCCACGGAGACGGTTTCATAACCGGATTCTATCGTCATACCATTCTCATCACTGCCTCCACCATTACGGAAAGCATTAACGAGGAAATTGGCAATAGCAAAAAAGATTAACAGAGAAATTAAGCCACCGCCACCACCACCCCAAAAGAAGGGTAAAAGGAAGGGAAAACCAATACCTCCACCGTAACCCGGGGAACTGTAACCACCACCTCTAGAAGGGCTAATACTGCGACTAGGGGCGCGAAAACTACCGCCCCCCATTCTACCCCCCGATGCCGCTAAAGCACTGGGAATATTGCCTAAAATCAGCGTTGTCACTAATCCTAGAACCAATAATGGCTTGGCAAGCGATCGAACTTTAGTTAAAATTTTGTCAATCATAAGAACACCGAAGCAACCCTTTATTTACTAGCATAACCAGTTTCTCGCTCAGAGATAGACAAATCCCGAATAGGGATAACCGAATCAGTTATCAGTGATCAGTTATCAGTTAGAAGGTGTTGGGTATTGAGATTTTAGGGTTTTGGGGTTTTGGGGTTTTTTAGTTGAATTCCCCCATTCCCCCATTTCCCCATTCCCCCATTCCCCCATTTCCCCATTTCCCCAAATTTATGACTTGGAATTTCTCCTCTCCCACGGATTCGCCCTTAGGCGATCGCGAAGTACCCTTAGAAAATCATCATCTCTGGGGTAAACGGATTGCTTTACTGGTAACGGGAGGGATTGCGGCCATGAAAGCGCCGCTAATTGCCCGATCTTTGCGGAAATTCGGGGCCACAGTCGTGGCTTTTGTCTCGGAAGAAGCTTTAAGATACGTCACTAAGGAAGCTTTGGAATGGAGTACGGTTAATCCCGTAATTAGCCAATTAACGGCAAAAGCAGAACATTTAAGCGATCAATCTCCCTTTGATCTTTATTTAGTCGCTCCCGCTACCTATAACACGATTAATAAGTTTCGTTACGGAATCGCTGACGGAGTGATCACTTCATGCTTGGCCTCGGCCTTGGGACGACAGGAAAAGGGAAAAACTAAAATTCTGCTTGTCCCCACCATGCACGGCAGTTTACATAATGCTATTCTGAGCGAATCTTTGCAAACTCTCGATCGCTGGGGAGTTCAGATTATGCCACCCCGGGATGATTACGGTAAACACAATCTCCCCGGGGAAAAAGAGATTACCGTGGCAGCCTGTGGGATTCTCAGTAATTCTGTCCTGAAAAATATGCCGATTTTAGTCACTGGTGGACCCACACCCGTGATTATCGATAATATCCGTCGTTTAACCAATCGTTTTACTGGACAATTAGGGGCCGCTATTGCAGAAGAATTATACCTGCGCGGGGCCAAGGTGCAGTTAATCCACGGACGCGGCAGCTATACACCCCCCGCTTATTTACCCCATGAAATTATTGAAACTTATGACGAGTATCTAGGGAAGGTGATGGGAGAATTAGAGAGTAAAGATTATAAATTTGGCATTTTCTCGGCGGCAGTGGCCGATTATCGCTTAGAAAACCCTTTTTATGGTAAGATTCCCAGTGGAGGGCAGTTAAATCTTAATTTTGTGCCGACGGAAAAAGTGATTGACAAGGTGAGAGAAAATTTTCCCGATTTAGAGATGGTGACTTTCAAGTATCAGGAGGGAGTTAGTCAGGAGGAGTTGCTGGAAATCGCCCGTAAACGCCTAGAAAAGGGCTATCAGGCTGTCATTGCTAATAGGGGTGAGGAAAAGGGCGATCAAGGGGAACAGGTGGCTTATTTGGTCACAAAAGCGGCATTGAGGAAATTTATCGGCAAAAAAGCGATCGCTATTGGCATCGCCGAATATTTAGAAGAGCGAGCCAAAAATGTTACAATCAAAAAAATTTAATATTTTTTAATATTAATTTGCAAAAATTTAGGGTAACACAGTCATGGGTAACATCAACTTCGTCAAAGAGAATAAGATCGTGGTAGCGGCAGATGGAGCGAATTTACGAGAGAAAGCAATCCAGAATGGCGTTGATATCTACACTTTTGGCGGTAAATTGATGAATTGTGGCGGTTACGGTCAGTGTGGTACTTGTATAGTGGCAATTGTCGAGGGGATGGAAAATCTCTCGGCTAAAACCGACTTTGAACAGCGCTGTCTGAAGAAAAAACCCGAAAATTATCGTTTAGCCTGTCAAACCATGGTTAATGGCCCTATTAGCGTCCAAACTAAACCAAAATAGCCTTTATCGGTTTTTTAGCTGCGGCCTGGTCAGTGATCACTGATAATTGATCAGTGATCACTAATACAAACTAACTAGGAACAATATTTAAGAAAGCATCGAAGTCTTTTAATGCTTCTTGGAATTGATTAGCAGCGAGACTAGCATCTTTTTCTTTGGCTGCCGCATCGATACGTTCAAAGTGAACGAAAAGATTTTTCGCTAACTGCTTGGCTTTTTCTTGGTCTTTGGGCAGTAAATTACGCGATAATCCTACCATTTCCTGACGCAATTGCCCCAAAGGACCGTGGATATAGGTGCGAGTATCTACCCAATTTTTGTCAGCGATGAGGTCTTGCAAAACGCTCATTTTTTCGCGAAATCCTTCTATGGGTTGGATGTAAACCTGTAACTGTTCGATTTTTTGCGGACTATAGACGGTGGGGATAGTTGCTTGGGGACCACTGCAACTAACCAGCAGCGTAGTAACTAGGACTAAAACTAGGGAAATAATCGAGCGAAGACGTGGCATTGGTTTATATGTACTATTTAACAAACTATTGACGTTCTCTCCCGATAACCAGTCAAGCTATCGGGACGATTTTTACTTTATCAGGTTGTGGGATTCCCAAATCAGATTTTACTCCCAACGACCTTGACAGTAACTCGGTGCTATTGGACGATAATCAGCAATTTTGCCTCTGATCCCCCCTTAATCCCCCCTTGACAAGGGGGGTGTCTGATAATTTTTAACACCTACCTACTTATTGATTACAGCTTAAACTGTTTCATAAAAGCTCGATCGATCCGATCTTTCCATAACCATAATAACGGTGATTGCCACCCGAAACCGCCCCAAGATGCGATCGCTTGTTGGTCTCCTGTCCCGATTAAACTCAGATAATTTTTCTGGGGAAAATAGGGTTTTAGTGGCTGATTTTGCAGAATTCTGACTAAATTATCGAATAGGGGTTTTCCCTGTCGGACGGCAAAAACTCCCGCTTTCGGACGGGGATAATCTGGAATCGTGGCAATATCTCCCACGGCAAAAATATGGGGATGGGAAAGAGATTGCAGATAATTATTCACTAAAATAAACCCTTTTTCATCTGTCAGTAATCCTGACGCTTTAATCCAACTAGGGGCCGAGGCAGTCGTTACCCAAATTGTATAATCCATGGGCAAAACTAACCCCGATGAACAGATAATCCGATCTGCTTGCACTGCCGTCACATCCGTTGATAAATATAATCTAATTCCCCTTTGTTTAAAAATATTCTCCAAACGTTGACCGACCCAATTATTATGGTTCGGTAGTAGTTTTTTTCCTCGATGAATTAGAGACAAATTCAAATTACCGCTAGAGTTGAGAATTTTGGCCAAACGGGACTGCATATTTAAAGCTAATTCGACCCCGCCCGCGCCACCACCAACAATGACGATATTTAGAGTATTATTGGGGTTACTAACCGCTTTTTTCAGGATTTCTTGCCATCCTTCCCGAAAAATCGGCACGGGTTTGGCGGGAATAGCGTATTCTTTAGCACCGATAACATTATCCACTGCCGGGATGCTGCCGATATCGATCGAGAGATAATCAAAGGGAATCGGTGAAGAATCATTACAAATTACTTGACATTTTTTTATATCTATGTTAGCGGCTTTAGCTAAACAGAATTGCGCTTGAGAATACCTAGCTAGAGAAGGTAAATCGATATGAGTCTCGGCAAAATCATAAAAACCAGCGATGTGGCCGGGTAACATTCCCGAATAGGGGGTATGGGTGACATCGCTAATTAAAGTTAATTGAACGTTTTTGAGGGGTGATTGCCCCCAAAGACGAAGGGCGATCGCATGACTATGGCCACCACCGATAAAAACTAGGCGCTTGACTAAATCCATAAAAAAAGGGGATTGCTGCCGGAAAAGTTAAATTCTAATGAATATATGTTCTGACACAGAAATTCTGTTGCAAGATCGAGGGTAGATAGACAAAAACTCAAGGCATCGAGGCCAGGAACTTTTAACCAATGACAGTAAATTGGGATTTTGATCTTTTCGGACTCGATATTCTTAAGCAAATTCTATCTAGTATCTTCGCTTCCCAATAGAGAGAAGTCTATGCAAGAAGTTTATATCGTGGCCGCTGTCCGGACTCCAATTGGTCGTTTTGGTGGGGGATTAATGGGATTATCCCCGGCCGATTTAGGGGCAACAGTGATGAAATCCGCCCTAGAAATCGCTAATTTGCCTCCAGAAGCCCTAGATTTGTACATTTTCGGCAATGTTTTGGGATCGGGTCATGGTCAGTTAATTCCCCGGCAAGCGGCGATTAAAGCGGGAATTCCCGTAAGCGTGGACGGATATCGGGTAGATATGGTTTGTTCTTCGGGAATGATTGCCGTTAGTAACGCTGCCACCTCAATTCGCGCTGGAGAAGCGGATCTCATCCTCGCCGGTGGCATCGAATCCATGTCCCAAACCGGCTTTTTTCTCTCCCATCGGGCCCGGTGGGGTTATAAATTCCTCATGGGTGCGCCAGAACAATTAACCGACCTATTACTGCACGATGGCTTAACCGATGCTACCACGGCCGAGGGCATGGGTTCCCAAGTCGATCGCCTCTGTCTCGATCGCGGGGTTTCTCGGCAAGCATTAGACGAAATTGCCGCCTTATCCCACCAAAGAGCGGCCACAGCCACAGAAAAAGGCTGGTTTAATGGTGAAATCGTGCCAATTGAGCTTAAATCTAAGAAAGGTTCCACAATTATCGCTCAAGATGAGGGTATTCGTTCCGATAGTACCCCGGAAGGTTTAGGAAAACTGCGGCCGGCTTTTAATCCGTCGGGAGTTTTAACCGCAGGCAATAGTAGTCAGATTTCCGATGGGGCTGCCGCTATCCTTTTAGCCAGTCAAAAAGCTGTGGATCAGTACGGTTTAAAACCAATTGCCAAAATCCTTGGCGGCGCTGTGGGTGCTGGAAAAACCGATCGCTTCCCAGAATTCCCCGTCCTCGCGGTGAAAAAATTACTGGCATCTCTAGATAAAACGATCGAAGATTTCGATTTAGTGGAAAATAACGAAGCTTTTGCCTTAAATAATCTGCTTTTTGAGATGGATCTGGGGTTAGCGAGGGAAAAACAAAACGTTCACGGTGGTGCGATCGCCTTGGGTCATCCCATCGGCGCTTCCGGAGCGCGGATTCTGGTGACGTTAATTAATGCGTTGAAAGTACAGGATAAAACCCTCGGTATGGGGGCCATCTGTCATGGGACCGGTGGCGGAACAGCGATCGCAATTGAAAGAGTTTAGGAGGAAAAAGCTATGGTATCTCTCGGACTAGAGGAGAAAGTTATCGTCGTTACCGGCGGAAATCGAGGCATTGGAGCGGCTATTGTCTCTCTTTTGATAGATTTGGGGGCCAAGGTGGCCTACACGGATTTAGTCGCCGATAATCCCCAGGGTTTAGGCATTGTGGCCGACGTGACTAAGTTGGAATCCATGGAAGCGGCAGCTAAACAAATTGAAGCGGAATTGGGACCGGTTTACGGTATCGTCGCTAACGCGGGGATTACCAGAGATAACTTTTTCCCTAAATTAACGCCGCTAGATTGGGATTTAGTGATTAATGTCAACCTAAAAGGGGTTAATCACACGATTAAACCGTTTATTGAGGGAATGTATCAACGACAAGCGGGATCGATCGTTTGTATTAGTTCTATTTCCGGTGATCGCGGTAATGCCGGCCAAACTAATTACGCAGCCACAAAAGCGGCAGTTATCGGTTTAGTCAAATCCCTAGCGCGAGAAGCTGCCCGTTATAATATTCGCGCCAATGCGATCGCACCGGGGTTTATTAACACGGAAATGACTTTAGCGATTCCCGATAAGGTTCGCGATAAAATCACCGCCGAAATTCCCTGTCGTCGCTTCGGTGAACCCGCAGATATCGCCTGGGCAACTGCCTATTTACTCTCTCCTATTGCCAGCAGTTATGTCTCTGGAGAAGTCCTCAGAGTTAATGGGGCCCATCACACCTAATCAGTTATCAGTTATCAGTTATCAGTTATCAGTGGGTAAGTTATCAGTTATCTAATTCAAAGATGGAAAATGTGTTTGTTATTGTCCCTGCTAAGTTGCTTGATATGGGATCAAGACAAGGCAAATAACAACATCAAAAAACATAGTATATCTTTTGAAGAAGCAGTGACCGTATTTGGGGATCCATTGGCCGTAACGATTTTAGATCCCGATCATTCAGTGGGCGAGTTTCGTTTTCTGACGATAGGACAGTCAAAATCACAAAAGCTGTTAGTCATATCCCATACAGAAAGAGAAAATGAGATTCGCTTAATTAGCGCCCGTTTAGCTAGTAAACAGGAGAGAAAAAATTATGAATCAGGAGTCTGAAGAAACGGTTAATGACGAGATGCGAACTGAATATGACTTTTCTGGTGGTATTCGTGGCAAATATTATCAAGCTTATCGACAGGCTAGTAATGTGATAATTCTCGATCCCGATGTGGCGGAAATTTTTCAAGATTCAGCCTCAGTCAATGAAGCGTTAAGATTACTAGCAAAAATTGCCAAGTCTGGAAAAATATGACTTATCAGTTATCAGTTATCGGGTGTAGGGTGGGTTAGTAAACTAGCGAAATTAGAGTTAAAGGAAAAGGGCAAAAATAATGGATAAACCGACACAAGCTTGGAGTGAGATGGCCACCGATTACGTCAATCTTTGGACAGAAACCGGGGCAAAAATGTGGTCAAGTTGGTTTGATATGATGGGGGCGATACCGACTCCTATGGGCAATATTAAACCAGAATTACAAGAGGCAACCCAGCGCTATTTTGATAATCGGGATTTATTGATCAAATTCCTAAAATTATCGGTGGAAGCTTGGGAAAGTATCTTTCCGAAAATGCAAACAGGAGAAGACTGGCAAACAATTTTAAATAATTATGCCCAACAGATGCGGGGTCAACTGAATAGTTTTACTAATACCACTTCCCAAAGTAGTCAAGATGTCAGTCAACTATGGACAATTTACCTGCAACAATTACAAAGTCTCAATCATTTATGGTTCGATCCTTTCGTGCTGTCAAATGACACAATAACCAAAGCTTGGTTAGGTAATACTTCTTCTTTGATCGAACTCAATAATATCTATTGGCAGAAGTTTTATGATGAAACTTTTGGCCAATGGTTACAGATGCCTTTATTGGGATTGCCGCGAGAATTTAACCGCAAATTACTCGATAGTTTTGAAACTTGGCGCGTTCTTTATCAAGCTAGTATTAACTATCAAATTGTGCTGGCTGATATTCAAGTTAAATCCTTTGAAGCTTTAACTAAAAAATTAGTTTTCTTAGCAGAAAAAGGTCAACCTGTCAAGGATTGGCGAGAATTTCAAGATGTGTGGAGTGTCGTCGCTGATGATATTTTTGAAAAGGCTTTTTGTCAACCAGAAAACCTAAAAGTAAGGGGAAAATTTATTAATTCCCTCAATGATTATCGCCTCAAACAGCAGGATTTAATGGAAATTTACCTGCGATCAATGAATCTGCCTACCCGCAGCGAAGTGGATGAAATTCATCGGACTATCTATGAATTACGCAAAGAGGT
This sequence comes from Microcystis aeruginosa NIES-2549, assembly GCF_000981785.2. Taxonomy (NCBI): domain Bacteria; kingdom Bacillati; phylum Cyanobacteriota; class Cyanophyceae; order Chroococcales; family Microcystaceae; genus Microcystis; species Microcystis aeruginosa. Next base: position 474,755 of record NZ_CP011304.1, on the reverse strand, counting down.
AAAAAGTCTCAAAAAAGCTTTAGGAGAAAAAAAAGAAATAGAAAGTAATAATTAGTTAATTGTGCTTGACAATCAGTTATCAGTTATCAGTTATAGGATTGCAGTTTTCAGTATATAGTGTTAGGTGAAAACTTCGGAACTTTCTTTTCACTGATTACTGTTCACTGCTCACTGAAAAATCCCCACTTTTCTAGGAGAATTAAATTATGTGGCCATTTTTGACGCAAGTGAAACTGGAAGATTTTACCCAAGATTATCTAGAATTAACTCAGAAAAATCTTAAAGGTCTAGACAATCTCAAACGAGTTAAAGAAGAAGATATTCAGTGTGGAGTATCGGAAAAAGAAGCAGTTTATCGGGAAGATAAAATCATTCTCTACCACTTTAAACCCGTGGTCGAAAAACCCTTCGAGATACCCTTACTGATGGTTTATGCTTTGGTCAATCGTCCCTACATGGTAGATTTACAGGAAGGGCGTTCTTTAGTGGCCAATCTGCTGAAATTAGGTCTAGATATCTACTTAATTGATTGGGGATATCCCACCAGAAGCGATCGCTGGTTAACCCTTGATGATTATATCAATGGTTATGTGGATAATTGCGTCGATTTTATTCGTCAAAGTCACCATCTCGACAAAATTAATCTGTTAGGAATCTGTCAGGGAGGAACCTTTAGTTTATGCTATAGTTCCCTCTATCCCGATAAGGTAAAAAATCTGGTGACAATGGTGACACCAGTGGACTTTTATCAAACCGAGACCCTCTTAAATATGCGCGGGGGGTGTTCCTTGGGTTCCGAAGCATTAGACATCGATTTAATGGTAGATACCATGGGCAATATTCCGGGAGATTTTCTCAACTTAGAGTTTCTGGAATTGAAACCTTTACAGTTAGGTTATCAGAAATACCTCGATTTTCCCGACATCATGGAAGACGAATCGAAATTAGTTAATTTTCTGCGTATGGAAAAATGGATTTTTGATAGTCCCGACCAAGCGGGAGAATCCTATCGACAGTTTCTCAAGGATTTCTATCAGCAAAATAAACTGATTAAAGGGGAAGTGATGTTAGGAGATAAACGGGTAGATTTACATAATCTGACCATGCCAATTCTCAATCTTTACGCAGATAAAGATCACCTTGTCCCTCCCGCTTCTTCCCTCGCTTTAGGGAATTATATCGGTACTTCTGACTATACCGCTTGTGCCTTCCCCGTCGGACATATCGGAATGTATGTCAGTGGCAAAGTACAACGGGATTTACCCCCCGCTATTAGCGATTGGTTGAAAGCAAGAGGTTAACAATCCTAGAAAATATCCCCTTTTCCCAGTTTGGGAGAGGGGTTTAGCAGTTTTCTTCTCTAAGGGTGTAACACAATACAACACATCGATAAAAAAACATCTACAGGCAAGAAAATAAACTTTTGTAACAGAGGATGTTAAGCACTGTTGCAAGATCGGGCAGAATCGGAGAATCCCGTTTCTTTCGGCTAAACCCCTGTGGTACACTGCAAAGCGTACTCGCTCGTAAGTATGTAGGAGAAAACCTGAGTGTTAAGAGTCGCTGTTGTGGGTTCAGGGCCGGCCGGTTCTTCGGCGGCAGAAACATTAGCTAAAGCAGGCATTGAAACCTATTTATTTGAACGCAAATTAGATAATGCTAAACCCTGTGGTGGAGCGATTCCTCTCTGTATGGTGAGCGAATTTGACCTACCTCCTGAAATTATCGATCGCCGGGTGAGAAAAATGAAAATGATCTCCCCCTCTAACGTCGAAGTCGATATTAATCTCGATAATCAAGACGAATATATCGGAATGTGTCGTCGGGAAGTCCTCGACGGTTTTATGAGAGAACGCGCCCATAAATTAGGAGCGCATTTAATCAACGGAACCGTTTACGGTCTCGACATTCCCACCAATAGCACCGATCCCTATACCCTACACTACGCCGATCACTCCCACGGCAATTCCCAAGGGGAAATGAAATCTCTGAAGGTGGATGTGGTTATCGGCGCCGACGGTGCTAATTCCCGCATTGCCAAAGCTATTGATGCCGGGGATTACAACTATGCGATCGCTTTCCAAGAACGCATCCGTCTCCCCCAAGATAAAATGGCCTACTACGAAGATCTGGCCGAAATGTATGTAGGAAAAGACGTATCCCCCGACTTCTACGCTTGGGTATTCCCTAAATACGATCACGTCGCCGTCGGTACTGGCACAATGAAGGTCAATAAAGCCATGATTAAAGACCTACAAGCCGGTATTCGCGCTCGCGCGGCCCGTCGTCTGGAAGGGGGCGAAATCATCCGCGTGGAAGCTCACCCCATCCCCGAACATCCCCGTCCTCGTCGTGTAGTTGGTCGCGTGGCCCTCGTAGGTGATGCTGCGGGAACAGTTACCAAGTCTTCGGGAGAAGGCATCTATTTCGCCGCTAAATCGGCGCGGATGTGTGCGGAAACCATTGTCGAAGTCACTAACGGCGGCCAACGTATTCCCACAGAGGACGAGTTAAAACTCTACCTCAAGCGTTGGGATAAGAAATACGGTATGACCTATCTGGTATTAGATATCCTGCAACGGGTTTTCTACCGTACCGATGCCACCCGGGAAGCTTTTGTGGAAATGTGTTCCGATAAGGATGTACAGAAGATGACTTTTGACAGTTATCTCTATAAAACCGTTGTTCCCGCTAATCCTCTCGTACAGATGAAGATTACCGCTAAAACCATCGGTTCTCTCCTGCGCGGTAACGCTTTGGCCCCTTAAAATCCATTGATAACCAGAAAACCCAATCTTCCCATGGCGGTGGTTGGGTTTTCTTTTGGGTTGTCCCTTCTTGTCTTCTCTAATTCAAACAAAAATGTCGAAAAAATATTTGATACTATAGTCATTTCAATTAAGATTGAGAATATCAATCCCAGAGTTCATAAGGGTTTTGTCGGTCTAGAGTGTATCAGACTTATCTGAAATGACTATAAATCCGCTGAGTATAGGCTACATATCAGGAGAGGCACTCCCCTTGCAGGAGTGCCTCTTAAATTATGACAGATGTATTAGCAGCTGCGTGTAAGCATCTCACCGAAAAACTAATGCGCGGGGGGTTTGGGGGCGGCGCCACGCCCCCAACGGGGGGTTTGGGGGGTAGAACCCCCCAAAGGCTTGGATTGAGAGATAAAATCGGAAGTAATACGGTCATCCGTTGAGTATGGACTACATATCAAGAGAGGCACTCAGGCAAAACGGAGAATAAATAATCAGTTTTTAATAACTGGATTTAGTATGATAAGCTGTTAAGCAATTTAAATGCGCGGGCAGCTGACAGTACAGTTTATGCCCTTTTGTTAAAGGGGAAGTCAAGATAGATGGTGTAAATGCGCTACTATTTAATGGTAAAGCCGTCCTCAAGAGACGGGGTTTCGGACTCAATTTTTCGATGACCAGAGTAAATCCGAAGTTAATTATTCATGGGGGAGCGAGTTCCCTAGAGGACAAAGGTGGTTTAGAATCAGTGCGCGATTCTCTCCGGGGGATTGTTAAGAATATTTACAACCTCCTTGACAATGGTGCTAGTGCTGTGGAGGCGGTAACAAAAGGATGTATGTTACTGGAGGATGAACCGCGATTTAATGCTGGGACTGGTTCGGTGGTGCAATCGGACGGTCAGGTGCGAATGAGTGCAGCCTTGATGGATGGTCGTCATCAGCGTTTAAGCGGTGTCATTAACGTCTCGCGGGTACAGAATCCCATTAGCCTGGCCCAATTTCTCCAAAGTCAAGAGGATCGCATTCTCTCGGAAATTGGGGCTGCAGATCTGGCCCGAGAATTACAAATTCCCCTCTATGATCCCCTCACCGATTATCGGATTCAAGAATGGATGGAGGAAAGAAAGACGAATTTTAATCGCAAAATGGCCCGTTTATTCGCCGACTCGTCAGCACGACGGGGAACTATCGGGGTAGTGGCCCTTGATCAGCAAGGAGACATCGCCGCCGGAACTTCTACCGGAGGTAAGGGATTAGAAAGAATTGGTCGCGTTAGTGACAGTGCCATGCCGGCCGGCAATTATGCGAATCCATGGGCCGGAGTAAGTTGTACGGGGGTCGGGGAAGATATTATCGATGAGTGTTTAGCCGCTAAGGTGGTCATTCGCGTCACCGATGGTTTTTCCCTCGCCGCTGCCGTGGAGAAGTCCATGCACGAATCCCAAACTAATGGTCGGGATCTGGGCATGATTTCCCTTGATCGTCAGGGTAATATTGTTTGGGGGAAAACGGCGGAAATTCTCTTGGCTGCCTATCACGACGGTCAGGCGATCGGTGATACCCTAGAATGGCACGGTGAAAATGCGGGTTTAATCGGTCATGTAGCCGTCGGATAGTGGAACAAACCGCGATCGAGCCTAGTCTTTTCGGTTAATCTGTGCAAGATACTTCTTCTCGAAAAATCTCCGTGTGGCAATACATTATCCCTATTTTTGACCCCGATGTGAAAAACTGGTCAGCCGAAGCGCGATTATTGCGCTGGATGACCTTTTTGTGGCTGTCAGTCGGGTTAGTGGTGCTTTTTTCTGCCTCCTACGCTCTGGCTGACAGTCGCTTTGATAACGGACTATACTATTTTATCCGCCAATTAATCTGGCTTTGGATTGGCTTAATTGGCTTTAATTTCTTGGTGCGATTGCCGATCGAGAAACTCCTCAAAATCGCCCCCTGGATGATTTTATTAGTTTTAGGATTAATTTTGATCACTCTCATCCCCGGTTTGGGAGCTAATATCAACGGTGCCACCCGTTGGATTAAAATCGGGCCGATTCTCTTGCAACCGTCAGAATTTATGAAACCGTTTCTCGTCCTGCAAGGGGCGGCGGTTTTCGGTGGATGGCCGCGTTTAAATGTCAATCAACGGTTAACTTGGATTGCTATTTTTGGCCTAATTCTAGCCGGCATTCTCTTACAACCTAACTTGAGTACCACTGCTCTGTGTGGTATAACTCTCTGGTTGATCGCTCTCGCCTCCGGTCTGCCTTTATCCTACATGACCAGCACCGCTTTACTGGGTTTAACTATGGCCGTGGTTAGTGTTACTTTCCGCGAATACCAGAGAAAACGGATTTTATCTTTCTTAGACCCCTGGCAGGATCCCCGGGGTGATGGTTATCAATTAGTGCAGAGTTTACTGGCGATCGGTTCTGGCGGAACCACCGGCAGCGGTTACGGTCTATCCCAACAAAAATTATTTTATCTACCCTTCCCAGATACGGATTTTATTTTCGCTGTCTTTGGCGAGGAATTTGGTTTTATTGGCGGTATTTTACTGTTAATTATGCTATTTCTCTACGCTACTCTCGCTCTAATCGTGGCGGTTAAATGTCGTCATCGCATCAAAAAATTAGTGGCGATCGGGGCGATGGTAATTTTAATCGGTCAATCTCTGTTAAATATGGGTGTGGCCACTGGTTCTTTACCCACTACTGGCCTACCTTTCCCTCTCTTTAGTTATGGCGGCAGTTCCAGTTTAGCCAGTCTCTTTTTAGCAGCCCTCTTAATCCGGGTGGCTAGGGAAGAAAATGACCCCGATCCAGTTCCCACCAGTAAAAAAAGTCCTCAGAAAACTGTCTCGGTTTTCAGTCATCAGTGATGAATTATGAATTATGAATTATGAATTATGAAGTGGGGAAGCTGTCTCATCACCCTATCACCCTATCACCCTATCACCCTATCACCCCAAAACCCTAACACCCTATCTCCTGACGACCGACTCCTAACCCAATGTTCGACAAAGATAAGCAAAAATTATTGATTAACTCCACAAACTTGAGAATATTTAAATTAACATTCCGCAATATTTACAAATTCTTAAAAATTAATTGAGAAAGATTTTTATTTAACAACGATGTTATGATGGTTACAGCGATTTTACTGAATTTCATAATGGGTTGTTCTGTGCTTTTTCGGGCCGCAATGGTTGAAACCCTTGCCACACCTAGAAGGTAATCCTCATTAAGACAGGTAAATGAGTCAATTTCACCCACAACGATGATCTTTTTTTTGTGTAGTTTTATTGCAAAAAAAAAGTTTTTTTGACAAAAAGCACAAAGTATGCTGCTGTCAACGGACTTCGTGGGTGTTGGGGGAGAGAGGGGAGAAGGAGAGCAGAGAGAATAAATAAAAACAATCTCCTGATTACTGATCACTGATTACTGATTACTGATTACTGATTAGGTGTCACCTTATCAATAACCTTGAGAGTCCCGTCATCCTTAACAGTCCAGACATCGTAACTACCCACCACATCGCCATTTTCATCGATATCGACATTACCACTGGCCCCCTGATAGTTAATATCCTCGCCTTTGCGAATCATTTCCATGGCTTGACAAGCATCGGTTACTTCCGTCCCCGGACCATTAGCCACCTCACGAATCTTGCTTTGAATCCCTTCACCAGTGTTAGATTTAGCCGCCTCAGCCGCTAACATCAATAAAATCGCCGCGTCCCAAGTATGGGGAACAAAAGCAGTGACATCCTTGCCAGTTTTTTCTTTCCAGAGGCTAGTAAAAGCCCTTAAAGCTTGACCGTCGGCCCCGGGGACAGTGCCTAGGGCGCCGGCAATAATTGACTTACCATCGGTTCCTTTCCCCACCTGTTTGGTGAAATCTTCCGAATAAACCCCATCGGTGAGGAGGACAGTAACTCCTTTGGTCAATCCCTGTTTATAGGCCGCTTGTAGTAATAAACTACCCGTTTCAGCGTAAAGGACTGCCGCTACAGCATCCGGTTGGTTAGCGAAGGCAGCCGCCGCTTCACTATCGAGAGTGGCAGCTTTCGGGTCATAACGGACGGGATTTTGCTTATTAGTGATAGTGCCGCCTAATTTATCGAAAGCGCTCACGAATTCCCGTTCAAATCCCACTCCATAATCGTTATTGATCACGACGGTGGCCACATTTTGAAAACCCTTTTTCTTAGCTAGGACCGCTAAAGCTTGAGCTTGGTAGGTGTCCGGGGGAGCCGTCCGCGCCCAAAAACCTTTAAAATCGCCTTTTTTCGCCCTGTCAGTAAATACAGGACTGGTGCTACCCGGAGAGACTAACATAACTTTCTTTCTCACCGCCACATCGACGGCTGCTCCTGAGACGCTACTGGCAAAGGAACCGATCACACCGGCTACTTTATCCACCTCCGCTAGTTTCGTCATCGCTGAAGCACCGGCGGCGGGATCGGTTTGGTCATCTTCTTTCACGAGGGTGACGGGTTTGCCATTGACTCCACCACAGGCATTGATAGTCTCTACCGCTAGGGCAGACGCTTCGGGCATATTTTGACCAATAGCGGCTAAATCTCCGGTAATGGGCAGTAAAGCCCCTAATTTTAAGCCTTGATCACCGGGGGTAGTGGTGGTGGGACTAGAGGCAGTGTTATCGGGGGTTTGGGCATTATTACAAGCGGTTAAAAAATTAGCTAAGAGGCTGATGCTCAGGGTTAGGGCTAGGGGCGATCGAATATATCTCTGCATGGCAGTAAAATCAAGGATGAGTTAAGGTTGCAAGGCTGAAAAGTCCGGACTGGGAAAATTCTAATCGATGTTAGCATTCTCTCCAAATCAAACAGGTTTTCATCTTAATTTAGATATTGATGGAAAAAATGGCTAATTTGTTCGATTTATGCCCTAGTAATTATGAATTATGAATTATGAATTATGGTTCTTCGGTTTGTCTTATGCAACGTACAGGGTTATAAGGAATGAAACTCTTATAGAGAAAGACATTTGGCGATTTTTGTTAATTGTTTTCGCTCTAGAGCGAACTAATCAATTAAATCTCTTGCCAGATAAGGATTTAGTCGATTTATGCCACCCGATCGAACCATACTAAGTAACTAAGAACCCTGAAAACTCACATCTGATAACTGGTAACTGATCACTGGTAACTGATGGCTGAAAACCCACTTAGGAAGCTTTGGCTAAAACGGTGTTCTGGTTTAAAAACTGAATCGCCGTTTGGTATTGACTATCTTTTTCGGTGCCAATTTCCTGATATGTGATCGGTTCCTGTGCCACCACTTGATCCGGCATAATTCCTAACTTATGAATATCATGGTGGGCTGGAGTTTCATATTTAGCCACGGTAATCGCTAATCCTGCCCCATCGGGTAACTCGAATAAAGACTGAATTAATCCCTTACCAAAAGTCTTTTCTCCCACTAAAACCCCCCGTTGATTGTCCTGTAATGCTCCGGCTAAAATCTCGCTGGCGCTGGCGGTTCCCTGATTGACTAAAACCACTAGAGGCGCATCGGTTAAAGCATTGCCAGCAGCCGCAAAACTATCGGCAATTCCCTCGCGATTAACCGTATAAACGATCGTTCCCTGATTAATCCACATCCGAGCGATTTCTATGCCAGCTTGCAGTAAACCACCGGGGTTATTTCTTAGATCCAAAATATAACCCTTTGCCCCTTGTTTTTGTAGGTTCGTCACCGCTTCCGAGACTTCTTTAGCAGCGTTAGCACTAAATTGATTTAAGCGCACATAACCGATGGGCAAGGAACTAGAATTTTTATCCAAAACCGCTACCACTGGACTTAAAGAAATGCGTTGACGGGTTAAAGATAGGGTTTTTGGTTGACTTTTTTGATAGGGAAGAATCACCAAAGAAACTTCTGTTCCGGCTGTCCCGCGCATTTTAGCCGCCGCCGCATCGAGAGTTAAAGTAGTGGTATCGATGCCATCAATAAACAAAATGCGATCGTGGCTAGTTAGACCAGCGGCCTCGGCAGGAGAACCGGCAAGGGGGGCAACCACTTCTAAGTAACCATTGTCGGGATTGATATTAATTTGCAGTCCTACCCCCGATAATTCCCCCGTGGTGCTAATTTGTAGGTTATGGTATTGATCCGGTCGCAAGAGACGGGTAAAGGGTTCATCGAGAGTGGCTAACATCTGTTCGATCGCATTATAGGCCGCCGTCCGATCGTTAAGGGGTTTTTTGATGAATTGTTCCCGCACCTGCCACCAGTTTTGATGATTAAAGGTGTCATCATAATAAGATTGGTTGACTAATCGCCAAGATTGCAGTAGTAATTTTTGTTCTTCGCTAAAGGCGGCTGCTGTGGGTGTCCATGCCATCCAAGTCAGACAAAACCAAAATCCCACCAATAATCCCGCCCACAACGATTTTTTTCTCATCTTGCTTCTCTTATAAATCCAGTGCTGATCTGCTGATTATTTTCAGTATAGTCTTTTCTCTGAAATCGATTCTTATCTGGTAACTCTTTCCCTTGAAGGCATTCCCATAAAAAAGAGGGTAGTTATGGTTAACTACCCCAAAAAATCCTGCTAAATTGGTGCCATTAAGCGATCGCTTAATTGTTCAGCTACTAGACAGCCACAACTTTTTTACTGACTTGGGTTAATTGCCCTTTAGCATATTTGGCTGCGTAGTCATCGAGGGACATTTGTTTGATTTTGCTGGCGTTACCGGCGGTACCAAATTGTTGATAGCGATCGGCACAAACTTTCTGCATATAGGTGATCGAGGGTTTCAGGAAGAAACGGGGATCAAACTCTTTCGGGTTGCTGAATAGTGCTTCACGAACTGCGGCAGTAATTGCTAAACGGCAGTCGGTGTCGATATTGATTTTACGCACACCACTCTTGATGCCTTTTTGGATTTCTTCCACGGGAACACCGTAGGTTTCAGGGATAGCGCCACCGAATTGGTTGATTAATTCGAGGAGATCTTCAGGAACCGAGGAAGAACCGTGCATGACCAAGTGAGTATTTGGTAAGCGGTTATGAATTTCTTCAATGCGGCTAATAGCGAGAATTTCGCCGGTGGGTTTGCGGGTAAATTTGTAAGCGCCGTGGCTAGTACCAATCGCTACTGCTAAAGCATCTACTTGGGTTCTTTCGACGAAATCCACCGCTTCATCGGGATCGGTTAACAGCATCGAGTGATCTAATTCTCCCTCAAAACCGTGGCCATCTTCCGCTTCTCCTTTACCGGTTTCTAAGGAACCTAAACAACCGAGTTCCCCTTCCACACTAGCACCGATCGAGTGGGCAACTTTTACTACTTCAGCAGTAACGTTAACGTTGTACTCGTAGGTGGCGGGAGTTTTAGCATCCGCTTCTAAGGAACCATCCATCATGACGCTGGTGAAACCGTTACGGATCGCCGAGTAGCAGGTGGCGGGTTCATTACCGTGATCTTGGTGCATCACGATGGGGATATGAGGATAGGTTTCCACCGCGGCGGTGATCAAGTGACGCAGGAAGTTTTCCCCTGCATATTTGCGCGCACCGCGAGAAGCTTGTAGGATAACGGGGCTGTCGGTGGCTGCCGCCGCTTGCATGATCGCTTGGATCTGCTCCATATTATTTACGTTAAAAGCGGGGATGCCATATCCGTTCTCAGCCGCGTGATCCAACAATAACCGCATGGGGACGAGTGCCATATCCTTTACTCCTTAATCTATTTCTTGTTTTTTGTCTCTTTAAATTCAAGAAAGTTAATTCTCTTACCTGTTAATCTTAAGATAGTTTTTACACTTTGACGATCCCCAAAAAAAATTTTTCTAGGTTTCGTCCTAAGATGACCACAATCTCCGTTGCGGCGGTCCGTTAAGTAGTTCGTGTGTATCAAATAGCAGCCGGGGAATCGGCAATTTTTCCGGGCAGCGAGGTAAACAATCGCCGCATTCAGTACAATTATTCGCCTTGCGTCCGGGGAACCAATGACCGGCATTTTCCAGCATTTGATAGCGATACTGGCCAAAATCAGTCATTTCGTAAGCTACGGCCAGATTCCGCAGTCTCAACACTTCGGGGATATTAATATTTTCAGGACAGGGTAAACATTGATAACATTGGCTACATAAATCTGTAGCCAATTTATCGGTTAAATGTGCCTCTAAACGTTTAAAAACGGCAATTTCTGCCGCATCTAGGGGCTGATCTCGTTCGCATACGTTAATAATTGACTCTAATTCCTCTGGTATCGCTGCCCCGACGCTGAGGGTAGTAATGCGCGGATCGCTCAATAAAAAGCGATAATTTAGCTCTAGGGGTGAAAAAGGGGCGCATAATTCCTCTAGCTTCTTAGGAGGTCTGTGGAGACCACCTCCCTTATCAGCAGGGGAAATAATAAACACACCCATGTCCTTTGCCTGGGCTAAAGCGATCGCCGGTTGCTGTCTTTGCCAAAAAAAATAGTAATGGATATTGACAAAAGCGAAGAAATCTGTATTGATCGTCTCCAGAATAATTTCTAGGGGTGCATGGGTAGAAAAGCCAATATGACCGATTTTTCCAGCCTCTTGGGCCAGAAAAACGGCTTTCATGCAGCCTTGCGGGTCTTTAATCCAGTTTAAATGTTCGCGGGTGTTAATACCGTGAATTGCTAGACAATCGAGGTGATTTAATTGTAATCGTTCTAGGGATTCGGCGATCGCTTTTTCCATAGTTTGGCGATCGGGAGTGGGGACCAATTTCGTGGTCAGATAAACCCGCTCCCGCACTCCTTGACGCTGCAGGTAGCGACCGAGAAAAACTTCGCTATTACCGTAACCTCTGGCCGTTTCTAGGTGATTAATCCCCAATTCTAAGGCGCGATCGAGTGTTGCGGCAAATACCGACTCTGAGGACAAACAGCGCATTGTCCCCAGGGAAAACAGCGAAAATTGCCAATTAGTACGGCCAAATCGTCGATAACGCATTGATTCAGTTATCAGTTATCAGTTATCAGTTATCAGTTAAGTAGGGCTTGCTGAATAAATCTAAAAACCTTGTTGGATAAGAATTTTAGACTTTTTTCCCATCAAAAAGTGCCAGACATTGGGGTGATCGGGGGGAAGTTTAGGCACTTTTTCCCTGAAAATTAGGTAACCTCAGTTCGGGATAAGCTAAAACCCTGATGCTACCGTAGCCTGAAACTCCTGTTCTTTCGTGGAAGCTATGGCAAAATTCCCTTATCCCGAACTGACGTTAAGATACAGTCTTATGGGCGAGTGAGTGGAACGAACCACTCCAGACACAAAGGACACAGAGATCGATCACTACTATTATAAGTTAAACTTATCACACAAAGAATAAGACAGCCACTGATAGAGCTTACAGTATAGTGAGTAATAGAAGCATTTTGCAAAGAATTATCGAGATAAAGAATGGATATTCGATCGACTGACACCTCGCTCCTTACTTGGACAGGAGATACTTTAGCCCTAGGTTTACCAGAAGGAGCCGTAGAGATTGCAGGAGAATTGGCAGAATTAAACAATAAACTGGGGGGAACCCTAGAGGAACTCATCTCCGAGACGGAATTCGAGGGAAAATTAGGCAGTAGTGCGGCGACTCGTCTAGGTGGTGGTGGTCCGATTCGCAAATTAATCCTGGTGGGATTGGGAAAAACTGCCGATTTCGACCTGCAAACCCTGCGTCTAGCGGCCGCCGCGATCGCTCGTCTGGCCAAACAACAAAAAAGCCAAGCTCTGGCCATCAGTTTACCGGTAGTTGGTGATCAGTCCGCCACCGCCGGAGCAATCACGGAAGGACTACTACTGGCCAATCATCAGGATACCCGCTTCAAGTCCACTAAAGAGGAAAAAGGAGCCAAATTAGCAACCGTCGAGTTATTGGGTTTAGGAGAACAATCATCGGCGATCGCCAAGGCCGAGCAAATCTGTTCCGGGGTGATTCTGGCCAGAGAATTAGTCAATGCTCCCGCGAACACCGTCACCCCCCTAACCATGGCAGAAACCGCCGAGCAAATTGCTGCTGAATACGGATTAAGTCTTAATATTCTGGAACAGGAAGAATGCGAAAGCTTGGGTATGGGAGCATTCTTAGGAGTGGCAAAAGCATCGGATATTCCCCCGAAATTCATTCATTTAATCTATAAACCCCAAGGAAACCCGAAACGTAAACTAGCAATCGTCGGTAAAAGTTTGACCTTTGATTCCGGCGGTTTGAATATTAAAGGGGCCGGCAGTGGCATCGAAACCATGAAAATGGATATGGGGGGTGGTGCCGCTACCCTAGGCGCGGCTAAGGCGATCGCTCAATTACGGCCAGAAGTGGAAGTACACTTTATCTGTCCGGCTACGGAAAATATGATTAGTGGTCGCGCTATGCACCCCGGGGACATTTTAACCGCTTCTAATGGCAAAACTATTGAAGTCAATAACACCGATGCCGAGGGACGATTAACCCTGGCCGATGGCTTGGTTTTTGCGGAAAAATTAGAGGTGGATGCGATCGTGGATCTAGCCACTTTAACCGGGGCCTGTGTCGTCGCTTTAGGGGAAGATATCGCCGGTTTATGGAGTAGCGATGAGAGTCTCGGTGATCAACTCCAAGAGGCCGCCAAATTAGCCGGCGAAAAATTCTGGCCGATGCCCCTAGAAGAAAAATATTTCGAGGGGATGAAGTCTCAAATTGCCGATATGAAAAACACCGGCCCACGCCCCGGCGGTTCCATTACAGCCGCTTTATTTTTGAAGCAATTCATTGATAATACTCCCTGGCTCCACCTAGATATCGCCGGACCCGTATGGTCCGACAAAGAAAATGGCGTTAATAATTCCGGGGCCACCGGTTTTCCCGTCCGCACTCTAGTTAATTGGGTAATGGCCAATAATTAAGTAAGCGGTATTAGGTGAGGAGTATTTTCACTGTTTACTGTTTACCGATCCCTGAAAAATCTGCCCCACCCCTGACCCCTATCTCAAGGTCGCGAGAGGACTCCCGTTAAACTGCGTAGCGGTTAACGGGAGATGAATCGCGACCAGAATGAAACTAACGCAGTAGCCTTTCCACTTTTGGGGAGTTTTGGTTCTCGACGTATTTTTTTAGTTGTTCGACAGTAACGTCGCCACAACTAGCCACGAAATAAGCTCCCGCCCAAAAATAGGGTTTGTTGTCGAAATACTTTGCCGCCAAATCCGGAAATTCTTGTCTAATTAAGCGACTACTAACTGTTTTAAGGTTAGCGATTAGTTTGGTCTATGATTGTAATTAGTTGATATACTAGGCAGTAGGTGTTACAATTTAACTATACATCACATCACGAAACTAACGACAGTGATAACGCTTACCTACCAGTACAAACTAAAGGTAAACAAGAAACAGGAACGAGAGATTGTCCACATTCTTGATGTTTGTAAGAGCGTTTATAATTACGCGCTCTCGGAACGGAAAGATTGGTTAAACTCTCGAAAGTGTCTTGCGGATCGCTGTTCGCTAGTTTCTGAGTACATAATTCCTGCGGATCAACCCTATCCAAATTACTTCGTTCAAGCTAAAAATCTAACGGAAGCTAAAAAAGTTGACCCGATATTAAAGACGGTTAACGCTCAAGTCTTACAGCAAGTTTTAAAAACTGTAGATAAAGCGTTTGACCATATAAAATCGAAAGGCTTCGGCTTTCCTAGATTTAAGAAAAAGATGCGAAGTTTTGTTTTCCCCGCGCTCTCGAAAAATTTTCTAGGTGACGAATACTTAAATTTTCCACAATTGGGAAAAATTCGGATTAGGAAATCTAGGGAGTACCCGTCTGGGTTTGAGCCTAAACAAGCTCGAATTATCCAAAAAGCGTCGGGATTTTACGTTTTGGTTTCTTTCCAATCTACGGAATTAGTTCCCGATATGACAGTAGGGAAGACCTGTTTAGGAATTGACGCGGGAATTGAGAGTTTTGTCGCTACTTCACGGGGAGATTTAATCAAAGCCCCTCGATTTTTGTTGAAAGTACAGAGTAAGCTTAAATTGCTACAAAGACGCTTGAAACATCAAGTCAAAGGCTCGAAAAATTGGTTGAAACTCCAAGATAAGATAGCGAGATTACACGAAAAAGTGTCTAATACTCGTAGAGATTGGCATTTTAAGTTAGCTCATTACCTTTGCGATCTCGCTGATAATATCTTTGTTGAAGATATTAACTTCGTTTCCTGGTCTAGAGGGATCGTTAGAAAACAATCTCTGGATTCAGGTATCGGTAGTTTTATTAACGAGATATTACCGTTTGTCGCTTGGAAACGGGGAAAATATTATCTTAAGGTTGATAAAAACGGAACCTCGCAAGAGTGTCCGAATTGTGGCGCAATTACTGGTAAAAAAGCGTTATCGGAAAGAGTTCACCGGTGTGATTCTTGCGGCCACATTGAACCGAGAGATACGGCATCAGCGAAGGTAATTGAGAACCGAGGAAAAAACGCGGTCGGACTGACCGTGTTAGAAAACGCTCGCGGAGGCGATTTGACGGGGATCGACTGGGTTAAACTCGGTCGATCTAGTTAAAAGCCTAAGAACCGAGAATCCCCCGCTACACCGCGCTCCGCGGTTAGCGGGGGAGAGTCAATCCCCGATAACTGATAACTGCTAGACTAATTGGGTGATGCTTGCAAGATTAATAAAACCAGTGTCGAGATTAGAATGCAGGGACTTTTAAGAAAACTTTGGCGTGCGATCGAAAACTTTTTTACCCGACTTTTGGGGGGACAAGAGGGAAAGGGGAAAGTACAAGCGATCGAATCTGTTCCCCTAACCGATACAGATTACGAGTTTCTCTATATGCAGTTACTCGATGGAGTGTCCCACGGTTGGCACGAAGGCAGAATTCTGAGATTTTTTGAGAAATTGGGCGATCGAGGTCGGCAAAAAGATTGGGTAGAATGGTTAGAGCGCTTTGGGACCCGTCTGCAATCCTCCGCTTCCCTTAACCAACTTCTCGCCAGCAGAATGATCCGTTTAGGAGAATTAGCTCGCGCTTTCCCCGGGATTGAACGTATTGGTGAAGCTTCCTACGAGATCGGTTATCAACTCTACACCAAAGAAACTGCCACTTTAATTTGGGAATACGCCGGCGAAGATGAGGCCCCGGGTAGTTATTCCCTGCCGCAACCCCCAGAAAATCTCTTATATTCCGGTGAAACTAGCGATTTTAACGGTAATGACCCAGAAAATCCCCAATTAGAAACCCTGACCCTCGATGAATTATTTAACCGTCTGCAAAACGATCCTACCCTAGCCGGGCAAATGGCCGAACAATTGGGCATCGAAAATAAGGACGCAGAAAGCATTATTGATAGTCTGATCGCTCAATTTTCCCCCCAGGAAGCTAAAACCCCTGAAACTGCCGAAGATTGGTTTAATCAGGGCTTAGAACAGGCAAATTTAGGCAATTGGTCAAATGCGATCGCCGATTGGGAACAGGCCCTGACGATCGATCCCCAATTAGCCTCGGCCTGGCATAATCGTGGTGGTGCCTTAGCCATGATTGGTAACTACGAAGAGGCGTTAAATAGTTATGATCGCGCCCTAGAAATCACCCCCAACGATCACCAAGTCATTAACGCTAGAGGCAGCGCCCTATACGGACTGCAACGTTGGCAAGAGGCTTTAGAATGTTGGCAACAGGTGCTAGAAGCGGACGATAATTTTTATCAAGCTTGGTACAATCGCGGCAGTACCCTAGAAAATTTGGGCGAAACCCAAGCAGCGATCGCCTGTTATCAAAAAGCTTTAGGGATTGCGCCGGATTTTGAGCTTGCCCAAACCCGTCTAGAGGCTTTACTAGGGCAAAAACCGCCCGAAGACGACGGTAATCCCCCCGCCTGATTCAATCTGAACTTGAGCAGTCAACAGCCTACAATGGGGAAAGTATAGAGACTAATTTTAATGAATCAGGCCCAGCAATGAGTATAAAAAGCAAACCTCCTTCACAATCTCGCCTGATCGGTAATGTTTTATTAGCCGTAGGCGGCTTATTTCTGATTGTTAACCTCCTTTTCCCGCAATTATTTGGCCCTAGCGTCCCCAAAGTTCCCTATAGTCTTTTTATCGACCAAGTGGAAGATGGCAACGTCGCTAGGGTATCCGTGGGACAGAATGAGATTCGTTATCAGCTTAAAAACGACCAAGAGGGCAACTACGGACGAATTTTCAGCACTACACCGATTTTTGACCTAGAATTGCCCAAACGTCTAGAAGCCAAGGGCGTAGAATTCGCCGCCGCACCACCACCAAAAAATGGCTGGATTGGTAGCGTCCTTAGTTGGGTGATTCCTCCCCTGATTTTTGTTGGTATTTGGCAATTTTTCCTCGCTCGCAGCGGTGGCGGTGGTCCGGCCGGGGCCCTCTCGATTACCAAAAGTCGCGCTAAAGTCTATGTGGAAGGAGACACCACCAAAACCACTTTTGAAGATGTGGCCGGTGTGGAAGAAGCGAAAACCGAATTAGCCGAAATCGTCGAATTTCTCAAATATCCCCAACGTTACATTCAAATCGGGGCGCGGATTCCCAAGGGTGTCCTCCTAGTCGGTCCGCCGGGGACAGGAAAAACCCTGCTGGCAAAAGCAGTAGCAGGAGAAGCGGGGGTTCCTTTCTTTAGTATCTCAGGTTCGGAATTCGTGGAACTCTTTGTTGGTGCAGGGGCAGCCCGAGTGCGAGATCTGTTTGAACAGGCCAAGAAAAAAGCCCCCTGTATTATTTTTATCGATGAATTAGACGCGATCGGTAAATCTCGCGCTAACGGTAATTTTATGGGGGGTAACGATGAACGGGAACAGACTCTAAACCAATTATTGACGGAAATGGACGGTTTTAACGCTGGTGATGCGACGGTGATCGTGCTGGCCGCCACTAATCGCCCCGAAACTCTTGATCCCGCCCTTTTACGCCCCGGCCGTTTTGATCGCCAAGTGTTAGTTGATCGCCCCGATCTGGCTGGACGCTTAAAAATCCTCGAAATCTACGCAGGTAAGGTAAAATTAGGCTCGGATGTGGATTTAAAACAGATTGCTACCCGTACCCCCGGTTTTGCTGGTGCTGACTTAGCTAATCTAGTCAATGAGGCCGCTTTATTGGCAGCCCGCAATCAACGCAGCACCGTCGCCCAAGAGGACTTTAATGAGGCAATCGAGCGGGTAGTGGCCGGTTTAGAGAAGAAAAGCCGGGTTCTCTCGGAAAAAGAGAAGAAAATCGTCGCTTATCACGAAGTTGGTCACGCTCTCGTCGGTGCAGTTATGCCGGGGGGTGGTAAGGTTGCCAAGATTTCGATCGTGCCTCGCGGCATGGCAGCCCTCGGTTATACCCTGCAAATGCCCACTGAAGACCGTTTCCTTATGGATGATACGGAATTACGCGACCAAATTGCTACTCTTTTAGGTGGTCGGGCCGCCGAAGAAATTATCTTCGGTAGTATTACTACTGGGGCCGCTAATGACCTGCAGCGGGCGACAGACTTGGCCGAACGCATGGTGACAACCTATGGTATGAGTAAGACCCTTGGCCCCCTAGCCTACGAAAAAGGTCAACAGAATAGTTTTCTGGGAGATGGCATGATGAATCCCCGGCGCTTGGTGAGCGATGATACGGCCAAAGCGATCGATAATGAAGTGAAAGAGATTGTCGAAAATGGTCATCAGCAGGCCCTGGATATCCTTGCTCAAAATCGCGATTTACTCGAAGAAATTGCCCAAGAAATCCTCAGTAAAGAGGTGATTGAAGGGGAACAATTGCAAGCACTGCTCGAGCGCGTTAAACCCCTCGATCGAGAACCTGTTACTGTTTAGATTGATTTGATTTTTGCCTTACCCCATCTTGAACAAAGATGGGTTTTTTTCTATTATACTAAATCCGGTTATTAAAAATTGATTATTTATTCCTCCTTTTGCCTCTCCGCAGTCCCAGAACCCTACAGCGTTCCCATTAATCTTAACCCCTATTAGAGATTAATACTTTGTAGGGTTGATTCATGAATCAACCCTACAGCGTTCCCATTAATCTTAACCCCTATTAGAGATTGAAACTGGGAGGCAAAAATCAGCGATACTGATATTGAGATCACGATGGTGAATCCAGAAGAGCTAAAGGAGACAGAAAATGGCTAACGAAACCGTCACTTATTCCCTAGAAGCTGTTTTGACAAGGATTGAGGGGAAAATCGACTCTCTGGAAAAACGGATCGATGAGAGATTTGATAAGGTAGATGAGAGATTTGATAAGATAGAAGAACGGTTGACAAAAGTGGAAATAGGACAAGTCGAACTCAAAGGAGAGATTAAAGCCTTGGATCAGCGACTAACCACAGAAATTAAAGGGTTAACTGCAAGAGTTGCCTATCAGGAATTTACCAATCGGGGGATTCTCATCGCTCTGGTTGTAGCCATTTTAGGAGGGGCTGCTAAACTTTTTGGTTTTTTCCCCAATCCCTAACAGCGATCGCCTTAAAATGCTGTAGAATTAACTTGACAAATATTAAAACGCAGCCAAAGACTCTCTGGGAAATGCAGTTAAATAATTGGATGGCGACCTAAAAATATGAGTGAATTAACTATTCGTCCAGCTAAAATTAGTGGTGTCATCCCAGATTCGATCGCCGCCGAGGTAGGTTTTGAAATCGGGGATTCGCTCGTCTCTATTAATGGTAATCGTCCCCGGGACTTAATCGATTATCAATTTTTATGTGCCGATGAATTTTTAACCCTAGAAGTGCTTGATAGTCAGGGCAAAACTCACCAAGTAAAAATCGAAAAAGATTATCATGAAGACTTAGGTTTAGAGTTTGAAACTGCCCTTTTTGATGGCTTAATTCAGTGTAATAATAAATGTCCTTTTTGCTTTATCGATCAACAACCAGAGGGCAAAAGAGAAACTTTATACTATAAAGATGATGACTATCGCTTAAGTTTTCTCTATGGCAGTTATTTAACCTTAACTAATCTCACCTCAAAAGAATGGCAGCGGATCGAAAAGATGCGGATATCACCGCTTTTTGTGTCCGTTCATGCCACGGAACCCGATCTGAGAATTCGTCTCTTAAAAAATCCCCGCGCTGGTCAAATTTTAGACCATTTAAAATGGCTACAAGCCAGACAATTACAAATTCATGCACAAGTGGTAGTTTGTCCCAATATTAATGATGGAATTCATCTCGAAAGAACCCTGTTAGATCTGGTTTCTTTTCATCGGGGAGATATTCCCTGTGTGGAGTCGATTGCTGTAGTTCCGGTGGGATTAACCCGCTTTCGTCCCCAAGAAGATGAATTAATTCCCGTTAGCCAAGAAAAAGCGCGAGAAGTTATTGAACAAGTCCAAACTTTACAGAAAAAATTTCGTCAAGAATTTGGCAGTAATGTGGTATGGTTAGCCGATGAATGGTTTTTAATTGCCCGAGTCGATTTACCCCCTCAATCTCACTACGAAGACTATCCCCAAATCGGTAACGGAGTTGGCTCGATTCGTCAATTTATTAGGGATTTCCAGAAGACAGCTAAGAAGTTATTACCTGCTCAAATTAGTCCCTCTAGACGGTTAATATGGGTAGTGGGCAATGCGGTAGAACAAGCTTTTCAACCCCTAGTTAAACAGTTAAATAAGGTGCAGGGTTTAACCGTGGAATTAGTGGCTTTAAATAGTGATTATTGGGGGCAGGAAATCACGGTTACGGGTTTATTAACTGGGCAAGATATTCTCAAAGGATTACAAGGTAAAAATCTTGGGGATGGGGTTTTATTACCCTCCCTCATGCTCAAGCATGGGGAAGCGGTATTTTTAGATGATCTCACCCTAGAAACTGTTATTAATCAATTAGGAGTCCCTATTTATCCAGTCCTGGGAGTGGAGGAATTAATTAAAACTTGTCTTGCTCTCAATCCTTTCTCTGACTTTCTCTCACATATTGGTGAGCAGTAAAAGTGATTAAAAGAGGGCGAATGCAATTCGCCCCTACAATAATATTATTGCGCCAATGGTAGGGGCGCATCGCGTGCGCCCAAAATGTAATATAGATATTTCGACCAAATTGATTTGAGTTTTTACTGAGCGGTATTAAGTAAAAAATTGCCGTTTTCTTGGCACTGATAACTGATTACTGATTACTGATTACTGTCTTAGCCGATTTCCGCATTACCTGTACCTTGAAACATCAGCCAAGAGAGGAAAAAATTAGCCACAAAAATCGCTAATAAAGAAGTTACCACAGCCGTGGTAGTAGATTGACCAACTCCTTTAGCACCGCCGGTGGTGGTTAAACCCCAACTGCAACCGATAATGGCAATTAAAACCCCAAAAATTAGCGACTTTAACATAGAACTAATTAAATCCCATGTTTCCATAAAATTTTGGGCTGATTGTAAAAATAGGGAATAGGAAATGCCGTAAAGACTATCGGAAATAAATAAACCCCCCAGTAGCCCTGTGACTAAAGAGATAATAGTGAGCAGGGGTAACATTAAACTACAGGCAATCACCCGGGGAATGACCAAATAATCGATCGGATCGGTTTTTAAAATATATAAAGCGTCAATTTGTTCTGTTACTCGCATTGTACCAATTTCGGCGGCAAAAGCCGAGCCAACTCTTCCCGCCACCACCACTGCGGTTAAAACTGGGGCTAATTCTCTTGTTAAAGCCAAGGAAAGGACTCCCCCAACAAAACTACCCGCCCCAAAAAAAATAAATTCTCTGGCTACCTGAATAGTGAAAACCATACCCACAAAAGCAGCAGTAATTAGGGCAATTGTCAAGGATTCGGGTCCCACAATACTCATTTGTTCAAGAGTATTACGCCGGTGGATTTTGCCATTAAGAATATGTAAAAAAGTTTGTCCCGCTAACAAACCGGCAGCCCCCAAACGCTGAAACCATAAACTTAAACCACTGGCAGCATCACTTTTTCTTGGCATTTGTCGAGGGACTATCGCTAAAATCTAACTTATTATAGGCGAGAATTCCCTCTGATTATCCCTCGATTGTTGGGACTTGCTTTGATGCCACTCGATCGAGGGATAACAAACCATGGTTTTGTGCTGCCGGCAGGGGATAATAGAATTATCTAGTAGCCGTCAGCTATCAACCCTGATTCTTTATCCATGCCAGATTTAGCGAAAATTATCCTGAAAAACCATAAAATTGATGCTGTTAAACGATTCCATCCTTGGATATTTTCCGGGGCGATTAAAGAGATGGAGGGAGAAGTCAAAGAGGGTGCTATCGTTGAGGTTTATAGCGATCGAGGCGAATATCTAGCCACTGGACTGTATAATCCTAGCAATATTGCCGTTAAAATTCTTTCTTTCCAAAAAGTCAGCGATATTGCTCAATTATTTCTCGAAAAATTCCAGAATGCCTATCGGCTGCGGCAACAAATCGGTTTAGTGGATAACCCGAAAACTAACTGTTATCGTTTAATTAACGCTGAAGGAGACGGTTTACCTAGTTTAATCGTCGATTGGTACAATGGCACGGCGGTTATTCAAGCTTATTCCTTAGCTTTATACCAACGTCTCGATCTGATTGTCGATTGTCTGAAAACTATCTACGCTGACAATTTACGGGCAGTTTACGATAAAAGTGCCGCAGTTTTGGCGAAAAGCGCCCATATTTCCGAGAATAAATACTTATTTGGTCAAAAAACCAGCGATGAGGTGTTAGAATCCGGCCATCGCTTTATTATTGATTGGGAAAAAGGACAAAAAACGGGATTTTTCCTCGATCAAAGAGAAAACAGAGCTTTATTATCTCAATATTCCCATAATAAACGGGTTTTAAACACTTTTTCTTATTCTGGCGGCTTTTCTGTCTATGCCATGCAAGCGGGGGCTGCCCTAGTCGATTCCGTTGATAGTTCCCACGGTGCGATCGATCTTACCGAAAAAAATATCGCCCTGAATAATCTCAGTCAAGTTCCCCATCAATCCTACAGCGCCGATGTTTTTAACTTTCTGCGCGACTGTCAGGAGGATTACGATCTGATTGTCCTCGATCCCCCCGCTTTTGCCAAAAGTATCCAATCCCGTCATCAGGCGGTTATGGCTTATAAAAGATTAAATTACCAAGCTTTCCAGAAAATTCGCCCCCAAGGTATTATTTTCACCTTTTCCTGTTCCCAAGTGGTTAACGAAGAACATTTTCAGGGGGCTGTCATGGCTGCCGCCATTGAATCGGCTCGCCCAGTGCGAATTTTAGCACGTTTAAGCCAACCGGCGGACCATCCCACCAGTATCTATCACTCGGAAGGTTCCTACCTGAAAGGATTGGTTTTAGCGGTGGATTGATGGAAAATTAAACGATTACCATCGGGATCATAGATGTAGATTTCCGAACCGTGGGAAGCTTGGCTAATTTCTCCCCTAGCACCATAGCCGATTTCGCTCCAATGCTCGATCGCTTTTTCGAGACTCTCCACCTCGAAACAAATGCTCATGCCACTGCCCCTAGAATCGCCAAATTCCTCTCTGTGGGACTCTTTAGGGCAAAAAAGACCTAATTTAAGGTTAATCAGCCTAAATTCCGCATAAACGGCGGCAAGGTAGGGGCTTGGTTCCTGTTGCAACAGTTGACGATAAAACTGCACCGAGCGATCGAAATTACTCGTTCCTAGGGCAATAAAAGCCTCTGTGTAATTGAATGGACTATCGGGGGGGTTATTCATCGGGGTTGGCAAGCTTTTTCAGTGATCGGTAAACAGTAAACAATGGCTGGGGAAAGTTCAGTCATGGGGTGGCAGGGGGGATTAGGCCGCGTCTGACCAGTAAAGATAAGCATGAAAACTCATAAATACCCCGCTAATTTCTTGAATTTCTCCCAATTGGGAGATCGCCTCGTTAATGGTGTGATATTTAATCTCGATCAGTTTTGGCAATTTCTCCCGGTCAAGCTCGCCAACGCCAGAGCGAATATACTGATCAAGAATAAAGTCGAGAAACTCCCGTTGTTTTCGCGTGTATTTCGAGAAAATTAAATCTTTGTGCTTGATTACCCGCTCTTCTCTGGTCAAGGGTCTGGCTGCGTAGGCGATATAGGTCAGCACGTCGTAAATATCACTATTTTCCGTGTTGGTGATCCGGGCGATCGCCTGTAGCTGTTCCTCGCCGTAGCCTTTTTCCGCGAGTCCAGTTAGCAGGGATTTGCGGGTGTCGGGTCGGCCCCAGAGATGGCGCAATTCCGCTTCATCTTGAAAAAGATCGGGAATATCCCCGAAAAGCTGCTGGATAAACTCCTCGGCCGAGATCGGTTTTCCGTCGGCATTCCAGAAAGTTGTTCTCTGGGTGTGTTCCAGTTCTCGTTCCTTGCCGTCGGCCAGTTTGATTTTAATTTTCTGGCGTATCGGCAGAGGATCCGGCTCGTCGAGAGGATCTTCGATCGCGTCAGGTGGTTCGGGGCGCGGCCTCGGATCGATGACGACGGGTTCCTGCGGTTCCCCGTCCCATTCGGGATCGTTAAAGTTTTCGTGGGCTTTAACAAAATCGTAGATGGTGAAATAGTCTTTATTATCGAAAAGGCGCGTCCCCCGCCCGATAATCTGTTTGAACTCGATCATCGATTTGACCGGACGCAGTAGAACGATATTTCTCAGGTTTCTAGCATCCACCCCGGTGGAGAGTTTGCGAGAGGTGGTGAGGATGGTGGGGAGCCTTTTCTCGTTATCTTGAAACTTTTTTAAGTGGGTTTCTCCCAAGCTGCCATCGTTGGCCGTAACGCGAGCGCAGTAGTTAGGATCGCTGCTGATAGCCATTTGATTGATCAGATCGCGAATGGCTAGGGCGTGGTCTTGATTGGCGCAGAAAACCAGGGTTTTCTCGTTTTGGTCGATCGCCTCCATAAAAATTTTTACCCTTTGGCGTTCCCGTTCCTCGATCTCGATAATCCGGTTAAAGTCGGATTCAGTATAAACCTTGTTTTCGTCGATATCGCCCTCGATCAGTTCATCGTCGGGATCATATTGGTACTCGTCGAGACTGGTGGTGAATTCAACCACCTTAAAGGGGGTTAGGTAGCCCTCGTTAATGCCTTCTTTCAGGGAATAGGTGTAGAGGGGTTCGCCGAAATATTTGTAGGTGTCGCCGTTGAGATCCCGTTTCGGGGTGGCAGTTAATCCCAGTTGTACAGCAGGGGCAAAGTATTCGAGGATTTTTCGCCAAGTGCTTTCGTCGTTGGCCCCGCCCCGATGACATTCATCCACGATCACCAAGTCGAAAAAGTCGGGGGCGTATTCGAGGAAGTTAGGGGCTAGTTCCTCGCCGTTTTGGGTCATAAAGGTTTGAAAGATCGAAAAAAAGACGCTGCCGTTTTTAGGGACTTTCTTTGTTTTCTGGATGTTCTTCGGTTCGATCCGAACGAGGGCATCTTCGGGGAAGGCGGTAAACTCGGTTAAAGCTTGATTAGCCAGAATATTGCGGTCCGTAAGGAAGAGAATACAGGGCCGGTGGGTCGGTTCACCGCTCAGGTTCCAACTACTATGAAAGAGTTTCCATGCGATTTGAAGGGCGATCGTTGTTTTGCCGGTGCCGGTGGCCATGGTCAGGAGCATCCGTTTTTGACCAGCTGCGATCGCTTCTAGAACGGCCTGGATGGCGTTGTGTTGGTAGTAGCGGGACTCGCGCATCCCGCTTTTATTATCGGGGGGGACGGTGGCGAAACGGTCGCGCCAGTGGTTGGAATCGGGGTAGGTGGCCGCCCAGAGTTCTTCCTGGGTGGGGTAGCGATCGATATAGCCTTCTTTTCCGGCGCGGGTATCCACTCGATAAATGCGGAGGCCGTTGGTACAGAGGGCGAAGGGAGTTTGCAGGCGCTCGGCGTAGTCCTTAGCCTGCCCAAGTCCCTCGGTGGGGTGCGCGTCGCGTTTTTTGGCTTCCAGGGTGGCGAGTTTGTGACCGCGATAGACCAGGACATAATCGCAGGTTTTCGATGAACTGCGCTGGCCAGAACCCACCAGACGACCGGGGGCAATTACCTCGCGACGAATTTTACTGTCGGGAATGACTCCCCATCCGGCGGCTTTGAGGGCAGGGTCAATCAGTTCGGCTCTGGTTTCGGCTTCGTTCATAAACTAGGGGGCGGAGGCGATGTGTCGGGCTAGATAGTTTTCTAGGAATGTTTGAGTGGAAACGCCCTCTTTCTGGGCTTCGGCTTCTAGTTTGCGAATGATCCAAAAGGGTAAATCGAGTTCGATTTTTTGCTTTTCCCGGTTGGGTCGTCGGGCGGTGGAGAAATCGAGAAATTCGCTCATGTCTTCCCCCGCATCAAATTTCGCGTCAAATTCTTCGGCTTTCATACCATGTAACCTCATTAGTACGGGAACGGCGAACAGAGATAATACGGATCATTTCACTACGATAGGTAATCACGGCCGTCCAATGCTTATCTTGAACTTGACCGATGATTAAATAGCGTGGCTCGGTCTCGCTTTTGCCAGTGATTTCCAGTAGATTGTCGTCTTCCCAGAGTTTTTGGGCTTCGATAAAGTCTATGCCGTGTTTTTGTTGGTTGGTTTTACTTTTGTTTTCGTCGTACTCGAAGCTAGGCATTTCTAGGAATCGGCGAGTTTTTTTACGTCCGCAGTCAAGGCCTCGACCCTGCTTTTTCCCGATGGTTTCCCGTTGGTTCTGGCGGCTGGCCCCGCACCGGGTCGATTACGAGTGTTTGCGAGGGTATAGGTCGGCATCGATGAGCGTTCCCGCTATTCTGTGTATTTTAACCCATCTATTGGCTGAGTTGACCGGTGAAGGCTTTTTCTAGGATCGATTGTTTAAGTTCGGCGATCGCCTCTAGTTTACGTTGGTAAATGGTTTCGAGTTTTTGAGTTTTTTGATAACATTCTTCTATTTGCTCGACGATTTTTTTTGTTCTACAATTGGAGGAATAAATCTGAAGTAGGGGTTATAAGTCTTGGCGGATAGATCGATAGCGTTTGGCGAGGATTTTGAGATCTTTTTGAAAGCGGGGGGTGAGTCTAATTTCGATGGGGTTTTCGTTAATCGACATCAATGCCTTCCCACATTCGATCTAGGGGGATGGTATTTCCCCCTAGGGCTTCTTGCATTCCTTGTTTAAGGTTGGCGACGATTTCCTCGTCTGGGGTGTCGTCTGGGTTGTGCGATCGTTCCCGTTCTAATTCAAGGCGAAAGGATCTAACGATCTCGTAAATCTGACTCAGGTGATCTTCGGGGATTTCGTGGAGTTCGTCGATGATTTTTTGGATGATCATGGAGCTACGGGAAGACACTATTTACATTTTAACGGTTCTACTGGCTGAGTTGACCGGTGAAGGCTTTTTCTAGGATCGATTGTTTAAGTTCGGCGATCGCTTCTAGTTTGCGTTGGTAAATTTTCTCTAAATCTTGAAGACAATCTTTTATTTTATAAACCTTTTTTACTATAGTTTTTTGTTGCTCTGTGGCTTTATAGCGGGTTTCAGTTGAATGAGGTACAGCATGGATGACTAGGTAGGCTCTTTAAAAGGGGTATCGCAATAGCAACAATGGGTAAACCAGTGATGGATGTCTCGCAATGTAATCTGACTAAAGGCTTGAACGATCGCTTTTTCTAGATCAGCATAGGTACGAGGTGACATAGAACGAATCAGTATTTTCACTTTCGACCAACAGTTTTCAATGGGAGAAAAATCGGGAGAATAGGGAGGTAAAAACTCCAGTCTAGCACCGACTTCTTGAAGAATTGGTTCGAGGGTTTCTTTTTGATGAATCGAAGCATTATCCATTAATACACAAGCTCCTTTCCACAAGTTTGGAACTAATAATGTAGCAATAAATGCTTCAAATATTAAACCATTTGCGGCTCCAAATACATTGATAAAAGCCAGCAAGCCTTTGAGCGCTATCGCTCCAATTATCGTGACGTTTTTTCCTCGGTTTAACGGAACTGAATCATACACTCTCTGACCTTTTTCAGCCCTGCCATAAAGTCTTGTCATCCCTAGATTAGAGCCAGACTCGTCAACGAAAACCAAATCTTCCGCTCTAACATCTCGGATTTTCTCCCAATATTCTTCTCTTAATTTTTGCACTCTTTCCGTGTCTCTTTCCCTAGCGTGTAAGCTTTTTTTTTGAGTTAAATTTAGCCGTTTTAAAATTCTACTGATTGTTGAGTTACTCACCACCGTCTGTGTTTTTTCCTCAATTTGTTTTCTTAACTCGTCTAAGGTGGCATCTTTCTTTTCTTGGACTAAATCGCCCAGCAAGATAATTTCGTCGCTCTTAAGCTTGAGTTTTTGTCCTCCACCATGCGGTCGGGGATTTAGATTTCCTGTTTCACGCCACTGCTTGATTAGTTTCTGGATAAAGCTTAAAGCTACTCTAAATCTTTTGGCTAACTCACGTTGTGAGAGGTTATTCTCCTCGTAGGTCTCGATGATCTTTTGTCGCAAGTCTAAAGAATAGGGCTTCATCGGGTCGTGGCTCCTGCCTAGGTCTATAATTTATTGTCCTCTTCTATTGTACCTCATGCAAGTGCATACCGCTATATTAGTAACCTGCAAACCCTTTGTTTATCCTGTAATCGCCGCAAAAAAGACCATTTAGACCCTCGTTTTCGGCGTTATTTTCAATAATATCCAATGGCTGCCTCCCGGTTCCCTCGATCGCCACTTGTGGAAATACCGCCTGGATGAGTTAGAATCGGAAAGGAGAATTTTTGAGTAACCATGATCAAATTACGTCTAAAACGCTTTGGTAAAAAACGCGAAGCCAGTTATCGTATCGTTGCGGCCGTTAGCACCAGTCGTCGCGATGGTCGTCCCCTAGAGGAGTTAGGATTCTACAATCCCCGCACCGATGAAGTGCGTCTGGATGAAGAAGGGATTATCCGACGCTTACAACAAGGAGCGCAACCGACGGACACCGTGCGCGGCATTCTCACCAAACAGAAAATTTTCGAGAAAATCAATGCCTAGTACCCCCAATTATCTCGAACTGGTGAAATTTATGATCGAGCCGTTTTTGGAAGATCCGGCCAGTCTGAGATTGGATATCGAGCGCTGTAAGGAAAATGAACGTCTTTGGGTGCGTGTAGCCTTCGATGATGCCGATAAAGGCAAAGTTTACGGCCGGGGAGGACGCAATTTACAGGCGATTAGAACTACCCTAGAAATGGCGGCCGCGAGTGCGGGTCGCTCTCTTTATCTAGAAGTCTATGCGGCCGAAAATGAAGGCGAACAGCGCCGCACCCGTCGTTCTAATGGTAACTTTGAAGGTACGGAAAGAAGACCGAGCAATCGCCGACCACCCGCACCCCGGCAACCCAACAACTAACGAGCGATTTTAGGAAAACAGGGAAGGGGTTTCATCCTCGACCCTCTCCAGTTGCTCCAGTTGCTGCCAAACTTTGGCGAGTAAAGTGGTTAA
The DNA here is from genome assembly GCF_000981785.2 of Microcystis aeruginosa NIES-2549. NCBI lineage: Bacteria > Bacillati > Cyanobacteriota > Cyanophyceae > Chroococcales > Microcystaceae > Microcystis > Microcystis aeruginosa. The sequence goes on along the minus strand of NZ_CP011304.1, from coordinate 445,612 downwards.
TCCGGCTCCCGTCACGGCGGAAATAGTCAAAATCTCGGCATTAGTTATTTTAGCAAACTGCTTTTGATAGTTATCTATCGTTTCCTCGTCCACAGCATCAATTTTGTTGAAAACCAGTATTTGTGAGCGCTTTTCTAATCCCCGACCATAGGCGGCTAATTCCCCTTGGATAATTTGATAATCGGCGATCGGGTCTTCTGATGTCAAGGAGACAAGATGAATTAACAGGCGTGTGCGTTCGATATGGCGTAAAAATTCGTGTCCTAGGCCGATTCCTAGGTGCGCTCCCTCGATTAATCCAGGAATATCGGCGAATACCGTCCCATCTCCCGTGGGTTTGCGTACCACTCCCAAGTTAGGGATAAGAGTCGTAAAGGGATAATCGGCGATTTTGGGACGAGCAGAGGAAACGGCCGAGATTAGGGTGGATTTTCCCGCATTGGGCAGCCCGATCAGTCCCACTTCCGCTAATAACTTCAATTCTAGGCGTAAATGGCGTTTTTCTCCGTCTAAACCGGGTAAAGCGTATTCAGGTGCGCGGTTATTATTGCTTAAAAAGTGGCGGTTGCCTAATCCCCCTTTTCCCCCAGCGGCGACGATTAAAGTCTGTTCAGGCGTGACCAAATCGCCGATAATTTCCTCGCTATCGAGATCGTAAACCACTGTACCACAGGGAACTTTAATAATGCGATCGCTACCGTTGGCCCCGGTGCAGTTGTTCGGGCCGCCCCGTTTACCGTCATCGGCCTTAAAATAGCGACTGTACTGGAAATCTAGCAGGGTTTGCAGGTTCTGAGTGGCGACAAAAATCACCGAACCACCTTTTCCCCCATTACCTCCGGCCGGACCGCCAGCGGGGACGTATTTTTCCCGACGGAAAGCGACAATTCCATCACCTCCCTTACCCCCTTCTACTTCTATTTCGGCGCGATCAATAAACTGCATAAGATTAAATAATTAAAGTGAAAAGTCAAAACCAATTAGCTGTTAAGTAAGTAATCTCAATTAATTGTTAGATAGTGGGACAGGCTTCTGGTTCCTGTTCTTTAATTGTAACTGGCTACTTAGTTGATAACAGGTGGTGCGTTACGACGGATTGTTACCTTCAAGTCAAAGCAGCAATTTTTGCCGTCTAACGCACCCTACGTTTTACTGTATTTTATCTTTAATTGTAAACGGCTACTTAGTTTGCCGCAACCAGTTAATTATACTCCTTAAAACAGAGCGAGAGTAAGCTATTAGTACATTTGTTCGCAAATAAAAAACTTGTTTCTGGGCGGGGAATCCCTACAATAGGAAAGAGGATAATTAGTAGCAGATGAAAACCGATGGGGCAGTTTTTTAAACAAACTTTCGCTAGTTGCTTGGGAACTTTATTGGGATTATTGGCATTTTCGGTCTTAGGTGTGGGGGGATTAGCATTTTTACTGCTTTCTTCCCTGATTTCTAGCGATAGCTCCTCAGTTAAGGAAAAATCAGTCTTAGTTTTTAACTTAGCCACCAATATCAGCGATGCTCCCCCTAGTTCCAGTTTAGCCGATAGTTTGACCGGTGAGAGTACGACCGCTTTAAATTTGCGACAGGTGATAGCGGCGATCGAAAAGGCCACCCTTGATGATAGTATTGTCGGTCTGTTACTCTACGGTCGCGACAATATCGGTGAATATGGCTATGCTACCCTGACGGAAGTGCGGCAAGCTTTGGCAAAATTTCGCCAATCGGGTAAAAAAATTATCGCCTACGATGTGGAATGGACGGAAAAGGAATATTATCTCGCTTCCGTTGCTGAAAAGGTGATTATTAATCCCGTGGGGAGAATGGAAATTAATGGTTTAAGTAGTCAACAAACCTTTTTTGCCGATGCACTAGAAAAGTATGGTGTGGGGGTACAAGTGGTAAAAGTGGGTTCTTTTAAAGGTGCGGTGGAACCCTATACGCGTCAGGATTTAAGTGTCCAGAATCGTCAGCAGCTGCAAACCCTACTCGATACAATTTGGTCTAATTATAGTTCCACAGTGGCCAAAAGTCGCAATTTAACCCCCCAACAGGTGCAAACTATTTCTAATACTCAAGGTATTCTGGAAGCAACCAGAGCGAAAAAGGCGGGTTTTGTCGATGAAGTGGCCTATTTAGATCGAGTAATTGTTTTAGCAAAGGAGTTAACAGGAGAAGCAAAAAATAAAACTAATGAGGAGGTAAATTCTGACTCTTTTTCGCAAATTTCTTTAGCTAATTATGCTAGTTCTCTCGATGAGGAGGAAGATAGTAGCAATCAAATAGCGATAGTTTATGCAGAAGGGACAATCGTAGAAGGTCAGGGAGATAGAGGCGAAATTGGTGGGGATAAATTGGCGAAGGAACTGCGAAAATTACAGGGGAAGGAGGAGGTGAAAGCGGTAGTTTTGAGAATTAATAGTCCGGGGGGAAGTGCCACCGCTTCTGAGGTAATTCTGCGGGAAATTAAGCGTTTAGATGCGAAAAAACCAGTAATTATTTCTATGGGTGATGTGGCTGCTTCTGGGGGTTATTGGATTGCGATGGGGGGTCAAAGAATTTTTGCCGATCATGATACAATTACTGGTTCGATTGGTGTGTTTGGATTATTGTTAAATATCCAGAAGATTGCTAATAACAATGGCATCGATTGGGATACGGTGAAAACTGGAAAATTGGCCGATATATCTACTATTACCAGACCGAAAAATCCCCAAGAATTAGAAATTTATCAAGCGGCAGTTAATCGGTTCTATGATTTATTTATCGAGACGGTAGCCCGGGGACGAAAATTATCACCAGATAAGGTTAGAAGTGTGGCCCAAGGTCGCGTCTGGACGGGAAAAGATGCGGTTAAAATTGGTTTAGTTGATCAAATCGGTGGTCTAGAAGCGGCCGTGCAATACGCAGCCAAAACAGCTAAATTAGGGGATGATTGGAGTCTTAAGGAATATCCTCGATCGCAAAGTTGGCAAGAAGAACTTTTTTCTAATTTCTTGCAAACCTATCTTCCTCCTCTCACTAAAAATAATCATCCTTTGACGCAGGAATGGCAAAATTTTCAGCAGGAATTATTGAAGTTACCTACATTTAATGATCCCCATAGTGTTTATGCTAAGTTACTTTTTAATCTTGATTTTCGCTGATATTATGTAAAAATAATGGCCGCTAATTCTGAAATTCTTTGACGACAAAAATTTCTATGAATCGCCCTAATAGCGTTATTCTTGGTTTAGCCTATATTCTGGGATTATTATCTACAGGTCTGCTAGATTTTAGTCCCCAGTTAAACCGATGGCAAGAAGTGGTAATTAGAATTATTATTATTAGTCTAATTACCCTCTTAACCACAATTTTTATCCGTCGTTTTTGGTGGCAAAGTCCCCCGAAAAAAATTTGGCTGATAGCGGGATTAATAGCTATCTTTGCCGTTGTTTATCTGGAAATTCGCACTCCTTACCCCAGCGCAAACGATATCAGTCATCTTTTAAAAAATAATGTAGTTAACTCTATTAAAATCACGGGTAATATTATATCAGAAATTCGTCTCAATCGCCGAGAAAATTTACAATTTTGGTTAGAAGTAAAAGAATTTAGCCTTAGGAATTTACCAACAGAAAAATCCGAAGGTAAACTCTACGTTACTCTACCAAATCTAGCAGAAAATCAGGTTTATCCCGGACAAGAAATAACAATTAAAGGATTACTGTATCGTCCCCGTCGTGCCAATAATCCCAATGCTTTTGACTTTGCTAATTATCTAGCGCGTCGGGGTGCTTTTGCTGGTTTAAAAGGGGAAATAATTATCGACAAAAAGTCACCAAATTGGGGAGTTTCGCAGATTCGTCAGCGCATTGTTGAGGCACAAATTCAAGGAATAGGTCAAGAAAAAGGGACTTTATTAAGTTCGATTACCCTCGGACGACAAGCGGTTAATTTGCCAGCAAAAATCACCGATTTATTTATTAAAACTGGACTGGCTCATATTTTAGCAGCTTCTGGCTTTCATGTGTCTATTTTGTTGGGGTTTGTTTTAACTATTACTCGCAATTTATCCCCCAAAAAACAGTTTATTATTGCCCTTACTATCTTAATAATTTACGGCACTCTAACAGGGTTACAACCTTCAGTCCTGCGGGCAATTTTGATGGGAATTGGCGCATTAATCGGTCTGCTTTATAATCGACAAGTTAATAGTTTAGGATCACTTTTACTAGCGGCTACAATTCTATTATTATGGCAACCTCTCTGGATTTGGGATTTAGGATTTCAGTTAAGTTTTTTAGCGACTTTGGGATTAATTATTACCGTTCCTTTCCTGAAAAATAAAATTGACTATTTACCTAATTTAATCGCTGAACCTATAGCTATTAGTCTAGCTGCCACTATCTGGACTATGCCTTTATTAATGTTTACCTTTAACTCGATCGCTCTTTATAATATCCCCATTAATATTATCACAACACCCCTAGTTACCCTAATTAGTTTAGGAGGAGTTTTTACTGCTTTTTTAGGCTTAATTTATCCCCCCTTGGGCAGTATCGGCGCTAGTATTCTATATTACCCTCTAGAGTTACTACTGCAAATTACCACCTTTTTTAGTCGGCTTCCTTTTAGTACCTACTCCACAGGTAAATTATCTTTAGGAGTGATGTTAATTATTTATATTTGCCTTACCTTAATCTGCTTTAATCTCTGGTTTCGTCAACGGTGGCATTTAATCGGGTTATTTATCCTCGCTGTAATTTTAATACCGATTATTTATCAGCATTTTACTTTAACTCAGGTGACAGTTTTAGCCACCAAATCGCAACCGGTAATAATTATTCAAAATCGAGGAAATACCCTGTTAATTAATGGGGAGGAACCCGCCACAGCACGTTATACAGTTTTACCCTTTTTGCGACAGGAGGGAATTAATCAAATACAAGGAGCAATAACCGTCAATAATTCGGCGCAATTCTCAACTATCAGTGAGGACATACCGATCAAAAAAATTATTAATTTATCCCAGTCAGAAAAATTTAATCTCGGCGAAATTACTGGACAATTGATCGAGAAAAATTTATTTAAATTTCAGGTAAAAAATCAATCCTGGCTCTGGATTATCAACCCTAAAAATCCCGTTAATTTATCCCAAGAATTTAGCCCCCTAGTGTTATTATGGCAGGGAAGTAATCTAGATAAACAATGGTTAGAGTCCATTCGACCGCAAACAGCGATTGCTGTCACTAACAATCTCTCCCGCAATGCCAGAAATCAACTGAGAAAGGCTAGGATTAAGACTTACTGGACCGGGAGAGATGGAGCGATTCAATGGACAGCAAAAAATGGATTTCAACCCTTTCTAATTAACGAGTGATGTGTACCACCAAAACCGAACAGGGAGCATGATGCACCACATAATTACTGACACTACCTAAGATTAACTCAGATAAACCCGATCGACCGTGACGACCAACAATAATTAAATCTATCCCCTCTTGCTGGGCAACTTGACAAATTTTCTGGCCCGGATCACCGATATAATAATCAGCCTGGGCTGTGATATTATCTTCCTTAGCTCGATCGACTAAACCGTTTAACCAAGCCTGTAATTCCGCCTGCATTTCTTCGGTGATTTGTTGTTCTAAGGCGATCATATCGGGGGGATAACCACCACCATAACCGATCAGATTACCATAAATAAAAGTTTCCGTGTAGGGAATCAAAGGTTTAGATAGACTATAAATAATCCGCAACTGACTAGCGTAGGTTTTCGCTAAGAGGATAGCAGCATCCAACACCTCTGGAGTGACATCTTGATAATCCACAGCCACGAGAATTTTATTATAGAGTTTGTTGGTATCTCGATCGACTGAGAGTGTTTCCGTATTATCCATAGAATTAACCTCCTCGATAGCAGATAACTTCAGGGTTGAAGTTAATCTTTTTTCCCATCGGCTGCCAGCAATACCCTGGGGAAATAGTCAAAAATTGCTGAAAGCTGATGATTAATCCCTGACGATCCCCTACCTCTAGTGTGACATTTTTAGGATAATGTAGCTGAATTACTAAAAAAATTAACAATTTACCCTACTGTTACCTCCCTGTTCTGTCCTAACCCATCAGCATTTGTTGATACAAATCATAGTCAGAATAGGATCGAGATTACATCTATATTGGCGCTAATGGGGGATTATAGATTTAAAGCGGATGTTTAAAGCTGTCTAGGCGTGTAAACCTCTTACAAATACACTGTATTTATAAATGTCAGTCCTTTTACACGCCTTTTTTTCCCTTTTTAACCCCAAATCCGTTTTTAAGCAGAAGTTATTCAAAGAGGGCGAATACAATTCGCCCCTACAATAAATAATATTATCGCGCCAATGGTAGGGGCGCACTGTGGTCAGTGAGTTTATCGAACTGCGTGCGCCCAAAATGTCATCTAGATATTTCGACCAAATTGAGATGCAGCCTTTGCCAAGGGCAGCTGCAGTATATAATCCAATTAGAGCGAGTTCTAAACCAACAACTTATGATTAGTCGCTACATTGTTGCATGGCTCCCGATGATCGTAATAGGAATTAGTAACGGTATCCTCCGAGAAACCACCTACGGAAAATATCTCGATGAACTACGCGCTCATCAAATTTCTACCCTGACGGGAAGCCTATTTTTTAGTCTTTATATTGGCACTCTTGTCTATTTTTGGGGTCTAGAATCCTCCAGCCAAGCAATTACTATCGGTTTAATTTGGTTAGTATTAACAGTGGGTTTTGAGTTTCTATTCGGCCATTTTATCGCCGGTCACTCTTGGTCAAGATTAGGTCAAGATTATAATCTTTTGGCGGGACGAGTTTGGATTTTTGTTCTCTTGGTCATTACTTTTGCTCCCTTACTATTTTATCAACTTTTTTCTTAATTATGAAAGCTATTATCATTAATCGCTATGGCGATAGTAATGTTCTCCAATACACAGACATAGAAAAGCCAATTCCCCAAGAAAAAGAAGTCTTAATTAAGATTATGGCAGCGGGGATTAATCCGATTGATTGGAAGATTCGTCGGGGAATGCTCAAAATAGCCACAGGTAATAAATTTCCCCTGCAATTAGGTTTTGATTATGGGGGAATTATCGTTGAAAAAGGTAGTCAAGTGGAACAATTCCAGATCGGAGATGAGGTTTTTGGTTTTCTCAATCAATTACCCGGTAGAACCTATGCTGAATATGCGATTATTCCCGCTTACCTCTTAGTTAAAAAACCGCATAATCAGAGTTTTATTGAAGCTGCCGCCACTCCTTTAGCCGCTTCTACCGCTTTGCAAGTCTTGCGCGATTTTGGCGGTATTCAAGCAGGAAATCGGATTTTAGTTAATGGTGCATCGGGAGGAGTGGGTAGCTTTGCCGTGCAGATAGGAAAATTTTTCTCCGCGCAAGTAGATGGAATTTGTAGTAGTAAAAATATGGATTATGTCACCTCTTTAGGAGCAGATAAAGTTATAGATTATACCCAAGAAGATTGGAGAAAAACTGAGCAGAAATATGATATAATCTTCGATGCTGTGGCTAAGTCTTCTTTTTGGCACTGTCGTCAGCTTTTAAAACCCCAAGGCATCTATATAACCACCCTACCAAATCCAGGAATTATCCTCTTAAATTATCTCGGTGCTTGGTTGCCCCAAAAAGGGAAACTGATATTTTTTGCTCAAGCACAAGCGTCTGACTGGCAATTTCTCAAAGAAGCGATCGAATCGGGAAAATTAACTGTTAGGATCGATCGCACCTATACTTTTTCCCAGGTGGTAGAAGCTCATAATTATAGTGAATCGGAAAGAGTGCGAGGAAAAATAGTCTTAATCCCCGATTAAGGACAAATAGTTAGGGATTTTCCCGATTTTTTGGGGAACGAGTAAATAGTTTTAAGTAGGTAGAAACAGAGAATTCTTTAATTGGGAAGGTGATAAAAGTCAAGGGATTAATAGTAATAATAATATTGCGGCTATCCCTCTGTACCGCCTTGATAATCTGTTTAGCCACCCAATCGGCGGACATAATACCCACAGGATTTAAATTACTCTTAAAAGGGCCAAGAATTAGCTTTCTCACCACACAGGGGGCATCTAAACGACGCAGGGTAATCATATCACCGATCGCCCGTTTACTGAGTTCGTAGAGGGGACTAAAGGCAGGATTAACCTCCGCTTCCGAGGTATTCACCCAGACTTCCTTGCGGGCAATTTGCTCGTTAGTGCGGACAGTTTTGAAGAATAATTCCATTAAACGCCAGACGGAAAAAGTATTCACTTGGTAGGCTAATTCGATCGCTTCTGGGGTTCTTTGGCCGTGGACATTAACGCCATGATTTAAAATCAGTATATCTACAGACTTAAATAGGTCCTCAAGTTGGGTTTCTTCGCCGATTTGCCATTTTACAGTTTTTACAGGTACTGATTCGCCGTTAATTTCAATAGCGATCGCATTCTCCCCAGAAGTGAGCGCGATTACCTTGGCTCCCTTCAGCTGTAGGTACTTTAACAGCGATCGCCCTAAAGTTCCATTCGCCCCAGTAATGGCGATCGTTTTACCCTTAAGAGAAAGTGCCGTCCCCATCAATTTATCCATAAAGGTGAAAGTGCCACAATAATAAGCCTTTTGGTTATCAAAATGGTGTCGCCAGTGGTAGGTACGATTAACGCGCCATTGAGCGGGAAAACTCTCAAATTGCCCCGGACGATGGGTTAAATCGGTTAATTCCTCCAGATTAGCGATACCTAAACCTCGACCGATCGCCGTGCTGAGAAAAGCCAAAGTATAAAGGGAACCTAACCAACCCAACCAAGGGCGATCGAACCCCCAAGAGTAGGCCAGTAGTACCGGTAAAACACTGGCAGCCAACATAACCAAGGCCTCCGGTACATCATTGTACCAGTGGGCCCGACGATAAATTTCCTCGCTCATTACCGACAGATCGGGACGAAAAACCCGATGATGCCAGACGTGCAGACGATAAAGGGGCTGCCAATGGTGGGCCAGAGCATGATAGCAATCACGCACGATCTCCACCCAAATAATTGAGCCACAAATCAGTCCGACACAGAGGAGCAGGTTTGACATAGGGGATAAATGTTAAATTTTCTCAACGAATGTAAACAGAGCAATCTTAGCCGAAAAAGCGCATTTATCGGGCAAAAAAAACCAATAGCCTGAAAAACTAGGGTTTCTTTCCCGAAAAAACTTAAGATTCTGTTAAAAATTTTAACAATTTTCGGTAAAATAAAGCAAGAAATAAGCGTCTACTTGAACAGTTACTTAACCTGAGTCGATTATGGCAGAAAATTATTGGTCGCGAGAGGATGATAACGAAGAATTAGACCCGATTGGTTCCCTCCTATCTGACTGGTCCGATCCCGAAGACGAGGAGGACGAATTTAGGAGCGAAATTTTTCAAGGCCGATCGGGACGCAGACAGAAAGCGGCTTTTAGCCTCATGGCGATCTGGACAATAATTATCGGACTTCATTGGCTTAGTTGGGGTTATTGGGCAATTATCGCCCTAACTATGGTACTATCGGGGCAAGCTTTGCGGCTGCTGTTCACCAAACCGGAAACGCCGCCAATTCCTTTACTGGATCAAGATCTAGCCTCTGTCCCCAGGGTGTCCCTCTTAGTAGCGGCCAAAAATGAAGAAACCGTAATCACGAAACTGGTTGATTATCTCTGTCATCTAGACTATCCCCAAGATAAATTAGAAGTTTGGATCGTCGATGACTATAGCACCGATAACACGGGGGCGATTCTCGATCGCCTGGCTCTAGAATATCCCCAATTACAAATTCTCCATCGTCCTGCTAATGCCGGAGGTGGCAAATCCGGAGCCTTGAATCAGGTTTTATCCCTAACTAACGGGGAAATTATCGGCGTATTCGATGCGGATGCGGGATTATCCTCCGATTTACTCCGTCATGTGGTGCCGATGTTCGACGATCGAGAAGTGGGTGCGGTACAGGTGCGAAAAGCGATCGCCAATGCTGCCGAAAACTTCTGGACAAAAGGACAAGCGGTAGAAATGATCTTTGATAGTTGTTTCCAACAGCAACGGATCGCAGTGGGAGGGATCGGAGAATTGCGCGGAAATGGTCAATTTGTCCGACGTAGTGCCTTAAATCGTTGCGGGGGTTGGAATGAACAAACGATCACCGACGATCTTGATTTAACTATTCGTCTCCATATCGATAATTGGAAAATTAATGTCTTAAATTTTCCCGCAGTAGCGGAAGAAGGGGTGACAACTGCGATCGCTTTGTGGCATCAGCGCAATCGTTGGGCCGAAGGTGGTTTTCAGCGTTATCTCGACTATTGGAAAGCAATTTTAAAGTCTCCCATGCCTTGGCCAAAAAAGTTTGATTTAATTGCTTTTTTGATCGTTCAATATATCTTACCTGCGGCCGCTATTCCCGATCTTTTAATCACAATTACCCAGCATCAAGCTCCGATTTTAACTCCTTTAACTGGTTTGGCTCTTTCCCTTTCTCTCTGGGGTATGGTGACAGGATTAATCCGAGTTAATACGGGTAAAAAATTGACTTTTGCTCTTGGTTTGGACATCCTTGCTCAAACCATTCGCGGCATGATTTATATGATGCACTGGTTTATTATTATTCCCAGTGTCAGCCTGCGGATGGCTTTGCGTCCTAAACGTTTAAAATGGGTGAAAACCGTTCATCTGGGGGAACATCTCAGGGCCGAAGTTTAATTTTCGAGGATAGACTCCAAAAACTTTGGCCTTATCAGGCCGGAAATCCCCTGTCAGTCAAGGTTACAGCCTTTGGAAACCCCTTTGGGAAAAATTTCCAATTTCCTTAATCATGCTTGCTACCAATAATGTGTTAATTTAGATACAGAATTGAATTCCGTGACAGCACTGGGGTGGCGAAAAGCGCTCGCTCCAGTTTTTTTTGTGATCGGTTAGCGGAATGTCTGCGCTTGTTAATTACTTTAAGGTTAAATCTAGCGAAAATGTAATTAATTTCTTATCGAGAAAACGGGTTTCTTCAAGAAACCCGTTTTCTGTGGGGTTTTTTGCGGGAAGCATCCCCCTCTCCTCGTAGGTTAAGGGGGTGAGGTCATAACAATCCGTTGCCAAAACCGACTTTTCAGAATATAATAAACAAGAGTAGTCATTCATCGCTCAGATTAGTTAAGATGATATTACATGACTAATAATATTGACCATGACCGCTTATTTAAGGAGTTAATCTCCACCTTTTTTGTCGAATTTATTGAGTTATTTTTTCCTCAATTGATGGATTATTTAGATAGGGACTCGATTACTTTTTTAGACAAAGAAGTATTTACTGATGTCACGGAAGGAGAAAGGTATGAAAGTGATTTAGTCGCACAGGTTAAGTTTCGAGGAAAAGAATCTTTTTTTCTGATTCATCTGGAGGCGCAGGAAAGTTCTCGAAAGTGGTTTAATCGGCGAATGTTTACTTATTTTGCTCGCTTTCATGAGAAATTTGTCCTACCGATTTATCCGATTGTAATTTTTTCTTATTCAAAGCCAAAAAGAGAAGCGATTAGTCAATATGTGGTCGATTTTCCCGATTTTAAGGTATTAGAATTTAACTATCAAGTAGTGCAGTTAAATCGATTAAATTGGCGAGATTTTCTCAATCAACCGAATCCGGTTGCTTCAGCTTTGATGGCGAAGATGAACATTGCCGAGAAAGAGCGAGCCAAGGTAAAAGCGGAATGTCTGCGCTTGTTAATAACTTTAAGGTTAGATCCAGCGAGAATGCAATTAATTTCCGGATTTATTGATACATATCTCAATCTAAATCCAGTGGAAGAGAGACAATTTCAAGAAGAGATTAGCACATTTAGTCAACCTGTACAGGAGGGAGTTATGCAAATTACCACCAGTTGGATGCGTCAAGGTATTGAACAAGGTATCGAACAAGGTATTGAACGCGGTATCGAACAAGGTATCGAACAAGGTATTGAACGGGAAAAGACATTGATTCTTCGTCAACTTAAACGCAAGTTAGGGGAGATTAATCCTTCATTGGAAACTAAAATCATGCAGTTAAGTATTGATGATGTTGAAGTATTAGGAGAAGCTTTATTCGATTTCTCTACGGTTGAAGATTTAATCAATTGGTTAAATACTTTAACTGCTTAGGTTTGACGTTAGCGATCGCATCTTCGCCATGACAAGGGGTAAGATTGCTTCGGAGAGGAAATTTCAGTTAACAGTTAACAGTTAGAAGTGAGGTCTGCCAAAGGGAATTGACAGACCGCAAAACATAGGATAGCATTTGTATAATTCTTATCAAAATACGGAGAAAATATGACTCTAGTTATTTCCCAAGAAGTGATTAAAGCAAGTGGTTTATCAGAGGATGAACTGTTGAAGGAAATTGTTGTTATGTTATTCCAACAAGATAAGATTAGCTTAGGAAAAGCAAGTGAGTTATTAGGTATTAATCAAATCAAGTTTCAACGGATGCTTTCTGAACGAGGAATTTGTATTCACTATGATGTTGCTGAGTTTCAGCAAGATATTAAGCATTTAAAAGAGAAAGGTTGGCTATGATTATTATTAGCGATACTTCTCCTCTCAGCAGTCTTGCTCTTGTTGGTTATCTGTCAATCTTAAAAGATATTTATACTAATGTTGTTATTCCCCAAGCAGTTGCCAATGAATTGGCCAATTTAACTGCGGAAGATATCCGCATTAAAGCGATAATTTCTCTGAACTGGATACAGGTTAAACAAGCCACTAATTTGGAACTTGTGGCTTGTTTGAGGAATGAATATAATTTAGATCTTGGCGAAGCAGAAGCAATCGCTCTTGCCTTAGAATTAAAAGCAGATGAATTGTTAATTGATGAGCGTCTTGGACGGAGAGAGGCTGTGCGTTTGGGCCTGTCAATTACGGGGGTTCTAGGAGTTCTTTTAATCGCTAAAAATAGAGGATTGATTGCTAAGGTTAAACCGATAATGGAGTCTCTAATTAGCCAAGCAAATTTTCGCATCAGTCATCAACTTTATGAGGAGGTTTTGCAAACTGCAAATGAATTAGATTAAGTTGTGAGGGGGGAATTGAGAGACAATATTCAGAAAAACTGATGATTTAGAAATACAGTTTTCCCGATCAATATTAATTTCTGTTACAGGGGTATTGAAAAATTGGCAATTGTTAGGCTAAAACTGTTAGCAATAAACTTTTGCTGTCAATGTCATGACTTCTTCTCTTTTGCCGTTCTTTCCTTCTGTTTACGATATTTTGTTTAATTTCGCTCAATCTGACGGTTTTTGGGCGAATTTAGAAACTGCTTTTGGCACAAGTTATGATGTGGTTAAGGCGACGGAATTACAACAGCAGTGGCGAAGCCGAAATTTTAGTCAACTTCCCCCGATTGAGGTACTCAGTGATGAGGTTTTAGGGACGGCGAATGGTGCATATTCCAGTAGTACCAATAAGATTTATCTATCAGCATCTTTTTTAAATACGGCTTCCTCAGCAGCGATAATTAACGTAATTTTAGAAGAAATTGGGCATTATGTGGATGCTCAAATTAATCAGGTGGATAGCGCGGGAGATGAGGGGGCAATTTTTGCGGAGTTGGTGTCAGGAGAGAGTTTATCTAGCCAGCAGTTGCAAGTGCTTAAATTAGAAAATGATACTGCTATTGTTGAGATTGATGGACAGCAAATTCAGATTGAACAGATGGCTACCAATAACCTCCACTTTAATATCACCATAAACGATCCCCTAAATGCTTATTCTACCTACTATGCCGCCATAAAATCTAGCATACAAGCCTCTGGTTCTTTCTGGGACAACTATATCGGGGGAGTAAACGCTAATCTAGAAGTGGTTGTTAATTTTAACAATAATATCCCTACTGCTACTGGAAGAAGCGTTACTTCCTCTTTCGTAAGAAATAATGGCACTTTTAACATATTCGAGCAAGGGGCAGCTGCCGAGATAAAAACTGGAATTGATCCTAATGAGAATGAACCAGATATAGAAATTAACTTAAGTCCTAATTATTTAATTAATACACTTTGGTTTGATAGTAATCCATTCACGAGAGAGGGAATCGTCCCCAACAATAAAATCGATGCCGTTTCTGTATTTATGCATGAATTAGGTCATGCCTTCGCTTTCAGCGGCTGGATGAACCCTACTACGGGAACAATGCCGGGAAATTATCAATCTATCTTCGATGAAAAAACTTACTTTGACGGCACAAACTTCTTTTTCACTGGCAGTCAAGCCGTGAGTATTTACGGTTCTTCAGTACCTCTAACCTACGGTAACATCTCTCATTTAGGCAACAATTCTCCTCGTCCCGGGTCGGATCTTATCTCTGATTTGATGAATGGCGTAGTATATTATTCTGGTCAAAAGTATTACATATCACCTCTCGATGTCGCTATTTTGGCAGATACGGGCGTACCTGTTACCTTCAATTTGCCTGTAAGTGTCACTCTTGCTGTTGCTCCCAGTAGTGTGACAGAAGATGGGACAACTAACTTAGTCTATACCTTTACTCGTACCGGTTCCACAACCAATCCTTTAACAGTCAATTACACCCTCGGAGGGACAGCTACTCTTAATACCGATTACACTCGTACCGGGACTAACAATACAGTCACCTTTGCTGCTGGTTCATCCACTGCTACCGTAACAGTTGACCCCACTGCTGACACAATAGTAGAAAGTAACGAAACTGTTATTTTAACCCTTGCTGCGGGGACAGGTTATACAGTAGGTACGACTACTCCAGTTACGGGAACAATTAATAATGATGATACCAGTGTCACCCTAGCAGTTTCTCCCGCAAGTGTTACCGAAGATGGGACAACAAATCTGGTTTATACCTTCACTCGTAGCGGAGTAACAACAAATGCTTTAACGGTTAATTACACCCTCGGAGGGACAGCTACTCTTAATACCGATTACACTCGTACCGGGACTACCAATACTGTCACCTTTGCTGCTGGTTCATCCACTGCGACGGTAACAGTTGACCCCACTGCTGACACAACAGTTGAACCCGATGAAACCGTCATTTTAACCCTCGCTTCAGGGACAGGTTATACGATAGGTACGACTACTCCAGTGATGGGAACAATTACCAATGATGATGTCACCCTTCCTAGTATTACTCTTGCAGTTGCTCCCGCAAGCGTCACCGAAGACGGGACAGCTAATCTCATTTATACCTTTACTCGTAGCGGAGTAACCACTAATCCTTTAACAGTCAATTACACCCTGGGAGGGACAGCTACTCTTAATACCGATTACACTCGTACAGGGACTACCAATACAGTCACCTTTGCTGCTGGTTTATCAACAGCTACCGTAATCGTTGACCCCACTGCTGACACAACAGTAGAAAGTGATGAAACTGTTGCTTTAACTCTTGCTTCTGGGACAGGTTATACAGTAGGGACTACCACCGCAGTTACGGGGACAATTACCAATGATGATGTCACCCTTCCTAGTATTACTCTTGCAGTTTCTCCCGCAAGTGTTACCGAAGATGGGACAACCAACTTACTCTATACCTTCACTCGTAGCGGAGTAACAATCAATCCTTTAACCGTCAATTACACCATCGGGGGAACAGCGACTCTCAATACCGACTACACTCGTACAGGGACTACCAATACAGTCACCTTCGCTGCTAATTCAGCGACCGCGACTGTAACCGTTGATCCCACTGCTGACACAATAGTAGAAAGTAACGAAACTGTTATTTTAACCCTCGCTTCTGGGACAGGTTATACAGTAGGTACGACCACCCCAGTGACGGGAACAATTACCAATGATGATGTCACCCTTCCCAGTATTACTCTTGCGGTTTCTCCCGCAAGTGTGACAGAAGATGGGACAACCAACTTAGTCTATACCTTCACTCGTACTGGAGTAACCACTAATCCTTTAACGGTTAATTACACCCTCGGAGGGACAGCTACTTTAAATACCGATTACACTCGTACAGGGACTACCAATACAGTCACCTTCGCTGCTAATTCAGCGACCGCGACTGTAACCGTTGATCCCACTGCTGACACAATAGTAGAAAGTAACGAAACTGTTATTTTAACCCTCGCTTCAGGGACAGGTTATACGATAGGTACGACCACCGCAGTTACGGGGACAATTACCAATGATGATGTCACCCTTCCTAGTATTACTCTTGCAGTTTCCCCCGCAAGCGTCACCGAAGATGGGACAACAAATCTGGTTTATACCTTCACTCGTAGCGGAGTAACAATCAATCCTTTAACCGTCAATTACACCATCGGAGGGACAGGGACTCTTAATACCGACTACACTCGTACAGGGACTAACAATACTGTCACCTTTGCAGCTAATTCATCCACTGCTACCGTCACAGTTGACCCCACTGCTGACACAACTGTTGAAGATGATGAAACTGTTGCTTTAACTCTTACTTCTGGGACAGGTTATACAATAGGTACGACCACCGCAGTGACGGGAACAATTAATAATGATGATACCAGTGTCACCTCGCAACTCTCCATTAATGACATCACCGTAGTGGAAGGTAAAGATAATAATGCCATCCTCACCGTCACAGTTGATAACCCCAATTCACAACCAATTACCTTCAACTATACCACTGCACCCATTGATGCTACCGCCAATGTAGATTACACTAGCAAAACCGGAACTATCACCATTGCACCTAATACTGCCACCGCTACTATTAGCATTCCCATCCTCAATGATAACCTCAATGAACCTGATGAAGCTTTTACAGTAACCCTGTCAAATCCCGTTAATGCTACCATTAACCCCGAAGGAGGAATAGGAGAAGTTATCATTACTGATACTTGGCAAAGCAGTCTTACTCGCACCTTACCCAACAATGTCGAAAACCTCAGACTAATTGGCAGTAATAATATTAACGGTACAGGTAACGCTGGTAACAATAATATCACCGGAAATAGTGGCAATAATCAAATCAATGGACGTGCGGGAATCGATACCTTAACCGGTGGTTTAGGTGCAGATACTTTCATCTTCCAATTTGGCCAATCTACCATATCAACAAGCGATCGTATCACAGATTTTGCCATCAATAGTGATAAAATCGACTTATTAACTCAAGGTGGAACCGCCATGAATGCGCCTAGTAGTTTCAGTCGCGCTGCTGATAGCACTACTACCACTTTAGACAATTTAGTCAATCAGGTATTTACTGATGCCAATGGAGCCACTACAGGTAATCAAGGATTAGCGGTTAGTAGTGCCGCCTTAGTGCAGGTAACAACCGGTGCGATAGCTGGAACTTACCTCGTTATTAATGATAGCGCGGCTGGCTTCCAATCCAGCAATGATTTATTAATAAATATCACCGGATTTACTGGCACTTTACCAGCTTTAGGGAGCATTCCAGTGGGTAATTTCTTTATCTAAGTGTCTAAGCTCTCCTTCTAAGTCACCTAGAAAACGGGTTTCTTCAAGAAACTATTTAGAAACCCGTTTTCTGGACTTTAAGAAAAAAACGTTTCGCTGACAAACTCTATAAAGAACGTAGGTTGGTTTGAAGCATGAAACCCAACGCCTGCTCATGTTAAGCTTTTCACTACTACTTATAGTTAATCATGTATTTCTGGCAATTTCGTGTTTATCAGCGTCCTTTGCTGCATCCCCTACAAACCCATCACGGACTCTGGCAAATTAGGGAAGGAATTATTATTCGCTTAGAAGCTGAAGATGGACGTATAGGATGGGGAGAAATTGCTCCTTTACCTGAATTTGGTTCGGAAACATTATCGGCAGCAATATTATTCTGTCAAAGTCTCGAAAATCCCCTATCAATAACTTCAATTTTTTCTATTCCCGAACAATTTCCCGCTTGTCAATTTGCCTTTGAATCAGCTTTAGAAGATTTAAGTATCGAGAATAAATCAAGAGAATTAGAACCGAGAAATTATAGTTATTTATTACCCACCGGTGCGGCAGTATTTCCCTGTCTGGATGATATTTTAGCCGTCAATCAAACTAATACTTATAAATGGAAAATTGCAGTTAATTCTCTCGCAGAGGAGTTAAACTTATTTGAAAAATTAATTGACCGATTACCCAGGGGAATTAAATTGCGTTTAGATGCCAATGGGGGATTAAGTATTGCTGAGAGTAAAATCTGGTTAAAAATTGCCGATGAATGTCAAATAATTGAATTTATCGAACAACCTTTACCTCCGTCTCAATGGTTAGAAATGTTGCAATTAAGTCAAGATTTTACCACAGGGATTGCTTTAGATGAATCGGTGGCCAATCTTCGACAAATAGAGGAATGTTATCAACGGGGATGGCGAGGAATTTTTGTGATTAAACCTGCTATTACTGGTTCAATACAAGGGTTAAGAAATCTCTGGAAAAAATATCCCTTAGATTTAGTATTTTCCTCGGTTTTAGAAACTAATATCGGCAGAAAATCCGCTTTACGTCTAGCACAAGAATACCCCAAAAAGGAGCGAGCTTTAGGTTTTGGTGTGCAACAATGGTTTAATAATAGTGACCCCGATTGGTTAGAAAAACTGTGGACGACATCAGCGAACAATTAGCATATCTCAGTCAAAAAGATTGGTTATATGGATACAATAGCCAGAAATTTTATCAATTATATCAGTCCTATTCTCGGCAATTTATCGCCGCAGATAATCCTCGATTAACTATACTGCTTGCTGAAGGCAATCCCCTTAAATTCTTAGCGATATTCTTGGCTGCCGTCAGTACCAAAAGTTGCCTATTTTTAGCTAATCCTGACTGGAAAACTAACGAATGGCAACAGGTTTTCTCTCTGATGCAACCCGATTATATTTTTGGCGAAAATATCAAGGTTTTTAACTATAATTCTCCTCCTGTCAATCCTTTGACTAATTCTCTGATGATACCCACGGGAGGAACCTCGGGAAAAATTCGCTTTGCTATCCATAACTGGTTAACTTTAACTGCTTCTGTCAAAGGTTTTTCTGAATATTTTCAAGTCAAGCAGGTTAACTGTTTTTGCCTACTGCCTTTATATCATGTTAGTGGTTTAATGCAGTTTCTGAGAAGTTTTTTAACAGAGGGAGATTTTGCTGTTATTCCTTACCATAAAATCAAACAAAAGCGCATAAATAATCTCAATCTTCAAGATTATTTTATCTCCTTAGTCCCCAGTCAATTACAATTTTTTCTAGAAAATGATCCT
This sequence comes from Microcystis aeruginosa NIES-2549, assembly GCF_000981785.2. Lineage (NCBI taxonomy): Bacteria > Bacillati > Cyanobacteriota > Cyanophyceae > Chroococcales > Microcystaceae > Microcystis > Microcystis aeruginosa. The sequence continues at coordinate 426,388 of NZ_CP011304.1, read as the reverse complement.
CGATGGTTAGCCAATTTTAAAACAGTTTTCCTAGGAGGTTCCCCTGCATGGCCATCTTTATTAGAAAAAGCTAGAGAATATAATATTTCCCTATCTCCCACCTATGGAATGACGGAAACTGCCTCACAAATTGTCACCCTTAAACCAGAAGATTTTCGACGAGGCAATAATAGTAGTGGACAGCTATTACCCCATGCTCAGATAAAAATTAATCCCGATAACCAGAAAATTATTATTGAAGCGAAATCTTTATTTTTAGGTTATTATCCCCATCTTAATCAAGCAAGCTACTTCGAGACCGATGACTTAGGTTACTTGGATGAAAGTGGTTATTTATATATTATTGGTCGCGATAGTCAAAAAATAATTACCGGAGGAGAAAATGTTTATCCTCTTGAGGTAGAAACTGCCATTAGACAAACTAATTTAGTTAAAGATGTGGTGGTTTTAGGATTGCCAGATTCTCGATGGGGACAGATAATTGTGGCTTTTTATGTACCCGTTAACTCTCAGATAAACCAGACAAGTATTCAATCCCAGATTAAGGATAAATTAGTCAATTATAAACTGCCGAAACATTGGATAAAATTACCAGAGATACCAAAAAGTCCCCAGGGGAAGATTAATCGAACCAATTTAATTAAATTAGCTGAAACTTGTTTTGACACCGAGTCAAACCCCGGACGATAATTATAGCAGTTATCTTAATGGTGAGTTATGAGGTTTTCCTTTTGGGGAGAATCCGAGACGATATAATCGGGTAAAATGGCTATGGGTGCTAATCCGAGCAGATTTAAATTAGGTTTATTTTCCAAAATTATAGTGACTGTTCCAACATCTGACCGTGTTCTTTAAGCCATTGCTTTGCCTGTTCCATAGTAGCAATTTGCGACCTGATAATCTGCCAAAATCGTGGAGTGTGGTTCGATTCAATCAGATGCGCTAACTCATGAACTACCACATAATCAATTACGAACATCGGGGCTTTGATCAATCGCCAGTTAAAGTTAACATTGTCTTGGGGTGTACAAGAACCCCAGCGATATTTGCTATCGGTAATTTTAGCCTGATTAAACCTGACACCAAGCTTTTTAGCATAAAGGTTGACACGAGGAAGTATCTTCTCTTTTGCCTTCTGAATGTACCAATCTTGAAAAATCTCGCCACCATTCTCTGTTAGTGCCTTTGGTACTCGAAAGCGATTGTTAATAAACTTTATCTCTGTCTGATCATCAACCAATTCTAAACGATAGTAGCGCCCTAAATAAAGAAGCGACTCGCCATTAACCAGTTCCTTACCCGGAGGATGAAGTGGGACTCGATACTTTTGCTCGTGGTGAATTTTTTCATAGAGCCACTGCTTGCGTGACTCTACTATTTGCTGGATCTTATCGGGATGAGTACCAGTAGGCGCTCTGACCACGATCGAGCGATCACGTTCCACGGTAATGGTCAGGGTCTTACGACTGGAAGAATAAATGATTTTATAGTCAAGTTTCATATTAAAAGTCGCTCAATTTTACTCGATTCAGCCTAAAAAATTCGGTCGTTATTTTTCTCTGCTATTTCCATCACCCGCGAGATAATCTGTTCTCGATTGTCCATAAGATTAGGAATTTGGAAAAAGTCGGGAGAGAGTAACACTTTTTGAATCTCTGCCTTAAGTTTCTTGCGAGCGGGAATGCTCTCCCAAAAGCTAGTTAATTGTAACTCCTGCTCAACAACGGTAAATACCTGTTGAGTGAGAGCGACCATCTGAGAAACCATATCGTCAGTTAATGCCGCTTCTCCAAAACACTCCCGTTTGAACATCCGAAAGAAGGGCAGCTGCTTTTTCCTGTCCAGTCCGTAGGTAGGCTCATTTTTTGCTTCTCTCGCCTTCTGGCGCAGTTTTTCCAGTTCTTGGTAAATCTTGTCCCAATTGTCTTTAAACTCCTCGAAGATGGCTCTCAGTGCTTCAGAAAAGGAGGCTTGCAGTTCGGGATCGTCCACCAGATCGATCTCGATATAGTGGCGGAGAGCGTGTTCGATTGCGGCGGCCTTTGTTTTGACTCGCTGGTGTTTCTGGACATGACTCTCAAAGTCCTTATCCAAGATCGAGATCGGTTTAACTTTCTCGTCGATTCCCCTTGATTGCAGATACTGGTCGGTCAGGGCCCGCAGCTTGGGTGGGATTCCCTTCATACTCAGGCGCTCATCGCGGAAGTGCTTCCCCGCTAGTATATTCACTGCGGTGAGAGATTGGTAGTCTCTCATATAGTTCAAGGCCTCCTTGGCGGGATAGACCAAGTTAAGGCTGCGGGTCAGCTTCTTGAAGGCCAGCATGAACTCGAATCGCACATCCTCATCATAGAAGAGGTCGAAAAAGGCATCTTGATCGTTCAGGTCGGTGAGTCCATGTTGCTTCAAGAGTGCGAGGATTTTGCGGTGATCATCCTCAAGTTGACGGATCTCGTCCTCGGGAAAACTTAAGGTTTCCTCGACTTCTTGCTGCTCTCGCTCGTCGTAGTTATCAATAGCTCGCTTCAGGTGGTGGCCGATGCCTACATAGTCCACGACAAAGCCTTTATCCTTGTTCGCACCGCCGACTCGGTTGACACGGGCGATCGCCTGTAACAGGTTGTGGGCCTGGATGACCCTATCGAGATACATCACCTGCTCTACTGGGGCATCAAAGCCAGTCAGTAGCATATTATTGACGATGACAATGCCCACATCTCCAGTAATCCCCTCATCCCTTGCGTCAAAGGGCAGTTTAAAGCTTTTAATAGTAGTATCGTGGCGGGTGGAGTTGCTGTATTGCTTGAGGTGGGGTAGGTCGTTATGACTGCCGGAGATGACCACATCGGTCTTAAGTCGCTTCAGGCGATCGAGGTTAAGCTGGTGGGGATTCCCCTGCTCCAATTTGGCAATCTCCTCGGCCAGGGCAGCATCTAAATGCTCTTTGTACCGCACCGCCGCCTCCCGGGAAGTCGCCACCACCTGGGCCTTGTAGCCGTTGGGAAAAATCCACTGGAGATAGTGCTGCACCATATCCTTGGCTTTAGCGGCGATGGTGGGATGAGCTTCTAGGTAGGCATCCCGCGAACCATGGCCCAAAATCTGCAGCCGCTCTTGCAGGTTGTACTCACTGAAGACATCGGCAAAAGCCGCATCCATAGCTGTCTGATCAGACACCTCGGCGTTATGAGTGCGCCCGGTGTAAACAATTTCTAGGGTCACGCCGTCCTCGATGGACTGGCCCATGGTGTACTTGTCGATGTAGTCCCCGAAAACTTTCTCAGTTTTGTCGATGGGGGTGCCGGTGTAGCCAATACGGGAAGCGTAGGGGAGAGCTTTGTCGAGGTTTGTCCCCAGCAGGCTGTACTGAGAGCGGTGGGCCTCATCGGTCATCACCAGGATGTTGCTGCTCCGGTTTAGCTCCGGGAAGGTCTCCCGCAGTTCCCGCTCTTGGAATTTGTGGATCATGGCCATGACCAGATCCGAGGAGTCGCTGCGAAGTAGTTCCTTCAGTTTGGCGATGCTATTGGCGGGCTTAACGGTAAAGCCAACACTTTGGCCGGTCTCGGCGAGTTGCTGCTCTAGTTGGGTGCGATCGGTGATAAATACCACTTTCCACTGGGAAAGGTTGTTATGGCGGTACATGGCCCGCACCATAAACATCATGGTAAGGGACTTACCTGACCCCTGGGTATGCCAGATAATGCCGCTGCGCTCCCGGGGGGTTTTGCCCTCTAGGAGACGCTCCACGGCTTTCTTGACGGCACGAAACTGCTGATAACGCCCGACGATTTTGATGGTTTCTCCCTTGTTGTTGATGGAGAAAAGGGTGAAGTTGCGAATAATCTCTAGGAGGTTATCGGGGGCAAACATTCCCGCCACCAGTCGCTGCTGGTCATTGGGGGAGCTAATACCGTGTTCTAGTTCTTCTAGGGTGCGGGGATAGGGGTCAGCCCAACGGAAGAAGTATTTTTCGGTGTGGGTGGTAATGGTGCCAAATTTTGCCTGATTGCGGCAGGTAGCTACGACAAACTGGTTATAGAAGAAGAGGGGGACATTTCCCTCGCCCTTAGCGCCGCGCTGTTCGCTGTAGCGGAGGAGTTGCTCGATCGCCTCGGCAATGGGTTCTTTGACTTTGGGAGATTTACATTCAATGACCACCACTGGCAGCCCATTGAGAAAGAGGACAATATCGGGGATGATGTGGTTTTCTGTGCCTAGAATCCGCACCTTAAACTGGCAAACGGCGATAAAGCGGTTGTTAGTTGGGTGGTCAAAGTCGATAAACCTGACGGTGGGGCTTTTTTCGCCTGTTTTACGGTTCTCTGAGACGCTGGTATTCTCCTGAAGCAGTTTAAAGACGTGGCGGTTATTTTCCAGTAAGTTGGTGCTGGGGAAGTTGGCGGTGAGTTGTTTGATGGCCTCTTCTATTTGGTCGGTTTCTAGCCAGGGGTTGATGATTGTAAGCTGTTCTCGTAGCACTGGCAGCATCACCACCTCGGTAAAGCTTTCTCTAAAAGTATCCTGTGGTTTTTGTTTTGTCTCTAAATCCAATATTTCCCAATTTAAACCGTATAGTTGGTCAAGTAAGGGCTTTTCGACCCCGTTGCGCTCATCGAGTTTGATAGGTTGAGGTGTTTTGTTCATGACCAGATAACCTTTATTTATAGCGTTTTTCAGTCTGCTGAGGTACAAAAGTTATGGGTTTTAGGCAAAAGGCAAGAGGCAAAAGGCAAAAGGGAAGAAAAATAGGTGTACCTCACTAGCTTAGGAAACGCTATAACTATATTTATGAGGTTTTTCATCTTTGGAAACCAACGCTGCTTTGTGTACTAATACTAAATCCGTTGAGTAACGCACAGAAAACGGGTTTCTCGGAGAAACCCGTTTTCTACTCATCAAATGTCACGCTTCCTTTGAGGGGATTGATATCAGTGGTTTCGACGGGTAATATCTTCTCTGCATTATCCAACAAGATAACGCAGATCTGTTTACCTTCCCATTCAGAAGAATATTCGGCGGGAATGGTGACTATGCCGTTTTTTAGGATGGTTTTAAAATTAATTGCTTTCATTAGTTTTGGAGTCCATCAATATAGGTTTAATTTGCTTCAATAGTTGAGGAATTTCGTGCTGAATTACGTCCCAAACAATATCAAGATCAATTTGATCATATTCATGGACAATTATATCACGCATCCCTGCCAGATTTCGCCACGGTATTTCTGGATGTTGTTGGCGAAATCCCATTGAAAGTCGTTTTGTTGCTTCTCCTATAATTGTAATCTGATAGAGAATTGCTGAAATTTTCTCATCATTGGTGATTAGCTCAATTTGCTCAACACCGCTCGAAAAGCGAAGGATACGCTTGGCTGCTTGTTCGATATCGATGAGGGATTCAATATCTCTTAGCATAGATAACCTGAGCAGATTCTAGGATATTCTGACGACGCAACCAGTTGGCACTACGTTCTATAGCAGCTTTCACAATTAAGTCAATTTTGCGGTCAAATAGGTTTTGCAGTTCTTCTTTTATTTGCAATGTTTCGGTTAGTCCGCGCTGAAATTGGGGGTCAAAGGTGACTAATATATCAATGTCGCTATCAACACGGAAATCATCGCGTAATACTGAACCAAATAGGGACAGTTCTGTAATGTGCCAACGTTGGCAAAAGTTCTCAATTTGCTCAGGGGATGGTTTGATGTTTGTTATTGGTGTTTTCATGGCAAACTCTTATTTTCCCTTTTTTCATCGCTTGCTGTTGTGTATGCCTGATCAGTGCGGTTTGGTTTATCAGGATTTCGCCATGAATTGCGATGATTTCCTTTTCGTTGAGCCAGTATGGTTCTCTCATTTGGCGAGGTCAATCAGGGCGTTACAATATTTTTTGATGCCGCGCCGAGCGATCGCCATTGTCTTCGCAAAGTCTGGGTATATGTTTAAGTTTTTGTGATTTGTGGGTGTTTGCTCTGGTTGCATAGGTTTGACCGATGAATCAATTTGCTGCTGTTTTTTGGTTGAGGAGGTCCGTAACTCGAACTTTGCCAGTTAGTAGGTCTTGCATGAGTCCGGTTTTTTGGAGTTTGTTTTTCTCTAGCTCCTTTGAAAGTGTAGTTAGCAACTCATCGCAATTATAAATAATTCTAGCAATTTCTATTTGCTCATTTGGATTAGGAATACTTACTAACAATGGATGGATATCGTTTCTATTAAGTGATGGTGAGCCTGATTTTGTGCCAAATCTCTCTAATTCTAGATAAACAAATAAATAATAAATATATCTCTCATGGTTTCCAAAAAAATTTGTTACAAAAAGACTGGTATCATGCGCCCAAAAGTCAAGACCTATATAATAGACATTTCCAATAGAGCCTTTCCTGCCTACAACAACATTAGGACCAATTGAAGTTCTAAATTTATGAAAGCCTATAATTCCAGAAGATGCGATAACTGGAAAGTTACCAGGAAGAAAATCGATTTCTCTAATATCATATCCACGCTGTAAAGATGCAACTTTTCCTATTTCTTTCACCTCCCACTCAACCGGAATCCTCCCAAGCGGTGAATCCTTAAATTCATGGGTTTCTTCACTGCGAATATTGCCGTTTTCATCAATTCCTTTGGTGAGCAAGTCCTGCATTAGTCCCGTTTTGATGCGCTGCTGCTTGGCAATTAGGGCTTCGGTTTGCTCAATCGCGCGGTCTATTGTTGAGAGGATGGTGGCGATTTGGGTTTGTTCTGCTTTACTTTGTGGAATATCGATCTCAATTTTACCGAGATTACTTCTACTAATTCTCTGTCTCGTGCTTCCTCCAGCAACCTTTTGACAAATATCCAAGAATGACTGCTGATTCAAAGAGTGAGAAATAAACCACTTATCATATCTTTGTTTGTCTATGCGAAGAATACAAATATCAACAGAAGTAATTGCCTTCTCTTCTAAGGGAGGAACTATGCAAGATCTACCAATTGGATCGGCTAATCGACATATTAATATGTCTCCACTGTAAACCTCCTTACATCTAAGTTCAACAAAGGAAGATTCAGAAATATATTTCTTATTTCTGTCAATGAATTTTCCAACTCCAATATTGCCTGTTTGAATAAGGCGAATTCCTTCGTTTATTATATATGGTGCTTCAATCCAATCACCATCAATAAATGAGTGATGCACATCACTAGCTAAATATTGTATGGCTTTTTTCTCCCAACCTTCCACACTCATCCCAAATACCTCAACTTAATCAAAAAAACATTTAAAAACTCAAGAGTTCCTTATCTCACTTTGATATTCTAAAGGATCGATAGTTAGTTGAATGCTACCCGCATAAGCTGCTAGTGCTTTAAAAGACTCTGTACTATCTTCCTGTTCACTTTCCTGCAATAATGCCTCAATTTTTTGCCAATCTTGGTAATTAATAATTACCGCCACTGGCTTCAGATTTTCATCTGTGACAAATTGCTTTTTAATAGACTGCATAACCTGCTCCTAACTGACTTAGATTATTCCCTATACCCTAGTTTAACCAAAAACTCATTTAACTGTCCTAAAGTCTGCTCTCGCTGGGCCTCCATTTCCTGACTTGATACCGCATACTTATCCCAAAGATTCTCAACCTTAGCGACAAGTCCCCGCTTTTCCCCATTCAAGTAACGAGTAAGCTGCTCCGATACCCAATCATAGAGCTTTTTTAGAATCAATTTTTTCGCTTCTTCATCCCTTAACTGTCCTCCTATTTCAGTCAGTAATCCCTCAGGATAAGATAATTTAATCTCCAAGGCTTTCTTATCCTTATTAAGCGCGTTAATCTTGGCCTTTTCTTCCTTTTTACTTGCATTTAACCCCATAAGCTGATTTTGTACCTGCTCAAGTAATTCAACAGTTTCAGCCTTAAATTCCTCATCACCAACCCGTTTTAAGCGCAGCTTTAACTCAAGCTGACTCTGCTGTTCCTTAAGTGTATTCTTAAGTAACTTGATCCGATTCTCAATGTCAGTAATAACATTGTATTCTTGTTGGTAAGATTGGCGCTCTCTGGCTGCTGAATCGCCCTGGGATTGCTTCAGGTCATCTATCAACTCTTTAAGCCATTTCTTAATCGATGCGGCGCTAACAGTTTCTTCCTCTTCCGGTTCATAATTCGCCACCTCTTGCGCTGATTCCACCGCTTCGCTTAACTCCCCTTGTACTGCACTAATCTTACTTTCTAGTTCCTCAATTGCCGCCTCTTCCGCCTGAAAAAATGCCGCTAATAAATACTGATCAGGGATAAGAGTATGATGCCAGCCAGTGTTAATAATAGTCTTTAGATCATAGCGAATCTGCTGCCACCAGTTAACAAACACCCCCGCCGATTTAAACTCATCTAAAACCCCCAAAGGAATCAGCTGCTGTTTAAGGCTGCTCAGTAATTGCTGCCGCACTTGGGGCATAATATTATTTCCCTCCAACTTGGCAAAATCATCCCGCGCTTCTCGCCACCAATTTTTAAGCGTAGTATAGTGGTCGCTTATCCTTGCTTGTAAATCGGGATTAGCTTCCAGATTCTCTTTAATAGCGGCTTTCGTGGCAATTTCTGGGCAAAAACTAGCATAGCCGGGGCGTAGGGGCTTAAATAGGGTATTTGTATTGATGCCAAACTTAGCAAAAGTATCCTGTTGTGCGGCAATTTCAGCCTGCGGAATACCCCCCATCAAGTGAGCTTTTACATCCTCTGGTTCCGGGTCTGGCGTATTATCCACATAGCGGCGAATATTAAGATTAAAGTCGTGTTTTTCGACAATTTCCGACTTATCTACCAAGCGGCTATATTTGGGATATTCTCGCTTGTGGGTAAAGACATAATCGATCTTTTCAATGTCTTCGGGGCGCAATTTATTCTGGTTCTTTCCCTCAGCATATTCTCGATCGGCATTAATAAAAAGGATTTTATCGCCTAATTCCTCGGGTTTATTTTTATTCACCACCAACACACAGGCCGGGATACCCGTGCCATAAAATAACCCCGGTGGCAAACTAATAATCGCCTCAATCAGATCATCCTCAATTAAGATCTCTCGAATCAGCTTCTCTTTCCCCCCCCGAAATAGCACCCCATGGGGCATGATAGTGGCCATGTGGCCGTCGGGTTTAAGACTGGCAATCATGTGCTGGACAAACATCAGATCCGCCTTTTTCCCCTTTTCCGGGCAGAATTCGCGAAAGCGGTTGGTAAACTTGAGATTAGCCCGGCTGTAATCCTGGGAAAAGGGCGGATTAGCGAGAACTCGGTCAAACTTGCGAATCTGTCCGTTTTCTAAAATGAGCGGATCTTCGAGAGTATCCCCGTTTTCAATGGTGAAGCGGGTGATGTTGTGGAGGATCATATTCATATTACAAATTGACCAGACCGTACCGTTAGAATCCTGTCCGTAGAGTGCTAGATTCTGGGGGTTTTGCCCCTGTTCCTCCACATATTGATAGGACTGGATAAGGAAACCGCCCGACCCCACGGTAGGGTCATAGATAGTATGGCCCGCTTGGGGTTTAACCAACTGTACCAACAGCCGCACCACCTCGGCCGGCGTGTAAAATTCTCCCCCTTTCTTCCCGGCACTATCGGCAAAGTATTTGATTAGGTACTCGTAGGCTGCACCCAATAGGTCGGGAAACTCAAAATTATCGTTGACCAGCACAAATTGGGGCTGATTGAAGTGATCTAGTAAATCCTTCCATTTGTGGTCAGGTATCTTGGTTTTGCCCTTGGTGGCATTAAAATCGATGTTATTCTTCAGCACTCCCGCCAAGGCATCGTTAGCATCCTCTACCGCCGCTAATGCCTTATTGAGCATATTGCCGATGTCCTGCTTAAGGTGTTTGAGCGGCGGGACTTCCTGGCCGTTTTCGTCGCGCCAAGATTGATGCCAGCGAGCGCGAGGAGGTACGAAAAATGTTTCTCCATAGGAGGTTTCGCCTTCTAGGAGTTCGGCCAGCAGCGACGGGTCTGGGATGTGTGCATATTGTTTCTTGAGTTGCGCTTGCTTGCGCTCAAACTCGTCTGACAAGCGTTTGAGGAACAACATCCCAAAGATAAATTCTTTGAACTCGGAAGCGTCCATTTTGCCGCGAAGAATGTCCGCCGCCTTAAATAGAAAGCCTTCGAGTTGACTGAGAGTGATCTTTTCTTGTTTCATCGTTAGTTAAGTTAAATGTTCACCAGTTTAAGTAGCTGTTTATAATTAAATTGAAAATGGGTTTTAGGCTCGATCCCCCCTTGCCCCTGTAGGGTTGATTCATGAATCAACCCTACCTTGAATCAACCCTACCTTGATAAGGGGAGTGTCTGACAACTTTTAACACCTATCTACTTATCTTGCTAAAGATTGACCGCTCAGGCAATAATGGGAAGGTTTATCATGCCCATTAAAGAATGCTCAACGCTTTTATTTGGCTACCGATTATAGGGGCGATACTGATTGCCTACACGCCTCTAGAGGCGAAAAAAGTGCGAGGATTAGCTCTAACTCTTTCTGTCGTTCTCTTACTGCTTAATATCCTCCTTGGCTGGCAATTTGACCCTAGTAACCCGCAAATGCAGTTCACGGTTAACCTGCCTTGGATTAATTTCCTCGGTTTCAATTATGCCCTCGGTGTTGATGGATTGTCATTCTCATTACTTTTTCTTAACAGCATCTTGACAATAATTGCTCTTTATGCTAGTGGCACAGAGGTTAACCGACCGAAATTTTACTATTCTCTGCTCTTGTTACTCAATGCCGGAGTAGCGGGGGCCTTTCTAGCGCAGGATTTACTGCTATTCTTCCTATTTTACGAATTAGAAATCGTCCCGCTTTACTTTCTCATTGCCATTTGGGGGGGTCAAAGACGCGGTTATGCGGGCATGAAATTTTTATTATACACGGCAATTTCTGGCTTTTTAGTGCTAATCTCTTTCCTTGGCTTAGTTTGGCTAACCGGTGCTAATAATTTCGCCTATAACCCCCTTTTATCGAACAATTTAGACGTTAAAACCCAATTACTGCTCCTTATTCCCCTTCTGATTGGATTAGCCATCAAAATCCCGATTTTTCCCTTTCATACTTGGCTACCGGATGCCCACGTCGAAGCATCTACCCCCGTTTCTGTGCTTTTAGCGGGAATATTACTCAAATTAGGAACCTATGGACTGCTGCGCTTTGGAGTCGGTTTATTTCTTGACGCTTGGGTGACTATCGCCCCTTGGTTAGCAACGATAGCAGCTATCAGCGCCCTCTACGGGGCCAGTTGCGCTATTGCCCAGAAGGATATGAAAAAAGTAGTCGCCTATTCTTCCATTTCCCACATGGCCTATATTTTACTAGCGGCGGCGGCCACCACCAGATTAAGCATCACCGCGGCGATTTTGCAGATGATTAGTCACGGTTTAATTTCCGCTTTGTTATTTTTGTTGGTGGGAGTAGTGTATAAAAAAACCGGCAGCCGGGATGTGGATTATCTACGCGGTTTATTAAATCCAGAAAGAGGTTTACCAATCACGGGAATGTTAATGATTTTAGCGGCTATGGCCAGCGCCGGCATCCCCGGAATGGTGGGATTTATCGCCGAATTTTTGGTCTTTCGTGGCAGTTTCCCGATTTTTCCGATACAAACGCTCTTATGTTTGGTTGCTAGTGGTTTAACCGCAGTATATTTTCTCCTGATGATTAATCGGGTTTTCTTTGGTCGTTTAACCCCTGAATTATCGCGCATTCCCCGCAGTACCTGGCCCGAAAGATTTCCCGAAATTGCTTTGGCTTTATTTATTATTGTTTTGGGATTACAACCGAGTTGGATGATTCACTGGACTGAAAACCAAGCATCAGTGTTATTAACCGGCACGGCAATCAGTCAAAGGCAATCATAGAAACCTTTTCCGGAATTTTTTAAACCTAGACCGAAACTAACTTGTGGATAGGAGCCGAAACGTCAAAAATTTTTGGCTTTGCGGAGGGAATTAACCGTTAAAACCACCTGTTCCCCCACCAGTTCAATTTCTTCTAAAGTATTAAAACGACTCAACCCGAAGCGCAGGGAGGCATAAGCGAGAGATTCGGGGCGACCCAAGGCAGTTAAAACGTGAGAGGGGGCGGTATGGCTAGAAGAACAGGCAGAACCGGAGGAAAGAGCCACTATTGGCTGTAATCCTAACAATAACGCCGCACCGTCCACCCCTTCAATACTAATATTCAAATTTCCGGCTAATCTTTGGCTAGGATGACCATTGAGATAAATTCTGTCTAATTGACTGATAATCTCCCATAAACGGGCTTTTAACTGATTTAAGTGGCTGTTATCTTCTTCGATCGCTTTGATGCCCAATTCTACCGCCTTGGCAAAACCGACAATTTGCGGTGTAAATATTGTACCCGATCGCAGTCCTTTTTCCTGGCCTCCCCCTTGAATTTGAGCGGCGAGACGAACTCTGGGGTTCCGGCGCCGGACGTACAGCGCACCGATTCCCTTTGGTCCGTGGACTTTGTGGGCAGTTAAGGACATCAGATCTATATTCATTTCCTCCACATCTAGGGGAATTTTGCCGATTGCTTGGGCCGCATCCGTATGAAAAAGCACCTGATACTGGCGACAAATCGCCCCAATTGCCGCTAAAGGTTGAATCACCCCAATCTCGTTATTAGCCGCCATAATTGACAGCAAAATCGTGTCAGGACGCAAAGATTTTTCTAGTAATTCCAAGTCAATTAGACCATCAGCACCGACGGGTAAAATTGTCACCTCAAAACCCAATTTTTCCAGATAATGACAGGGATCTAAAACGGCGCGATGTTCTGTCACCACCGTAACTATGTGCCGTCCCTTGGCGAAATAAGCTTCGGCAACCCCTTTGATAGCCAGGTTATTGGCCTCCGTTGCTCCACTGGTAAAAATAATTTCTTCGGGGCTACTATTAATAGCAGCGGCGATTGTTTCTCTTGCCTGTTTAACCGCGGCCTCGGCTGTCCAACCATAGACATGATTAATACTACTGGCATTACCAAAGTGTTCGGTAAAATAGGGTAACATCGCCGCCAGAACTTGCGGATCTAGGGGTGTCGTGGCGTGGCAATCTAGATAAATCGGCTTTTGAGACATATTTTTGGCGTGTGGGGGAGCAGGAAGGTCTTGTCTATGATGGAATTGATTAGTTGGGTAGATGGGATAAATGGGACTTTTGCAGAAGGCAAGTTCTCCGACCCTGTAATTAATTATAGGATTGGCCACTAGAAACGGTCTTAAGATTATAGATAAAGATGATTTGCAAGAACTTAAAGAAACCATCAAGGAAGAAATGAGTGAATGGCTGGAAACCCTAAGGCAATAAGATGACCCATTGACTGAAGATATGTCGGATATTTGGTGATTTTAACCGAGGAGCAATCCCCGACCCTCTAGCTGAGAAGCTATAATATTATGGTCGGGACACAAGAAGAGCGAAACAATGACAACATTAGAATTAGAAAGCTGCCAGTCGATTCTTAAAGCTGGTCAAACGACCACAGAAATAGCTTTACAATTGTTTGACGCTCTCGAACCCGTGAGTTTAGACTTTATGCTCGGTCTTTGGCAAGGTTCTGGACTTGAGACAAATCACCCAATGGATGGTTTATTAGAGGCATCTAATTGGTATGGTAAAGAATTTGTTGATACTGAGAATGTCCACCCCCTGTTATTTTTAGATGGTCAGGGAAAAATTTTTAAGGTGGCACCCAATCCCACGGCCATGAACTGGATTTTGAAGCTGCCGATACTGAAAAATAATTCTCTGAAACCTTTACTGATGCTGACCAACTCCTTGCTAAAAACGCAGACAAGTCAGGCTAGACTGCGAATGATGGAATATCGGGACAAAGTCAGCGCCACGATGATTTATGATTATTTGCCGATTAATGACTCTTTTCGGAAAGTAGATGATAATACGGTGCTGGGAATTATGGATTTTAAAAACTTTCCCCAGCCTTTCTTTTTTGTTCTCAAGCGATGTCAAAAACATTTTAATTCTTGAGGTTGGATTTGAAATTGTTCGCGCTCGTCCAGTTGCCAAGCTTGTAAATCGATCGCCCGCCCTGAAACTACGGAGACAATTAAATAAGTATATCCTGACCAGGCTAATTGGCGATCGATTTCCGAGGGAATGGCGGCATGATCTGGATGAGAATGATAGATACCAATAATTTCTAGCTGGTTTTCCCGCGCCGATTTTTGAGCTTGTAAAAGCACTTCTGGGGCAATACTAAAGCGGTTTCTTTTATTGCCTGACCAGTTATTTTCTGTTGCTTGTATGCTGATAACTTCGGCTGCTGTCTCGGTAATTTTTCCTAGGAGTAACCCACAACATTCTTCGGGATAGGTGGATTCTGCGTGGGTGAAAATAGACTGGTAAATTTGGTCTGTAATCAGGATCATAGGCTGGAGTAAGCGGGGATCAAATGCTATGGACAACAGGGTAAGCGCATCTCAATTTTGGCCCACCATTTTTTTGCTTCTAGCCGGTTATTTTGTCACCCGCCAACTGAGTTTAAGATTAACCCAAAAGTTCCAAACCGTGACGATAGCGATGGCGATGAAGTTAGCTAGATAGCGATTGATTCCTAAACCATTAAAGAGCAGGTTGAGCAGCAAGACGTTTAAAATTAAACCGGCTAAACAGATCAAATTGAACTTGAAAAATCTTTTCCAGCGTTTATTCCAACCCCGTTGACGAGCGGATAAATCGCCAAAAGTCCAGCGATCATTCCAGATAAAATTATTAATAATTGCTAATTCGGCGGCGATGATTTTACTGCGGGTTAATCCCCAACCCAAAGCGGCGGGATCACTGAGAAGATAGAGAAAGGCCATATCGACAAAAACCCCGGTTAATCCCACTAAACCGAAGCGAATAAATCTATCTAAAGGTAGATTGACAATTGCATCTAAAAACCTTAATGGCTTTTGAGAGCGCAAACGCAGCAGATGGAAGATATATTCTAGCCATTGTTTCCAAGTTACCTTACTTTCCCCCTCTAGGCGCTCTTGGAAGACATAACCCACTTCTCCGATGGTTTCGATGCGGCCTTTGCCGATGACTTCTAGTAAAATTTTGTAACCGGTGGGATTGAGAATCAGACCGGCGATCGCTTGACGGCGGACCATAAAGTAACCGCTCATGGGATCGGAGACGCGACCGACCACCTCTGGCAGTAGAATTAAACCAAGGATTTGAGCGCCGCGGGAGAGAAATCGTCGCAGCAGACTCCACTCGCTCACTCCTCCTCCTTCGACGTGACGACTAGCAAGAGCTAAATCCGCTCCTTTTTCGATAGTTTCGAGGAGATTATAGAGAATTTCGGGGGGATGTTGCAAATCTCCATCGATTACTCCTAGTATCTCACCCCTTGACCCTTGCCAACCCCGCACCACTGCCGACGCTAATCCTTTTTCTCCCTGACGACGCATCACCCGTAGTTGCGGGTAATCTGGGGTTAATTTGCTGGCTAATTCCCAAGTGCGATCGGGACTGTCATCATCGACGATAATTAGTTCATACTGACCTGGAATTTTTCGATCGAGTAATTGACTGAGATTCTCGACTAGGGGAATAACGTTATCTCGCTCGTTATAGGTGGGAATAACTAGAGATAATTTGAGTAACTGGGGTTCATCCCTGAGAATATAACTATTATTGCTAATAATTCCTTCAATTTGCTCTAAAAAAGGGATTTGCAAAGAGCCGACGGGGGTGGTTAAAAAGGGATAGGGTGGACAGTTGGTCACTCGC
Organism: Microcystis aeruginosa NIES-2549; assembly: GCF_000981785.2. Lineage (NCBI taxonomy): Bacteria > Bacillati > Cyanobacteriota > Cyanophyceae > Chroococcales > Microcystaceae > Microcystis > Microcystis aeruginosa. Next base: position 410,615 of record NZ_CP011304.1, on the reverse strand, counting down.
TTACACTCACAGACTAAAACAGGTTTAGAGACGCACAATTTACCGGCAAAGTTGTTGAAACCAGAATTTTGAGCTAACTACTGGCGATGCGGAATCCTAATACACTATAGCGATTATCGGGGCTAAATTGGCCCCGACTGGCGGAGCGACATTCCCTCAATTCTGTCCCCCAACCACCTCCGCGCAGGACGCGATAACGATTGCCGGTGCTATTAGGATCGGCCGGCCATACTTGGTCATCGTTGGGAGCATTTTTATAGTTGCGATGCCAAGGATCGGCACACCATTCGTATAAACTGCCATGTAAATCGTATAATCCGAAGGCATTTGGGGGAAAACTGCCTACAGGGGTGGTTTTAGCTCGAAATTCGCTCTCTCTTTCCACTGCGTAGGGAAATTTAATGGCATAGTAGTTAGCGAATTCACTGGTAAGGGTGGCACCAAAGTAGAAGGGTGTGGTAGTGCCGGCACGACAAGCATATTCCCATTGTGCCTCGCTTGGGAGTCGATAGTTTCTGCCGGTGGCCTTGGCAAGTCGATCGCAAAACTCGATCGCATCATACCAAGAGATGCTATCGACGGGTAAGTTATCCCCTTGGAAGTGGGAGGGATTGGGGTTTAAATCGCGGTTAATTTTGGGCAGATTAGCGACAATTTGCCATTGTTTTTGGGTTATCGGGTATTTACTCAGGTAAAAACTGTTCAGCTTGACTAAGCGCTGGGGTTTATCACTACCGGTAAAGTCTCCTTTTTCTCCGTCCGGTGTCCCCATGATAAAAGTGCCAGCAGGGATAGCAATCATCTCTAATCCCGCAAGGGTTTCGCTGTAGTATTCGGCGCTGCGGGAATTGCGCTCGATCACGAAACCGCTAGGATCGAGAGTAACGGTTTCAAAGGAAAAGCTTTGTCGGGGGGGAAAAGAGGAATTGGGGGTGGGTTGCGGGGGGATGATTGCTGTAGCAGTGGAGGGGGAAAAAATATTTTTTCTATCTAGAATCGCTGCCAGTCCGACTCCTGCACCGATCAGACTGATCCACTGGCAAAATTTACGTCTGTTTACTTTAATCATCCCGATTTTTCTGTCATTATCACCCCATCTATTATACCATGAAATTCTGACTATTATTTGGTCACTGCCCCTTGTCCTTAATAATCGATGCCCAGCTTTTTGACTGTCCATAAACATTGGTTGATTGGAGCAATTATCACCTTTTTAGGTGCTTTTTTGCGAATCTATAATTATGATTCTTTGCCTCCAGATAATTGGACTTCTGATGAATATGCTTTTGCTTGGAGTGGCATGAGTTTATTACAAACGGGTATCCCCACCAGTTGGTCATGGTTGAGTCCCACGGATAATTTTCCTACGGTGGTTTGGGAAGCGAAAAATCTCCGTTATCGTTTGGTGACTCCCTGGTTTGATCATCCTCCTTTATTTGGTTTATTGGTGGGTTTATTTGCTCTTTTAGGAGGAGCAAAAACTTTTTTTGATTGCAGTTTAACTATTATTAGAGTCCCTTCTTTACTCTTAGGTATTGCTTCGATAGTTTTAGTATATTTACTTGCTCTCAAGTTGAGTAATTTATCGATCGCTATAATCGCTAGTTTAATTTATGCCACCAATCCCAATACAGTTTTCCTCTCTCGGTTAGCTATTAGTGAAAATTTAATGATTGTTTTCTGCTTATTTATCATCTTACTGTATTGGCAATACTATCAAACTAAGCAGAAAAAATATCTCTACATTGCCGCTTGTTTAGCTGGTTTAGCCTGTTTAGTCAAGGTAACAGCTATTTATTTAGTAGTATTATTAATTGTCCTCTTGATTTACGAAAAGCAAGGACGAGAAGCCATTTATGTGACTGCGATCGGTGCTTTCTTTTTCTCTCTCTATTTTCTCTACGGTGCTATCTACGACTACGATTTTTTTCGTAAGATATTTCAAGAGCAATCCCTGCGTTTTGAGGACTTTAACTTTGTCAAATATCTAACCACTCCTACGGTATTTTTCGAGGATGGTTGGTTAATTTTTAGCTGGTTAACCCTCTTACCCTTTCTCAGAAAAAATCCCGCTAGTCCCCAAGTTAGATTACTCGCTTTACCGGTAATCCTCTACACCTTAATTTTAGTTGCCACGGGAGCGCAAAGTCACTTCTTTACTTGGTATATGATTCCTTTTTATCCGTTTATGTTTATTATTCTAGCCATCTTTCTCGATGATTTTCGCCAGGAAACGGACGGATTAACTGCCTCAATTATTTTTATCTTTCTGGGAGTTTGGTCGATTCATCTCAACTTGACAGCATGGATATTAGCTTCTCCCTACGGTCGCTATTATTTTATGATCGGTACGGCAGCAATTCTGGGAGTATTCTATCTCAAGGATATCTTTGGTCTCTTTAAAAAATTCTGGATCGATCGCTTTACTTTCCTGTTATTCTTGGCCCTGCTGGCAGCTAATATCAATGTGGTATTAACCTATAAATTTTCTGGTTAAAACTTGGCGAGAAGGAACCCCGAAAAGGGATAAATTGGCCTGGGAATCGAGAGTAAACTTAACTAGGATCACTGACTCAGGAATAACTTATTCTTGGCCAGTTCCAGCCAATGTTAAATTTATTAATAGACTCTTTAACCGATTGTCCCCTAACCTTTGCACTGAAATGATAAATGTCGATCGATTTTCGCAATCTTAATACACTTTGGGGTTCCATTTTAGTCGAAACATTGGCCCGTTTGGGATTGAAGATAGGGGTGGTTTCTCCCGGATCGCGATCAACTCCTTTAACGGTAGCCTTGGCAAGACATCCCCAGATTGAAGCTATTCCCATCCTAGACGAGCGCTCGGCCGCTTTTTTCGCCCTGGGATTAGCCAAACAATTATATCAACCGGTGGTTTTAGTCTGCACTTCTGGGACCGCCACGGCTAATTTTTATCCCGCAGTCATTGAAGCAAAAGAAAGTCATGTCCCCTTATTAATTCTAACCGCCGATCGCCCCCCAGAATTGCGTCATGCTCACGCCGGTCAGACTATCGATCAAGTCAAACTCTACGGTAATTATCCCAACTGGCAAGCGGAAATTAGCTGTCCTAGTGCCAATATCGAGCGTTTACGCTATCTCCGTCAAACTATCATCCACGCGTGGTGGCGCTGTCTTGATCCTGTCCCCGGAGTGGTGCATCTGAACTTACCATTTCGCGATCCCCTCGCACCAACTCCCGATCTAGAAATTAACAATTTAGAGGCTAATTTTGACCAAGAAGCTTTTTTTAGCCATATATCTCGGCAAAATATCGCCATTAACCACTCAATTCTCGAAATTCCTTCTTTACCCCCCCAAGGAATTATCATCGCGGGATTAGCTTCCCCGCAAAACCCTGAAAGTTACTGTCAGGCGATCGCTAATTTAGCCCGATCGCAACAATATCCCGTCTTAGCAGAAGCTTTATCTCCTCTACGAAACTATGCAGGGTTAAATCCCCATCTCATCACCACCTATGATTTATTATTGCGGAATCCTGCTATTAAAACCCAATTAACCCCCGATGTTGTCCTGCAAATTGGGGAACTACCCACCAGCAAAGAATTACGGACCTGGTTAGAAGAAATCGACTGTCCGCGTTGGATTATCGATCCCCATCCCGATAATTACGATCCTCTACAGGGAAAAACCAGACATCTCAGGGGAAATATCGAGCAATTAGGGCATCTATTCCCAGAAAAACCCGATAATAACCGAGAATATGGGCAATTATGGCAAAAATTCGACCAGCAAGCCAGATTAACCATCGATCGCCTTTTGGCAGCAGAAACTAAACTGATTGAAGGGAAAATTCCTTGGCTGCTCTCCCAATACCTCCCCCCCCGCACCCCGATCTTTATCTCTAATAGTATGCCTGTTCGCTATGCCGAATTTTTTAACCCGCCTAGCGATCGCCAAATTCGTCCCTATTTTAATCGCGGGGCCAATGGCATCGACGGCAACCTCTCCACTGCGATAGGAATAGCTTATAAAAATGTCCCCAGTCTGCTATTAACGGGAGATTTAGCCCTATTACACGACACAAATGGTTTTTTAATCAAAAAATATTTTGTTGGCTCCTTGACCATAATTTTAATCAATAACAAGGGGGGAGGCATTTTCCAGATGTTGCCGATCGCCAAATTTGACCCCCCCTTTGAAGAATTTTTTGCCACTCCCCAAAATATCGACTTTTGCCAACTCTGTCGCACCTACGGTATCGATTACCATTTAATCAGCGATTGGACTGATTTTGAGCAAAAAATCGCAGTTTTGCCGGAATCAGGCCTAAGATTACTAGAAATATCCTGCGATCGAGCTTTTAATACTCAATGGTTCCTCAGTAATTATGTGTAGGGTGTGGGGTTTTGTGGAACGAACCACAAAGACACAAAGGACACAAAGATTGATCGCTCCTATATAAGTTAAACTGGTCGCAACGCGCTCGCTACGCGAGATCACACAAAGAAGAAGAGAGTCCTAAATTTTCCCCCCGACCACTGCAATGGTCGGCATTTTTCGATTTCCCAAAAGTCTAAAAGTCTTATCCAACAAGGTTTTTAGACTTATTTAGCGGGCCATAGTTAATTCCCTTTTTCGAGAAAGTCAATACAATGGGTGGAAAGCGAGTTAAAAGGGTTCGATGAATCGACAAAGACGGCAAAAATCAAGACAATTTTCTCTCCCTAGATATTCTATCTTTCCCCCGGAACAATGGCGATGGGGAGTGACTTCTCTGGTGATTAGTTTAGTCTTGTCCCTACTGATTTTAAAACTGAATACCTCTAGTCTCTCCACTGCCACCATAAATATTTTTAATCCCTCCACTGTGGGGGAGAATTTAGCCGGTAAGAGCCTAGATGAGTTAGAAAAGCAGAAAATCGCCGAATTTTTGCAAATTGCCCCGCCAGAAACCGAATTAACCATCGATCGCACTCCCTTGTTTATTCTCCACGATACAGCTTGGAGTATGACTGCGGGTAACATCGAAGAGCAGAAAAAATATGCTCGCGGTCCGATGAAATTGGGTCCGAATGTTTACATCCCCCGCAAACCGCATTCCAGGGATAGAGATATTTTAGACTCGATCGCCCGGCCTTTTTTTGAGCGTCACCGTCCCACGGCCACTTTTTATGAACAAGCGGCCGAAATGCTGCCCGCAGACACCAGGGATCAATTAGTGCGTCAACTGTGGCAACTTACCCCAGAAACTATCCGCGTCAAGGGTTTTGCACTTGCTTTAGCGGGTGTTCCTTTGAGTACGCGATCGGCCCCTGAGTTAGAAAAAAGAGCGAGAATTTGGTTAAATACGCCTTCAGAAGCAGTCTTTAGGCGTTTAGTCAAAGAATATCCCACAAATTACTTTGATGGGGCAAAAACCACCGCATTATGGGCAACAGAAGCGATTTGTCAGCAGCTATCTCACCCTAATTGCGATCGCTTGCGACCAATTTTTGCCGAAAGAAATCGTCGGGTTATCTCCAGTGTTAACATTGAACTGGTACAAGCGCCCGGATCCCACTGTTTGACCAAAGGACGCTTGCAACCCCTCCCCGGTTACAGCGATTTTCAATACCAACAAACGGCGAAATATTATCTCCTCGCAGCCTTACAAACGGGACAATTACCGCAAATTGTCAGCCATTTTGCCGTGGATAGTTTTCTGATTAATCAAGGAAAATACCCCCATTGTGACCCCCGGGGTTTTGATCTACAACGTCTCTACAATCTCATCAGTCAAGCTTTGGATTATGACCCCGGCACTGTTTATGGCATCGTCCCTCGTTACGGCACAAATATTATAGCCGGTGATAATATTTGGTGGCATAATCAAGTTTTTGACGCAGCCAATTTACCCACAACTTTAAATTAGACCTTATCATTTATAAATATCCACTTCTCCCAAAGCTTCTAGATAGGTGATCGCCGCTTCTAAAGGAGAATCGTAGCTATAGGAAAACTCCTCAAACCAGCGTCCTTCCTCCGATTTGGCATCCAATTTATCTAACCATTGCTTCGCCTTTCTAGTTAAAGCTTCTCGCTTACGCTGCTGTTTTAATGCCGCTGCTTTTTCTTTTTCCGCTGCCTCCTGTTGTTGCCTTTCTTGGTTTTCTAAGGCTAAAGCTTTTAAAAGCGCATCGGTAGCAGAATCGCCAGCATAATTAACCTTAAATTCGTCTGGGTAACGATCTTTTTCTTGGTGAGAAGAAGGGGACGGCATCGGTTTTTCCTGATCCCGTTTCTGGTATTCTGCCTTCATTTGTGCCAGTAAATCTTCTATTTCTCCCATAATGATCAAATTAGAAAGTAAAAAGTTAAAAAGATAATTGCTCTGATTGCCTCTGCCTTAATAACTAAGTAGCTGGTTATAATTAAATTGAAGATGGATCCCCCCTTAATCCCCCCTTGATAAGGGGGGTGTCTGACAGTTTTTAACACCTAACTACTTAATAATGGGTTTCCTTATTTTTCCAAACGCACTAGATACCATTGTAAATAACCCTCCTCACCCAGGTCCAACTCGCAGTAATTATCGCGCAGATAGAGAGCTTTTTCCTCAAAACTAGAGAATTTCGCCAATTGTCGGGGACAAATCTCCGGTTTTGCGCTGATTAAATCTTTTAACTTATCCCGCAACTGGTCGGGAGTCTGGAATTGTTCAGGTTGATCGGCCTCAAGGACAAGAAAATAGTCCCCTTGATACATAATAGAATCGGGCATCGCTGTTTGATAGTCTCAGTAGGAAAATTTTTTGGCTATCTTTATCACTTTATCGCCTCAAAGCTCGATCGACACCACCACTATGACAGACCATCTCACCAATCCCTTTCTCAGTCTCCCTTACGAAAGCGCCATGCAGGACTTGGGGGACCAATACTATGATCAAGTTGCAGCCGCAGATTTTCCCCGTCATATCCTTCGTTTTCGCAATGATGCTTTATTACCTTTGGTGGGAATTCAGCCAGAATTAACCTTAGATGAGCATTTTATCGAGGCTTTTGGTAAATTTCAATCCCTGACCCCTTTTTTGTCCCTGCGTTACCACGGTTATCAATTTGGCGAGTATAATCCTTTTTTGGGAGATGGTCGCGGTTTTCTCTACGGTCAAGTTAGGGGTATTGATGGCAAATTATACGATTTTGGTACGAAAGGATCGGGACGGACCCCCTATTCCCGTCATGCGGACGGTAGGTTAACTCTCAAGGGTGGAGTCAGAGAAGTCTTAGCCGCGGAAGCTTTACGCGGTTTAGGGGTGAATACCTCTCGCTGTCTGAGTTTGGTGGAAACGGGGGAAGCTCTCTGGCGCGGCGATGAACCTTCCCCGACGCGATCTTCGGTGATGATTCGAGTTAGTAATTCTCATATTCGTTTCGGGACTTTTGAGCGTTTATTTCATATTAAACGTAGCGATTTAATTAAAAGACTCCTCGATCATGTGATTATTTATTATTATCCTGAAATCAATCCCCAAGATAGCGATCGCTATTTAAAATTTTACGCCACTTTGATTGAAAGAACCGCTAAATTAGCAGCCCAATGGATGGCCGCAGGTTTTTGTCATGGGGTTCTTAATACCGATAATATGTCAATTACTGGGGAAAGTTTCGATTATGGTCCCTACGCTTTTATTCCTTCCTATAACCCCCAATTTACGGCGGCCTATTTCGACTACGGCGGCCGTTATAGTTATGGCAATCAGCCTTTTATCTGTCGTTTAAATCTAGAGTTACTACAATCTCCCCTGGCCATGGTTGTCTCCTTGTTAGAGTTAGATATGGCTTTGGCTAACTATGACCAGCATTACAATTTTTATTATCAAAAAATGATGCTCAAAAAGTTAGGTTTTGAGGATATTTTTACTCCCGAATCCGCTTTACTGGTCAGCAAAACTGTGGAAGTTCTCCAAGAAACTGGCCTGGGTTATCACGACTTTTTCTATCAATTAAGTGAACAATTTAATTACGGTTGGCGAGAAAATAGTTCTCTAATTCTTGAAAATATGGATTTACCGAAAGCTGATTGGCAACGTTGGCGAGAGTTATATAGTTTGATCTTAAATCAATTACCCCTAGATTCCTTGTCTGAAATTGACGACACTTTAAAGCATTATAATCCTAAAACCGCTTTACTTAGACCGCTAATCGAATCGGTCTGGGAAGCCATTACCTATAAAGATGATTGGCAACCTTTCCAAGAATTAGTGATAAAATTACAAAATAAACAGTAATTAAGTAATAAGTGCGATCACCGATCTTGTAGGGTGCGTTCCCTAATGGGGGTCTTACTGATCCACCGATCGATTTTTGGGGAACGCACCATGCCCATGTATTAAAGCTGTGAGTTTAAGTGCGATGCTGAAGGCACTGGGTAGCAGTACGCCATCGCTGTAGCAACGTGGAGGCTAGAATATATTAAGCCCTATACGTTAGATGTTGTCTATGACTGAACGACTTGAGCAGGCGATCGCCCAATTACAAACCTTGTCAACCGATCAACAGGACGCGATCGCAACCCTAATTTTGGCAGAACTCGAAGAAGAAAAGCGATGGAATGACTCCTTTACCCGCTCACCAAACTTGCTGGCTAAACTAGCAGCCGAAGCAATGGCAGAACATCGATTGGGCAAGACTCAAGAATTAGACCCAGAAACGTTGTGAAGTCTTGTACCACTGCTCGTTTTCGGGAGATGTTTGCAGATCTTCCAAAACCGATTCAAGAGCAGACCCGTAAAGCGTATCGGCAATTCAAAGAAGACCCAAGCTATCCCAGCTTGCGATTCAAGAAAGTCCATCCACAGCTGCCCATCTATTCTGCACGCATCAATAGGGATTATCGTGCTGTCGGTCAATTAGAGGATGATACGGTGATTTGGTTCTGGGTTGGTTCCCATGCAGAGTACGATATGCTGCTGGAGCAATTGTAGTGCGATGCCGCTCTGGTAGGCCCAGTTGGGGAATGTTAGGGAAGATTCCCATTGTCGTCAGAAGCGGGTAACGCGACTCGAACGCGCGACATTCACCTTGGGAAGGTGACGTTCTACCACTGAACTATACCCGCAAAACCATCCCTAATCATAGCATTGACTCCCCGACGAGAGCAACTGCTCTAGGCTGTTTTTCATCATCGCGCCAGTTTGTCCAAAAACGCTAAATAGACTCGCCAGGGGATGATCAAAAATATTCACCGTTCAACTTCTTCATCCTCAAAGAGTCAAGGAGCTAGAGATTGTTTTAAAGGCCATTTGTCGATAATATCACCGGGTAATTTTGAGAAGTTGGCAAGGTTTCTTTGAAAATGCCTCTGAGCTTGGACAGGAATTTAGGGGGTATTTTCTGGAAAAGAATCACTATAATTAAATAAAAATGGTACGCTATTTTTTCCCGATCCATCCATGACTAAAACCCGGGGCATTTGCGCCCCACCTTCGCGCCAAGCTTCGATCGCTTCTTTCTGTAAAACCAATCCTCCCCCCTGTTCTTTTAAAGTTTCTGCTAATAGTCTTTGTGCCTCAGCTTTCCCTTTAGCACGATTAACTTCTGCTTGGGCCTGTTGTTCCGCTTCTTGGGTGATATAAACGGCTCTTTGGGCGCGTTGTTCCGCGATTTGTTTATCTTCGACAGCCCGAGCAAATTCTGGAGAAAAATTCAAATCTACCACACTGGTATCTAAAACTAGAATACCATACTTTTCTAATCGAGTCGATAGGGCATTATCAAAGTCTTCTTTTAACTCACTGCGTCGAGTAATTGCCTCCTCTACGGTTCTTTTAGCGGCGGCAATTTTAAAGGATTCTTGGGTTTGAGGGGCGATAATTTTAGCGACAATATTTTGTAGGGTGCCTTGGGTTCTTCTGATTGCCACTACTTGAGTCGGATCGAGACGAAAATTAATCGCAAAACTAGCGGATAAATCCTGTAAATCTTTAGTAGAACTTTGGGCGGGAACTTCAAATTTTTGCACCGTAACATCGTAGATATCGACACTAGAAACAAAGGGAGGTTTAAAGTGCAATCCCTCCAATAAAACCCCGTCCTTAGCCTTTCCTAAAACACTTAAAACCCCCGCTTGTCCGGGGGTGATAATTACATAGGCATTAAAGGCCGCTAAAATGACAATAGCAGCTAATAATCCCCCGATCAGGGAAAGTAAATTAATAGCATCTTTTTGGTTCATAGTTTATACTCCTTGACGAGCGACTAAAGCGAGAATTTTTACTGCGATCGCTTGATTGACAGGCATCACTGACAGACGATTTCCTGTCCTTACTAATAATAATTCATCGGCGGTAAAATTTTGTTTTAAAATTCCTAGGGGCAGCAGTTGGGGAAAAAGGCGCTCAAACTCAACTTTAACCGTCCACCAGCGCGGGGAATCTGGAGAGGATTTAGGATCATAGTAGGGACTATCGGGATCGAATTGTGTGGGATCGATCCTATCGGTTTGCACTACTCGCATTAAGCCGACAATCCCCGGCGGGGTCGTATTAGAATGATAAAAAAAGGCCAAATCTCCCCGTTTCATCTGACGGAGAAAATTGCGGGCCTGATAATTTCGCACTCCCTCCCAAATAGTTTGACCATCTTTTTTTAAATCCTCGATACTATAGACATCGGGTTCCGATTTCATTAACCAATAATTTAAATTCATCATTTATACTTGTTATTAATTCAAATAAGCTCAAAAAAATTTTTAGCCGTTCCTGTCAGCCCTATCACCATAGGGTTAAATATAATTCACTTTGGCTGCTTTTGCAGAGCTACTCAAACAATTATTGAGAAGAATGTATCTAAAAATACTTTTGTTAGCGGCAATTTTTAAGAACTATGAGCCTTCAAGTCTAGCTATTCTTGGCAACCGTCAGTTTTTCCCTATAGCTAAAAATAATTTATTCTCCAGCATTAAATCGCTCAAATAAGCTGTAAAATAAGATACATTGCTCTAAAAATCTCTAGCCAATCCATAGATTATCGGTGTTCCAAGCCACTCGCCGCCGTTTAGCCTTATGGTACACTGTTGTCACTGCCATACTACTGCTTTTTCTCGCTACGGGAATGTATTTTTATGTGCGCCATACCCTAGTAGATCGCATTGATGATACCCTCAAACACATCATTGAGGTGGTAAATCGTTCCCTCGTGATCGAATCGATTCCCCCGGATCAAGGACGTTATCGCGTCGATCCCCTAGCAAGTTTTCCCAGTCAGGGTAAATCCGTGGAAGACGATCATATAGATTTGGAATGGTTTGATCCCCAAGGTAATCTAGTTTGGTCAACTTTGGCTGAATCCTTAGATATTCCCCTCCATCCCCACCGTCAAGGGGAAACTATTCGCTTATCCGATAATCGTCTGCTGCGACAAGTAACCGAAAGGGTGGAAATCGGTCATTATGTTTTGGGATATCTGCGGGTAAGTCATCCTTGGTTTGAGGTGACAAAACCGATTAGACAGCTATTATGGGATTTAATCGTCGGAATTTGCCTGATGATTGCCAGTGTCGCCTGGATTGGTTGGTTTTTGTCCGGTTTAGCCATTCAACCGGTAAAAGAGTCCTATCAGAGTTTAAAACAATTTACCGCCGATGCTTCCCATGAATTACGCAATCCGATCGCCACTATCCAAACTAACGTGCAAATGGCGATCGCCTATCCCCAAACTCGTCATCAACGCTTGCAAGTGATCGAGCGTTTAACGGAAAGATTGGGCAATTTAGTCAATGATCTGCTTTTTTTAGCCCGTTCCGATAGTGGCATCGTCCAACCGATCGAGCAAGCTGTACCTTTGGATGCTTTATTGATGGAAGTGGTGGAAGAACAGCGTTTAATCGCCGATAAGCAGGGAATTTCCCTCTCTTTGTCGATTGTGGAACCGGACCAAGAGGATTTTTCCTACAGCGATGAAATGTTTACTATGCAGGGAGATTGGGATCAATTAGCCCGTTTATTCACAAATTTAATCTATAATGCCCTAAAACACGCTTTTTTACCCGAATCTGAGCCTAAAAATGTGGCTGTGGAATTGGAGAAAAGTAAACGCGATCGACAATCGGTGTTACTGGTACGCGTCAAAGATAACGGAATCGGTATTCCCGAGGCTGCTTTGTCCCATATTTTCGATCGCTTTTATCGTCTCGATCCCGCACGACAAAATTCTGCCACTTCCGGGGGAACAGGATTAGGATTAGCGATCGCTTTAGCGATTACCCTCAGTCATCATGGACAAATTAGCGTTGAAAGTCAGATCGATCGAGGAACAATTTTCACCGTCAGCTTACCAAAAAGCCATCAACGGGAGAAAAAAACCGAAAAGTCAGAAGCTTGACACCTCTGACTTCTTTTCATACCCCCAAGGGAATTCGAATCCCTGTCGCCTCCGTGAAAGGGAGGTGTCCTAGGCCACTAGACGATGGGGGCGTGGATTTCAGACCTTTTTAAATATAACAATAATTTTTCTGGGAGTCAAGGGTTTTGGCAAAAAATTTTTTTATCCCGTCCTTGCACAATAGGATAGTCTAAATGAAGATGTTATCGCCCAAAATCCATGGCTGCCGATCCCTATAAAAGCCGACTGTTCAACCTGATCAACCGTCGTTTGATCCGTCTGAAAGATAACCTCGGCCGCGTCTCCCGTCGCGGTCAAAATGCGATCGCTATTGCCTTGCAAATAGCCCTCTATCCCGTCTATTTGCTGGTACAATCCCTGCGGATGACGGCTAATCAATTGGGGAACAGCCTCCAGAAACAATTATCACCCCCCGGCAAGGATGGAACCGATGCGATCGCAGAACTTCTCCAGAGCTTATCCGACCGAGAAACGCCATTTATTGGCATAGCAGCCGATCTAGAGGATCAAGCTTTAGTTTTCGTCACTAACGATCACCAGACCGTTAAAATCACCGATAATCAAACCCAAAGACAAATAGAAAAACAAATTAGGACGGCACTGGCTAACTACGCCCTCGAAAAACGGAGAATTAAGCGATTAAATCCTCAATATCCACCTTTATTACCGAATTTTACCGATAAAAATCCTGTCTTGCCTCCGATCCGTTGGTTTTGGAACCTACTACGCTGGGAACAACAGGGACAAATAGCGATCGCCATAAATCTATTCCAAGAATCCCATCTCGTCAAAACCCCGACACCACTCTCCTTACCACTGCCTAATTTAAATTCTCAAGCGATTTTACAAGTTATTGACGAAAAATTAGCAATTTTCGAGGCTAAATTTCTCGCTATCTCCCCCGCAATCCCCAGCAGTTTGAGCCACACCTCTAACCTACCTTCCGATCTCATTAACCAGTCCCCGACTCTGGAGAAAAATTCCTCCTATCTCTGGCGACTTTATTGGTTAATTTATGCGGCGATCGAGCATTTCTGGGCAAAAGAGAAGAATAATTTAGAATATAGTGCTGATTCACCCGCTTTATCGGCAAAATATCCCCTAAGTCTGCCTAATTCTCTGCTGATCACCTTCAAGCAACGTCTCCAGGATTGGCTAGAAAAACAAACCCAAGCGGATCCCTTCACGATCGGCAAACTCATCCAAGCGGCGATCGATCACTTCTTTGCCTCTGGCCAATCCCTGACATTTTCCGCCGTCAGCGAGCAATCATGGCTAGAATCCGCCGATATCTTGGCTATTTCTCCCCAAGACTCCGAAAAACCGCGCCTTAACCCCGCTCATCCCCTTCCCCAGTCCCCAGTCACCCCAGCCCGTCCTCGCAGCACAGAAAAAGCTTTTAGTCAAGAAAAACAAAATAAATCTTTACAAAAAATCCCCCCGGCCGCCGCTGAAATTACCCCTAGAGAATCCCCCCCCACAACCCAATTAGATCCCCGCTATGCCAAGGAGATAATTCAACCAATTAACGAAGAATGGTTAGAAACCGAATCAACCCCCGTCGGCTACGTTAAACACCCCTTAGAACGGATTTTAGAGGGATTGGACGCGATTATTTTATGGGTGGAGGAATTAGTCATTAAAATTTGGCGTTGGTTGCGATACGATCGACGCATTTCTAAATTACTCAAACGCAAACGCTAAATCGATCGGTTTTGGGTATAGCCGATCGGGTAGTCCTTCTGTTGTCAGAAACTTGAGACCATAATTTATCGACAAAAATAAGCTAAACTAACGGCAAAGATAATATGTTTTGATTTTTTCCTTAGCATTACTTATGGACGGTATCTGTACCCTAGCTAATGATCGGGTTTACGATCAATTAATCGCTCTACTCAATAGCATCGAAGTAAATGGAGGAAAAGATCTTCCTGTTTGTGTCTATCCCTACGATGACAACACCGAACGTATCAAAGCGGAAATCGCTCAACGTCCTAACGTACAGTTGTTTGATAATCAGGAAATTATCGAACGCTGGGAAAATTTCGCCAAGTCGATTTGGGATAGCCACCCGCAAGCCCGCGAACGTTGGTTGAAATCGGGTTGCACTGACCGATATTATCGTATGGGAATGCACCACCGTTTTATTGCTTTTGATAGTCCCTTTGATCGTTTTATCTACATGGATGGGGACACCTTGCTACTCGATGCCGTTGATAAAATCTTCGCTATCCTAGACAGGCACGATTGTGTTGTTTATGACTTTCAGCACAAAGATCCCACTCATGTGTACGAAGTTTCTCGACCAAAATTATTCGAGGTTTTTTCCCGTGATCGTATCGAAAAGGAGATTTTTTGTGCGGGTTTCTATGCTTCTAAAATTGGTTTATTCGATGAAAATCAGCGAGATTGGCTAGTAGAACAATTGCGAGCAGGAGAAGCGGAAATTCTCTATCCGATGGCTCCCGATCAAACTATCGTCAATTATATGATGATGCGCTCAAATTTTTCTATATATAATCTAGCCCTTCAATTGCCGAAAGAAGAACGCACCGGCTGCTGTGTCACCTCTCCCCATTTTCAGGCTTTAGATAATATTCTTTACGATAAGGGCAACCGCTTAACATACCTTCACTACATTGGTTTATCTTCCTCTCTGTTCACTCGACTTTGTAGCGGTGAAAATCTCGATTTTCCCTATCGAGATATTTTCTTACACTATCGTTATCTCTACCAACCTAGTCAACGTCCTATATTTACCGATAGTCCCAAACCCTATCAACCACCGACCCCAACCTTTTGGCAAAAAGTAACCAGAAAACTGGGCGTAGGAAAATAATAATTAGGAGTGATACTAAATCCGGTTATTAAAGACTGATTATTTATTGCTCCTATTGCCTATTGCCTCTCCTGATATGTAGCCTATACTCAACGGATTTATAGCAGTTATCTTAAGGGTGAGGTACAAAGTCTCTGGTTTTAGGGAACAGGGAACGGGCAACAGGGAACATTAGCCAGTCGTCTGGGGATGATAGCAAATTAGGTTACACTTCATCTGTAGGAGAAACGCTGTAACCTAATTCCGATGATTGCTGTACTTTCTGACCTATTTTTGGTTCCGTCCCTGCCAACAATCTTTTAATATTACCCTGATGACGAACAATCACATAGATTCCCCCCATCAAACTAAATAAAATATAGGGGAGAGGTTGACCTAAAATAACCATTAAAATATTCACCACCAGCGCCCCGAGAATCGAACCTAAAGAAACAATCCGGAAAAGTGCGAGAATAACTAAAAAACTCGCCAAAGTTCCGCAAGCCACTAGGGGATTCATCACTAATAAAACCCCTAAACTGGTGGCGACGGATTTACCACCACTAAAATTCAAGAAAATCGATTTACTATGACCAATGATTGCCCCCAATCCTGCCCCGATAATTAACCAATAATACCAACTTTCTGGGAGAGGATTGACATCCATAAAATATAGTACTCGTACCAGGGCCACCGCCGCCATTCCTTTTAACATATCAATTAATAACACCGTCGCCCCGGCAGTTTTTCCCAGAGTTCTCAGCACATTGGTGGCCCCGGTGGAACCGGAACCATAGTCACGAATATCGATACCTTTGCTGTATTTACCGATTAAATAACCCGTGGGAATCGAACCGAACAGATAGGATAAAAGTAAGATAGTAAGACTGATAAGAATCGGAATAAGCATAAATTAACCCCAATTTTTAGCAAGAGCGAGCGCCGTTATCAGTGTATCAGCCTGAAGACAAAAAACCACTCACAGGGAACCATAGACGGGAATTGCCGCTCCGCGCAAGTCTTTCGCCCCTCGACTAGATGAATTAAAACATCGACCCGACCGAGATCATCAATTAATCTAGCCACGGCAGTTTCTTGGGTTAAATCCACCCTGACAAAGCGAATACGCTCAAATTCCGCCGCACTCAGCCGAGATTTCAGACGACCTACCTCCCTTTCCTCCCGATAGGTCATGGTTAGATGACCGCCATGGTGTAAAACCGCCGGAGTGACTCCTAAACCCAGTCCTCCCGTACCGCCGGTCAGCAATACCCGTTTATCTTTCATATTGATTGATAGATAGAGCTTGCTGAATAAATCTAAAAACCTTGTTGGGTAAGACTTTTAGACTTTTTGTCAATCAAAAAGTACCAAATATGGGAGTGATCGGGTGGAAAATTCAGGGACTTTTTCCCTGAAAATTAGGTAATTGACCCCCTCAAAATCGGTAAAACCCTACACCCCACACCCCACACCCCACACCCTACCCCCACGAAAAACTTTTTCAGCAAGCCCTAGATAGTCGATCGCTCCAATTATAGGCGATTTAACCGGGCAATTGGGCAATATTACAGCCTTTCTCGCCGGGTTAGGATTCCTTCATCGCTTGTTTTTTCTCCGCCTTCAGGTCGCGACTGCTGGCGGCGGCAATTTCCGCATCCATCAGGGTGCGTCCGGTGGCCGCTAGATAGACATCATCGAGACTAGGACGGGATTGGGCCATGCTAAACACGGGTAATCCCGATTCGGCTAGGGTTTGTTCAATTTTGCTTAAAGGATTGCTATTGGCCGTGACGATAAGATTAAGGGAGTTACCCTGGGCGGTATTAACGATCACTTCCTCGACAAAAGGCAGACGAGATAACAACTCTTTCGCTTTTAAGGCCTCTTCCTCTGGGGAAAATTCCCGCACTTTTAGGGTTATGCGATCGCCACCCAGCTGCTCCTTCAGTTGTGAGGGGGTACCGCGAGCGATGACGATACCATTGTCGATAATTGCTAAGTTATCGGCCAAAGCGTCGATTTCTTCGAGATAATGGCTGGTAATTAATACACTGGTTCCAGCCGCCCGCAATTGTCGCAGAAAATCCCAGACAATCAAACGACTTTCGATATCGAGGCCCACAGTCGGTTCATCCAGCACTAAAACTTCCGGCTGATGCAGTAATCCCGCCGCTAAATCCAGCCGTTTTTTGATGCCGCCGGAATAGGTTCCTGTTTTTTTGTCGGCGTATTCCTCTAATCCTAAAAGATTTATTAATTCTTTGATGCGCTCTCTTGACTTTTGAGCAGGAATGTGATAGAGAGCCGCTTGTAGTTGCAACAGTTCCCGGCCCGTGAGCATTTTATCGAGGGCGACTTCTTGGGCAACGTAACCCAGGCGTTTACGGGCGGATTTGGGGTTATTCAGGGCATCGACACCCCCCACCTCGATTTTGCCGCCATCGGGTTTAGCAAGGGTACAAAGACAGCGAATCGTGGTGGTTTTCCCCGCACCATTGGGACCGAGTAAACCGAAGATTTCTGCCGCTGCCACGGTAAAGGAGATATCTTTAACCGCTGCTGTCTGACCGTAGGATTTTTTTAACTTTTCGATCGCCACCGCAAGGGTCATAAGCTGATTTTCGCCCACTTGAGCGAGACAATTTTTTTGTTAACTTTCTCGGTCTATTTTAACCCAGATTCCCCACTGCAAAATCTAGTACAGCCTTGTTTATCTTTTCTGATCAAGATAAACTTTGACGGGATTTGGCCTCATCCCCAGATAACCTGCTGCTGTTCCGGCGTTGCCTGTTGGCCCGGGCAACTTATTCCGACAGCATGGTTCATGTTAACTTAAATTAACTTTGTTGGCAAAAGTGAATCAGAACAAGGGTTTTTCGTTAATGTGATAATGATTATCATTCTAATTAACGAGAGAAATCATGGTTCTACAGGTCTCTGGGGTAGGATTAGTTTGTGCTGGGAAGAAAATCAGCGAAAAAAGCCATAAATCTCCATTTATCGCTGTTAGCTTCATTTTATCGCTTTCTTTCGCCCTGGTAACGGTGGCTAAGGCTGAAGAGCCTGCCATTGGTCAGAGTTTGCCCGAATTTTATATCGGGGTGGATAATCAAATCACCTTAACTCGGGGCATCTATGAGGGATTAGCCAATCCTAACTATAACCGGTTAACTCTTCTGGTTGCTCACCGAGAGGGAAACCCTCATTTTCACGGTATCGGCACTTACAGTTATTCCGGCCCGTCTGGTAATCCGGTAGTTAATCCGACTAACACCAATAATCGCATTCCTGAGACTTCTACAGGATTGCCTCCTCTCTCCTTAATTGCAGGACAAGGAATTTTTCAGAATAGTTTTGTTAGTGCTGCCACTGGGGAGGAATATAGCAATCTACTGATGCAATCAGTGGCAACTATTAATAATTCCTCTGACTTGGGAGAACAAGCTCTTTTTAACAGTTCTGGGGGACGGTGGAATCGGTCTTTAGGTAATGCCAACCTATCCTTACAACTGTTAGAGATTAGTGATGGATTAACAGTAGCTAACTCTTTAGGACAGACAATTTTAGCTAATGCCGGCGATATCTATGCGATCGGTACTGGTGATAACTTCTCCTTTTTACCGAAGTTTCTTGCATCTCGACCGGGAAAATATTCAGCCAGTTTTAAGCTGGTAGATCTTAGCCTTTCTTGGGGAGAGTCAGGAATTTTTAACCTAGATTTTCAAACAGTTCCCGAACCATCAACTCTGATCGCCTTAATACTGTTCGGATCAATTTTATTAACTCGATCGAGCAGTAAAAACTAAAACCAATCGGTTTTGGAGAGAGCCAACTTATCTCCAAAACCGCTCTAGATCGAGATCGGCTTTGTTGAAATGGAAAACAGGGATTATTCCCTAAAAAACTAGCAACTTTTTTGACTATAATAACGACAAGATTATCAGTATAGTTTTAGACTGTTAGACCATCCTATCATCAGCCCTATCTCGATCGCAGTATATATTTATGAAATTTAGTGAAATTGCCCAAAAATTAAGCCCTTTAGTCTCTGCTCACAGTTTAACTGCCTATCCCGACAGAAATCCCCAAATTAAAGCCATAACTCCCATCGAAACCGCCCTAGTCGATACGATTAGCTATATCGAAGGGGGAAAATTTGCTTCCTTTGTCGCCAAAACTGAGGCTACTGCCCTAATTCTGCCCCTGGATAGCAATCTACAACAACAGGCCGACGAACGCGGCATCGCTTGGTTAGCTAGTGCCAATCCCCGACTTTTATTCGCCCACGCCATCAAATTATTCTATCAACCCTTTCAGCCCCAACCCTACATTCACGCCACCGCCGTGGTGCATCCATCGGCTAAAATCGGCCATAAAGTCGCCATCGGGGCCCATGCGGTGGTAGAAGCCAATGTCACCCTCGGTGATGGCGTGTGCATTCATCCTAACGCCGTTGTTTACCCCGGGGTGCATATTGGCGATCGCACAATTCTCCACGCTAACTGTACCATCCATGAACGGGTACAAATCGGCAATGATTGCGTTATCCACAGTGGCGCTGTTATCGGTGCCGAGGGCTTCGGTTTTGTGCCGGTTCCCGAAGGCTGGTTTAAGATGGAACAATCCGGTATCGTGGTCTTAGAAGATGGCGTAGAAATTGGCTGTAATAGCGCCGTGGATCGTCCGGCAGTGGGAGAAACCCGCATCGGTAGCCAGACTAAGATCGATAATCTCGTCCATATTGCCCATAATTGCCAAATTGGCCAAGCTTGCGCCCTAGCAGGACAGGTGGGCATGGCAGGAGGCGTAAAAGTGGGCAATCGCGTTATTTTAGCGGGACAGGTGGGCATTGCCAATCAAGCAGTAATCGGTGACGGTGCGATCGCATCTGCCCAAGCTGGCATTCACAACGATATCGGGGCAGGAGAAGTGGTTTCTGGCTCTCCCGCTATCCCCCATAAACTATTCCTCAAGGCAGCGGCCGCTTACAAGCGTTTACCCGAAATCTATCAAGCGGTTAAGCAGTTGAAAAAATAGCCCTATTCAGGAGGCAGGAGACAGGAGACAGGAGGCAGCTTTTTTCTCCCCACTTCCCCACTTGCCAATTCATAATTGATAATTGATAATTCCCACTAACCACTGATAACTGTTTACTGTTTAATGATAACTGAATCTCCCCACTTCCCCACTTGCCAATTCATAATTGATAATTGATAATTCCCACTAACCACTGATAACTGTTTACTGTTTAATGATAACTGAATCTCCCCACTTCCCCACTTGCCAATTCATAATTGATAATTGATAATTCCCACTAACCACTGATAACTGTTTACTGTTTACTGATAACTGAATCATCGTGACTGGCAAAAGCAAGGGCGCTATCGCCGCAGGACATCCAAAAACTGCCGAAGCTGGACAATTAATCTTAGAAATGGGCGGCAATGCCTTCGATGGGATTGTTGGCTCGATTTTAGCGGCTTTCGTGGTCGAATTCACCCTCGCTTCGGCGGGGGGCGGCGGTTTTTTACTAGCACATACCAAAGAAAAAGTCAATACCCTTTTTGATTTTTTTTGTCAAACTCCAAAATATAAAAAACCCTTGACAAAGATCGACTTTTACCCAGTGGCGATCAATTTTGGTGGTGCTAGTCAAGATTTTCACATTGGCCGAGGTGCGATCGCTACGACTGGGGCATTACGGGGACTGGAAACAGTGCAGAAAAAACTGGGAAAATTGCCCTTTGCCGTGGTAGCAGAACCAGCGATCGAATATGCTCGTCAAGGCTACATTTTGAGCCAATATAACGGCTTTTGCCTGGGTTTACTCGCTTCGATCCTGCTCAAAGATAGAGAGGGTTTAAAAGTCTATGCCCCGCAAGGAAAACTCCTCCAAGCTGGCGATCGCTGTGTGATGAGGGATTTTGCCAACAGCTTAGAGGAATTAAGCAAAAAAGGCGTAAAAGACTTTTATGAGGGAGAAATCGCCCACCAAATCGCCAGGGATATGCAGGAGGGCGGTTATCTTACCCTAGAGGATTTAAATCATTACCAAGTCCTTGAGAGAAAACCCCTAAAAACCGAATATCGGGGGTACGAAATACTGACTAATCCGCCGCCTAGTTCTGGGGGAATTCTCCTGGCTTTTGCCCTAAAATTACTGGAAACAGTCAATTTATCGGCTTTAGAGCATCTAGGGAACAAACATCTGCAAATTTTAACAGAAGTGATGGCCTTAACCAATCAAGCTCGCGCTCAAGGCTACGATGATTTTATCCATCAGGAGGGAATCGCAGAGCAGTTCCTCTCGCCGCAATTTTTAGGCAAATATGCCAATAAATGGGGCAGTACCACCCATATTAGCATTATCGATGGGGAGGGTAATGCCGCCAGTGCCACCTTTTCCAACGGCGAAGGATCAGCTTATACCGTGCCGGGGACGGGAATTATGCTCAATAATATGATCGGGGAAGCGGACTTAAATCCCTTTGGTTTTCACAATTGGCCCGTTGATCGTCGTTTATCCTCAATGATGTCGCCGACGATGATTTTAGAAGAAGGAAAGCCGCGATTTGTTCTCGGTTCTGGGGGTTCCAATCGCATTCGCACCGCTATTTTGCAGGTTATTAGCAATTTAATCGATTTTCGGCAATCTTTAGCCGATGCGATCGGGGCCTCGCGCATACATTGGGAAAATCAACAATTAGGAATTGAACCTTTAGAAGATCGGGAAAATCTGCTCGAAAATCTGGTTTTACCCGCAAATACTCAAGTAACCCGTTGGCAAGAACAAAATATGTTTTTTGGGGGTGTGCATGGGGTGGCAGTGAATGAGCGGGGGGAATTAACCGCTACGGGCGATCCGCGTCGGGATGGAGTAGGATTATTGATTAGTAATTAGTAATCGGCCAACATAGTGGTGTGAGCTTGTTTACTTCTTATCGTTTACTGTTTACTTTCGAGATACTCATGTTGCTCTTGCGTTATGGTATTACCGTGAGTGCGGTGCTTGGGTTGATTTTCTTGGCTGAATCCTCGGTTAAGGCACAAACTCAGTCCGCTGCCGATTTATTGAAGAAACCCCAACCTACTGCCAATCCCGTTTCTCAATTACCCGGTCCATCGGCGGCACCGGCAACCACGGAAGCGGATCCCAAAGCCCCCAATTATCTTAATCCTAGTGGCAATCCCCTAATTTTTCCCACCAAACCGGATGAGGTGAATATTAGGGTAGTACAACCGATCACCTTAAATCAAGCGATCGAATTAGCTTTAAAAAATAATCAGACCTTACAGACAGCCCGGGTCGATTTAGAAATCGCTCGCGCCCAATTAAAGGAACAACAGGCGGCTTTATTACCCACGGCCCAAGCGGAAACCAGTCTCACTCAAGATCAATCGGCAGTTGCCCAAAGACAGAATAACTTGGCTCGTCAACAGGGAATCCCAGCCACTACACCGGAAGATAGTACCAACCTTCAGGGTAGTGTTCGGATTGTCTATGGGGTTTATACAGGGGGTGAACGGTCAGCCCAGATCAAAAGGGCCGAAAAGGTCATCCGGCAACGGGAATTAGAGGTGGAAAGAGTCTCGGAACAAACTCGTTTTGATGCCACCGATGCCTATTATGAATTACAGAGGGGTGATGCCCAGGTAGCGATCGCCCAAGCCTCGATCGAGGATGCTAGTCAAAGTTTACGCGATGCTCTATTATTGGAGCAAGCGGGACTAGGAACCCGATTTGCTGTCCTACAGGCGGAAGTTGACCTCGCTAACGCTAACCAAGACTTAACCCAGGCGATTTCTAACCAGCGTATTTCCCGACGGCGACTGGCACAGGTATTGAGTGTCGGTCAGCACATCGAGTTAACCGCTGCTGATGAGATTCGCGAGGCGGGAACTTGGGGCTTAAGTCTTGATGACAGTATCGTTTTAGCCTATAAAAATCGTGCGGAATTAGAACAACAACTCTTACAACGGGAAATTAGCCAACAGGATCGCTCGATCGCCATTTCGGCTGTGATTCCCCAAGTGGACCTTTTGGGCGAGTATAATGTCCTCAACGATCTCAGTGATGATGCTGGTTTTGGCGATGGTTTTAGTGTTGGCGGCCGGATTCGCTGGACTTTTTTTGATGGTGGCACTGCTTTTGCTCGCGCTCGTCAAGCGGAAAGAAATATCGATCGCGCCGATACGGAATTCTCCCTCCGTCGCAATGAAATTCGCCTTCAGGTGGAGGAATCCTACTATAGTTTGATTTCTAACCAAGAAAACATCAAAACTTCGCAAAAAAGCATTGAATCCGCCACGGAAAGTCTGCGATTAGCCCGTTTACGCTTTCAGGCGGGTGTGGGAACCCAAACGGACGTTATCAACTCCCAACGGGATTTAACCGATGCCAGAAGCCGTTATCTACAGGCGATCGTCGATTACAATAGATCCTTGAATAGTCTCCAGCGATCCATTAGTAACTTACCGGACAATCGTTTGTTTGAAGTGCGTTAATTGTGGGATTTATTGATGTGTGGTGTGGGGGGAGATTTGCCTATCTCCCCTATTTTAAGGAGTTTCGATAGATCCCTGGATTAGGCGATCGTTCCCGTCAAGGGGGAACTAGGACTAGCAGATGACTTAATCGGCATTCTTCCCGCTAAATAGGCTAAACGTCCCGCTTTTGCCGCCATTGCCATGGCTTGCGCCATCATAGCTGGATTGGCCGCCATAGCGATCGCACTGTTAATTAATAAAGCATCGGCCCCCATTTCCATGGCCCGGGCCGCTTCTGAGGCTGTACCGATCCCGGCATCTACCACCACGGGAATTTTGGCCGATTCGATGATAATCGCGATATTTGCCTCATTTTTCAGCCCCTGTCCCGACCCAATCGGCGATCCTAGGGGCATAACCGTGGCGCAGCCAGCCTCCTCTAAATGTTTGGCTAAGAGAGGATCGGCGTTAATATAGGGCAGTACGGCAAAACCTTCTTTAACTAATTGTTCCGCCGCTTGCAAAGTTCCGATCGGATCGGGTAATAAATATTTAGGATCGGGAATAACTTCGAGTTTAATAAAGTTATTGTCTTCCTGTCCCAATAATTTGGCCATTTCTCGCCCTAAACGGGCCACCCGAATCGCTTCTTCGGCCGTTTGACAACCGGCAGTGTTGGGCAACATCCAGATTTTCGACCAATCGATCGCCTCTGCTAATCCCTCATGGCCGGGTGCGTTCGTTTGTACTCGTCTAACGGCGACGGTGACAATCTGACATTCACTGGCACTAATACTTTCCTGCATAGTGGTCAGATTGGCATATTTGCCAGTCCCAGTCATCAAGCGGGAGTGAAAGGTTTTCCCGGCAATGGTGAGACTATCATTCTGGGGCGATAAAAGTGCTTGGGGTTTATTCTCAATAATAGTTAAGGACATAGGTGGAATAGTAAGGGGTGATGGTCGCTTAAAGCGATCGCAGCTAAAATGGGTCAAAATGGGATTAACTTTGTCATTAATCACCAGGTCAGCGATCAAGGAAGCAGTGACAGGGGCGAGTAAAATGCCATTGCGATAGTGACCGGTGGCTAAAATCAGGTTATCACAGCTACTGCGGCCTAAAATGGGCAATTCATCGGCTGTACCTGGACGGAATCCCCACCACATTTCCTCGATTTCCCAGTCAGCTAAAGGGGGATAGAGACGGGTGGCACGTTCAAAAAGGGTTTGCAGTCCTTGGGGTGTATTGCCAGTTTGCCAGGCCACTTTTTCGGAAGTGGCCCCGATAATTAAACGACCATGGCGACGGGGAACCAGATAGGTTTGCGGACCGAATAAAACCCTAGCTAAGGTCTGGTTAGGGGGCATTTTTACCGCGGCCATTTGACCTTTGACGGGATGGATAGGGAGGGGTAAAAGTTGACTCGTCCAAGATCCCGCCGCTAAAATGTAAATTTTTGCTTCTAATTCCCCAATTGAGGTATAAATACTCTTGACTTTTCCCTGCTTTTGTTGTATAGCGTGGACTTCTACCCCTTGGCGAATTTCTACCCCTAAATTTTCGGCCGCTTGTTGCAGCGCAGTCACTAGCTGCCGGTTGTCCACTTGTCCATCGTCGGGATACCACCAACCACCGACCACATCTTTACCTAGTCCGGGTTGGTAGAGGTGAACTGCATTGCTGTCTAACCAAATTTTATTAACTTCCTCGGTAGTAACGGGCTGCTCTAGCTCGTAAACGGGAGCAAGAATACCACAGGGATAGTAACCGCTGTTTATCCCCGTTAAATCCTCGATTTTGCGGCTCCACTCCGGATATAGCCAGCGCGATCGCAGACAAAGATCGAGAAACGGACCCGGGGGAATCCCCTCCGCGTGGGGGGCCAACATTCCCGCAGCCGCACGACTAGCGGCCTGAGCTATATCTCGAACTAGGAGGGTAACTTTTGCCCCGCGCAATTGCAAATCGACGGCGATCGCTAATCCGATGATACCACCGCCTAGGATCAAAATTTCGCTAGTTGAGTTCTTGACCCTCCCATGGCTAAAAGCGAGGGATTCTTGGTTCAACGACATGGCTTAAAAATCTAAAGGAAATGTAACCTTGATCCTAACTCGCAATTAGTCAGCCGAGAGGAGGGAGAAGTGAGGCTACTGGCATAATTCAAGATTAAGATGATTTGTAGTCAATCTTTTCTAAGCTTCCCTTTTTCTTTAGAGCATTATGACTTCCCCTGCTGTCGATCGAGTTTATCAAGGTCAATTCGGAGAGTTTACGATTACGGATAGCGATCGCCTAGGTGTGCGTCTCTACCGTCTGGGGTTAAATTTAGCGGCTTTTAGTTTCGCTGTCGCTACAATTATAGTTCTCAGCCGACCGCAATTACTGCCCCTGACTAACCTTTTATACATTGGTTTTTGTCTGGGGTTAGGCATCAGTTTATTGACTATCCATATTTATTTAATTCCCCTCCATCGTCTCCTGCAAGTTTTTTGGCTAATCGGGGCGATTACTTCCCTAATTTTCAGCCTCTATTCTCACCTTTCTCCCCTAGAATTTGTCTATAACCATCCGGTGAGTTTATTGGGTGTGGGCTTTATTTTTGCTAGTCTCACGGGGATTTATTTCAAAGAAGCTTTTTGTTTTAATCGTCTAGAAACCAAGTTTTTAACCCCTCTAGTTCCCACCCTTTTACTCGGTCATCTTTTGGGGATATTGCCCTTAAATTGGGAAAAGGGGCTATTAATTCTCTGGGCGACTTTATTTGTTATCTTTGCTCTGGGAAAGTTAAGCCAACCTATCCCCAACGATATCGGTGATAAATCCGTCTTTGAACATCTTAATCATTGACTAACTCTCCAGAGATTAAAATCTATTCTAAGATACAGTCTTGCGGGCGGGTGAGTGGAACGAACCACGGAGACACAAAGATCGATCACTACTATATAAGTTAAACTGATCGGGTTTCACCTTTTTGTTCTTTGTCTCTTTCTGGTTTATCCTTGGTCAGTAATCAGTAAACAGTAATCAGTGAAAAGACAGTAGGAAACTTCTATTTAATACTGTCACTTAAAACTCAAATCTGATAACTGATAACTGATAACTGATAACTGATAACTGATAACTGATAACTGATAACTGTTACTTATCTGGAGTCCTCGATGGTAGCCGGATTAGTAGTATTGGCAGTCTTGCTAGTGAACATTTGTATTAGACTAAAACCGACAAAAGCGAGTAAAGCTATGCCACCGATAGTAGTAACAATTTTACCCACGAGATTTTCTGTTGGGGGTTGTTCGGGGGCATCCTCGTTGGGATCCTCCGAATGGGCAAAACGATTGTAGAGGAAATCGAGAGCTTCATTGCGAAGTTCGTAGTAACGGGGATCCTCGGTAATTTGGGAACGAACCCGGGGACGGGCAAAAGGCATCTTTAACACCTCACCGATTTTGGCGCTTGGGCCGTTGGTCATCATCACCAAGCGATCGCACAAGAACAAAGCCTCATCGATATCGTGGGTAATCATCAACACGGTTAACTGGTTTTCTTGCCAGATTTTCAGCAATTCTTCCTGTAATTCCTCTTTAGTGATCGCATCTAAGGCCCCAAAGGGTTCATCGAGGATGAGAACTTGGGGACGAATGGCCAGGGCGCGGGCGATCGCTACCCGTTGTTTCATACCTCCCGATAATTGGGGGGGTTTTTTCTGGGCTGCTTCTGTCAATCCCACTAAGGATAGATTTTCTTCCACGATCTTCACCTTCTCAGCCTGAGATTTTTCGGGATAAACGGAATTAACCCCGATATAAACGTTCTCAAAGGCAGTTTTCCAGGGCAGAAGCGAATAATTTTGGAATACCATCATCCGGTCTGGTCCTGGTTCCTTAACCTCTTTATCCTGTAGCAGCACTTGCCCACGACTAGGAGAAGAAAACCCCGCCACCATATTTAAAAGGGTCGATTTACCGCAGCCGGAGTGACCGATAATGCAGACAAATTCCCCCTCATTGACTTGCAGCTCCACACCGTCTAAAACGGTGTAAACCCCTTCGGGAGAGGGGTATTCTTTGGCAACATTACTAACTAATAAAAAAGGCTGGGTGGTGGTGCTGGAATTCACGGTCTTATCGGTAAAAGTTTGCATATTCGTCCTAGATTTATTTTAAGGTGGGCAAAGCCCACCACAACCATTAATTAGCGACGGGATCATCGAGGAGAACTTCCGAGACGCGATAATCGCGACGGATCGAGAAACGTTCCAGATAGCCGATCGGATCGTCGGGATTGAAAATAAGATGATCAAAGAGGGCGAAACTGTGGCGATCGGGTTCCAAATCGGGAAGACCCAGGGACCGGCAAGCTTCACCAAACAGATCGGGACGACGGACGCGTTCAATCACTTCTACCCAGTTGCGGGGGAAAGGCGCGTAACCCCAACGGGCAAGCTGAGTTAGGGTCCATAGGGCCTCACTCCGGCCCGGACAGTTAGCTTGATCGACGTAAAACTGATTAAATCGGAATAGGGCTTCGGGGGCAGTTCCTAAACCGCGATCATAACCATCGAGGAAACCGGGGCGAATAATTGCGCTATCCACGCCCACATACTGGGACTGACTGAGAATATTAACGATTTCTTCTCGATTACGCCGATCATCGCAGTATTCACAGGCTTTAATTAAAGCTTTCACCATGGCGATATGGGTTTCGGGATGTTTCGCCGCCCAAGTTTCCTTGACTCCGAGGACTTTTTCCTGGTGTCCGGGCCAAATATCGAGATCGGTGGCGATAACGTAGCCTAATTTTTCCTGAACGGCGTAGGAGTTCCAGGGTTCCCCCACACAATAACCGTCGATATTACCCGCTTTTAGCAGGGAAACCATCTGAGGCGGCGGAATTACGGCTAAATTGACATCACTATCGGGATCGATGCCGCCACTAGCTAACCAGTAGCGTAACAGTAGATTGTGCATGGAGGCGGGGTGAACCATGCCGAAAGTGGCGATTTGGTCGGGACTTTGCAGGAGGGCCCCCTTTAAGTCCTCCAGTTTTTCTACCCCCAATTCCCTGTATTTATTGCTGAGGGTGATGGCGTTACCGTTGCGACTGAGTACCAAAGCACTAATGACGGGGACAGAGGGCTTATTGCCGGCCCCAATGGTCATGCTGAGGGGCATTCCCGCCACCATCTGGGCTGCATCGAGACGACCGGTGGCTACTCCTTGGGCGAGTGCTTTCCAGTTGGGTTCCCGTTGCAGGATAACATCCTCTAATCCTTCCTCGGCGAAGAAGCCTTTCTCTTTGGCGATAATAATCGGGGCGCAATCGGTGAGGGGGATAAAACCGATGGTGGGATTGGTTTTCAGTCGGGTAGCTTGGCCGATCACCGTCACTGGACCGGTGGGTTGACCGACTTTCTTCGATCGCTTCTGTTGGTTGAGGAAATAAACGATCTCGTTACGGAGGGAGTAGTAACTGGGGTGGTTAACTACTTCTAAACGATGCCGGGGCCGGGGAATGGGAACATCGAGAATCTGACCGATATGGGCCTCCGGACCGGTGGTTAACATCACCACTCGATCGGATAGTAATAGGGCTTCATCCACATCGTGCGTGACCATGATACAGGTAACGTGGCTTTCTTCGACGATTTCCATCAAACGTTCCTGTAAATTGCCTCTGGTTAACGCATCCAGCGCCCCAAAGGGTTCATCGAGTAGCAGGACTTTTGGCCGTAGGGCTAAGGCGCGGGCGATCGCTACCCGTTGTTTCATGCCTCCCGATAATTCTCCCGGTCGTTTGTTGGCGGCATGGCGCAGGTGTACCATATCGATACTATGTTCGATGACACTTTTGCGTTCAGCAGCCGGTAGATGACGCAGCACGCGGTTAACTCCTAGGGCGATATTTTCCCGGACGGTTAACCAGGGCAGCAGCGAATAATTCTGGAACACCACCATGCGATCGGGGCCGGGGCCTTTAATTTCTCTTCCCTCTAAAATCACCCCTCCCACCGTCGGGCGATCGAGTCCGGCGACCATATTTAAGAGGGTGGATTTCCCGCAACCGGAGTGACCGATTAAAGAGATAAATTCCCCTTGAGTAACGCTGAGATCGATATTTTTTAGGGCGATATATTGACGGCCATCGGGGAGAGGGAAAACCTTATCAATGTGATCGACTTCAATAAATGCAGACATTTTCAGTTATCAGTTATCAGTTATCAGTTATCAGTTATTAGTTATCAGTTATCAGATTTGAGTTTTTAAGTGTGCAGTATTAAATAGCAGTTTACTACTGTCTTTTCACTGTTTACTGATAACTGTTTAGGCTCTCTTGGAGATTGGCTGAAAAATGTTCACCATACATTGCGCTTGGTGTGGCTCTTTTTTCGACAAGATTTGCCGATCACCATAACCTCAAGAGAGCCTTATTTATTTTCTTCGGGTACAACTAATTTAGCGATGTAGGCCATGAGGCGATCGAGTAGGAAACCAACAATACCCACATAAATCAGAGCGAGGATAATTTCACTGATCATGGAACTATTCCAAGCATCCCAGATAAAGAAGCCAATTCCCACGCCACCGATCAGCATTTCCGCCGCTACAATTGCCAACCAAGATAAACCGATACCGATTCTTAATCCCGTGAAAACGTAGGGAACGGTGGCGGGAAAAAGAATATTAAAAAAATATTCTACTTTGGATAATTTTAACACTCTAGAGACGTTTTTATAGTCTTGGGGAACCTGCTGGACTCCCACAGCCGTGTTAATAATAATTGGCCAAATTGCTGTAATAAAAATTACAAATATGGCACTAGGTTCGTTATTGCGAAAAGCCGCTAGGGATATGGGTAGCCAAGCTAGGGGGGGAACGGTACGCAGGATTTGGAAAATCGGATCGATCGCATCATAAATTAGGGCGCTGCTACCGATTAAAATACCCGCAGCGATGCCAACAATAGCGGCAAGGGTAAAACCGACGGCCACCCGTTGTAAACTGGCGAAAATTTGCCAGAATAACCCCACATCCGTGCCACCATTATTGAAGAAGGGATTAATAATTAATTCCCAGGTATCGCTAACCACTTTGGTGGGACTAGGGAGGGGAGCATCGGGACTAAAACAGAGTATTTGCCAGATGACGAGGAAAATTAATAAAGCAATCGCCGAAGTTGCTAGTTTGGGTAATTTTTTTTTGAGGTCTTTTAACCATTTTGGACCTTGAGAACGACGAGAAATAGAAACAGCCATAATCAGTTATCAGTTATCAGTTATCAGTTATCAGTTATCAGTGGTTCAGTGATCAGCATCAGTGATCAGTTATCAGTTATTAATTACCAGTTATGAGCAAATCATCTTTAACTGTTGACTGGTTACTGATCACTGAACACTGATTTAAACCTTTTTAATCTTGAGAGATTTCAGGTAAGCTTGGGGATTTTCGGGATCAAATTTCACGCCATCAAAGAAAGTTTCCACACCGCGAGAGGTAGAGGTGGGAATTTGATCAGCCGGAACATTGAGGGCTGTGGCGGCTTCTCTCCAGATATCTTCCCGGTTAACCTTATCAACTAAAGCTTTGATGTCCGTATCGGCGGGAATATAGCCCCAACGGATGTCTTCAGTCACAAACCAAGTATCATGACTCTTGTAGGGATAGGAAGCGTTATCAGCCCAGAATTTCATGGCTACGGGGCTATTTTCGATTTTGCGACCATCACCGAAATCGATATTACCCTGCATTCTTCCCAAGATATCGGCGGGGTCAATTTTCAGCCATTCCCGTCCTGAAATAATCTCGCACATTTCCTTAACATTAGCGGGATCGTTGCACCATTGCTGCGCCTCCAGAACAGCCATAGTTAAAGCTTTTGCCGCTTTGGGATTTTTATCCACCCAATCGGCGCGCATGGCGAAAGCTTTTTCGGGGTGATCCTTCCAGAATTCTCCAGTGATCAGCGCAGTGTACCCGAGGCCTTTGGAGACGATTTGGGCGTTCCACGGTTCGCCGACACAGAACGCGTCCATGGTGCCGACTTTCATATTGGCCACCATCTGCGGCGGGGGAACGACGATGAGGGAGATGTCATTATTGGGATCGATGCCGCCCGCAGATAGCCAGTAACGCATGAACAGGTCGTGGTTGCCCCCCGGAAAGGTGACGGCAGCTTTCATTTCTTTGCCGGCAGATTTCGCTTTGGTGAGGGTTTCTTTGAGTTTAGAACTGTCGAGGTCGAGTTTTAAATCCGCGTGGGATTTGGAGATCGATATCGCTTGACCGTTGGTATTCAAACGTGCCAGAATATACATCGGTACGGGCTGTTTGGTGATTTTGCCCAAGGTCATTAGGTAGGGCATGGGGCTGAGGATGTGGGACCCGTCGATGCCATTCCCCGCCGAACCTAATTCGAGGTTATCCCGGGTTGCAGCCCAAGAAGCTTGTTTCATCACTTGCACATCGGGCATCCCGTGTTTAGCGAATAAACCTTTTTCCTTGGCGATAATTAAGGGGGCAGCGTCGGTGAGGGCAATAAAACCTAGTTTGGCGGTGGTGACTTCGGGAGTTTCTCCACCGGCAGCGGGGGAAGCGGCAGGACTGCCGGCCGGGGAGGGACTGGTCGCGGTATTATTGGGAGTGGCGCAACCGTGGAGAATTGCTGTTCCTACGGCAGTTGCCCCGGCAGTGAAGATAAATCTACGTCTAGAAAGTTTACTCATGGACTAAAAAATCGTGATTAGAAACTAAACAAAGGTGATGAAACGGTGAAAAATTCTCATTATTTCCCCTAACTGACTGCGGTGATAACCGAGAAAATTTCTGGAAAGTAACTGTTGATTCAGTAAGGAGGCTTTGACTATTTTTATCTCTCGATCGCTTTTGCTTCTCCATCTGGGGAGATTTAGCAGTAGTTTTTGTCTAAGAGATTTTTTCTAGAAGCATAACAGTTTTGAGGAGTCGATAGATAGATAGGGGCGGTTTTTGGTCATCTGGGCTAGAAAGATCAGTTTATTTCAGGGTTATTACCGAAGCAATTAACTTAAATTTACAGTCTTCAACAGGAAAATTCGTATAGATTGTTACAAAATATTGCCAGCCATGTAATAAAAGCATAAAAATTTGTCTGAAACGCATGGCAGAGCGATGGGGGTTTTTAGCTATCTTGACTCAGTTATCGGGTTTGAGTTTGCAGTTCACTGATTACCGGTTACTATTTACCGATTACGGAAAAATCCCCGCAAGTATTAGCGATGCCAGCAGCTTGAGACAATCTCTGTTATGCTTTGGAACTTGCCAAGGGCAAAAGCATATTATTATCGATCGATGCTTCCCTTTTATTAGATGAGTTCGCCGAATTAGAAGGGGTAGTTTTAACTATTGAAGATAAGCTAAGACGAATTTAAACTGGGCATTATTAAGTTAGCTAAAAAGCAGATAACCCTTGCTGTTCCAGTGTTCCAGTATTCTGGTGTTGCCCTATCGATCTAGACTAATTTAGATGCGCGGGCGGCTTATTTTGATTAATGCAGAGGAAATTCGCTATATTGAATTTTGGCAGCATCAAACAGAGGTAACTTAAATGTCGGACAAACAAGAAAGACGATATGATAAATTTAAGCGCGGCTATCAAGCTAAAATTGATCAACCCCCGGGTAAACCGCCCCAGGGTGGTTCTAATGTTAAACCGCCACTAAATCAGGACAAGGAGAAAAATAACCCACTGATTATCTATGCCCCCTTTTACCTGTTCCCTGTTCTAACTGATAACTGATAACTGATAACTGAATATGGCTTATTCTCGCATTAAAAAACTAGCAAATTATCTACGTCCCCATTGGCAAATGGTAACTGGGGGGGTAGTTGCTTTGCTGATTGTTAATCTTTTGGGTGTTTATATACCGCTTTTAATCCGGGATAGCATCGATGATTTAAGTAAATCTTTTGACTTCCAAAAAATCATTTACTATGTGATTGTCATTGTCGCTTTAGCCTCGATTATGTGGTTTATCCGCATGATATCCAGAGTGTTATTATTCGGGATCGGTCGTCAGGTAGAGTTCGATCTTAAACAAAAAATCTTTCAGCATTTATTAACCCTTGAACCTGCCTATTTTTCTCGGCAAACTTCAGGAGATTTAATCAACCGTGCCACTAGCGATGTGGATAATATTCGTCGTCTGGTGGGTTTTGCTTTGCTTAGTTTGGCTAATACTTTTTTTGCCTATGGGTTAACTTTGCCCGTGATGTTAGCGATTCATATTCCCCTTTCAGTCGCCGCTATTTCTGTCTATCCTTTGATGTTAATTGCCGTGCAGTTATTTAGTGGTCGTCTCCAGCGGCAACAACAAAAAGTACAGGCAAAACTATCGCATCTGAGCGATTTAATTCAAGAGGATATGAGTGGTATTACCCTGATTAAAATCTATGCCCAAGAAGTTAACGAGCGCCTAGCATTTAAGCAAAGAAATCGCGAATTATTACAGGCTAATTTAGATTTAGTCCAGACTCGTAATTTTCTTTTTCCCCTGGTCGAAGCTTTAGCCTATGTAAGTTTATTGGCCTTGCTTTCCCTCGGTACTAGACAAATTATAGCGGGTAATATCACCATCGGGGACTTTATTGCTCTGTTAATTTTGGCGGAAAGATTAGTTTTTCCTACTACTTTATTAGGTTTCACTATTACGGCCTACCAACAGGGAGAAGTGAGTATTGATCGCCTGGAAACTATCCTATTAGCCGAGGCTAAAATTAAAGACAATGCCGATTGTATTCACTTAAAAAATATTCAAGGAAAAATTACCGCCAAAGCCTTGACTTTTTCCTATCCTGATGCTAGGGAACCGGCCTTAAAATCTCTTTCTTTTACCATTAATCCGGGGGAAATGGTAGCGGTAGTCGGTGCGATCAGGTCGGGAAAATCTACCCTTGCTAACGCTATTCCCCGTCTTTTGGATATTGCGGAAGGACAGTTATTTATTGATGATCAAGATGTCACGGGAATTGCCCTTGAAGAGCTGCGAAAAGCGATCGCTTATGTTCCCCAAGAAAGTTTTTTATTTAGTACCACCATCGAAGATAATATCCGTTACGGCGATCCGCTGCTGAATTTTCCAGCAGTGAAATCGGCAGCCAAACAAGCGAGAATTCAGGAGGAAATCGAGAATTTCCCGCAAAAATACGGAACTTTAGTGGGAGAACGTGGGATTACTCTTTCCGGGGGTCAACGTCAACGGGTCTCTTTAGCGCGAGCTTTAGCCATCCAAGCACCGATTTTAATCCTTGATGATGCCCTATCTAGCGTCGATAATCAAACGGCCACGGCTATTTTGGAAAATCTCAGCCAAGAAAGCCAAAAAACCGTGATTTTTATCTCCCATCAATTATTGGCCGCTGCCACTGCTGATCGGATTTTTGTCATGGATCGCGGAGAAATTGTCCAAATGGGAACCCACGAGGAGTTAATCGCAGTCCCCGGAGTCTATCAAAATCTCTGGCAACGGCAGCAGTTAGAGTCTAAGGTTTTAGATTAGCCGATAAAATAGGGAATCTGCTAGTTATTGCCGGTTAAGCTGGGGACTATCTCAATTACTCCTTAAGACTGTTTAAATGCAGTACAGCAGTTATCTTTTAGCGACAATGAACAAGGATCAACTTTTAACCGAACCTTTTTTACAATTACCCACCGAAACATCAATACAAGTGATTTGGTTTACGGAATTTTTTGGCACTGGTCATCAGGTGCGCTACGGGGAAAAACTAGAGAAAATAGCCCCCGCTCGCACTAGCAAATTAACTAGAGTCAGAGAAGATGCTCAATCGAGAACCGTTGAAGCTTATCAATCTTTAACCGATCGAGAAATCTGGCGACATCAGGCCGAAATTACTGATTTAAATCCGGGGGAAAGGATTCCCTATCAAGTCACCAGTTTTCAGGAAAATAGGGCGATTAGAAGTGATATTTATACTCTTACCCCAAGACCCAAAAAAGGAACTAATCTCAAAATTTTGCTCACTTCCGATCATCAATTAATGCCCATGACTGCCGCTAATTTACAAAAAGTTATTGAAACTATTGGACAGGTAGATGCAGTTTTTTTAGCAGGAGATTTAGTTAATATACCCGATCGAGCTTCCGAATGGTTTGATGATAGTCGCGGTGGGGCATTTTTTCCCTGTTTACAAGGTCGTGCTAATTATACTCTTACCAAGAATGGTATTCAGACTATTTATAAAGGGGGAGAAATTATTCAAAATGCCCCCTTATTTCCTGCGATTGGTAATCATGAAGTTATGGGCAGATTTTCTAATTCCAGAGGTTTAAATGAACAGTTTGAAGATGCTATTCCTCAATTTATTGCTAAACAACTAGCAGAGGATACAGCAGCAATTAATGAAAAATGGTTAAAAAATAATTCTTTCAACACAGAAACCTACGAAGAAATTTTTTCTTTGCCTCAAAATAAATATTATTCTCTCACCTTTGGCGATATTCGTTTAGTGGTTTTATATGTTACTAATATCTGGAGAAATCCCAATTTAGAACCCAGTGCAAGGGGAAGATATTACGAAAATCAAAGAGATTTAGATAGACCCGAACGCTGGGGTTATGGTCAGCATATTTTTGAGCCAATTGCTCAGGGTAGTCCTCAATATCAATGGTTAGAAAAAGAGTTAAATAGTCCAGCATTTCAAGAGGCTAAATATAAAGTAGTCATGTTTCATCATCCTCCCCATACCCTAGGAGGAAATATCGTGCCACCCTACACCAATCCTGTGCCGACAATTGAACGGGATGCCACGGGAAAAGTTAGATCAGTACGTTATGATTATCCCCAAGAAAATGATTATATTATTCGTGATCTCATTCCCTTATTAGAATCAGCCAAGGTTGATTTGGTTTTTTATGGTCATTCCCATTTATGGAATCGTTTTCTTAGTTCTAAGGGTATGAATTTTCTCGAATCTTCTAACGTTGGTAATAGTTATGGCGCTCATTTAGGTGATAAAAAACGTCCTGTACCTCTCGATAGAAATTATGCGGCCATCGGTAATCCCAATGGATTACCACCAATTATCCCGAATATTGCTCCTCTAGTGGATTGGGTTAATCAACCTTTATCCTATATTGCCAGTAATGATCTGACGGTTTTTAGCATTTTAGATACAGAAAAAGGAACCGTGAGCAGTTATCGTTTTGATACTCGTTATCCTGACTCCGAGGTAATTAAATTTGATGAATTTGACCTTTTTAGCGTAGGTGAAATATAATAAAATCAAAGAGTGCCGGTTAAATAGATTCTCTTGGGGTTAATTCTATGACTACTGTTACCAGCAATGATATTCAAGAATTGAAAGACTTACTCTCGGCAATGCGACAGGAAAACCGCGAGCAAATGATTTCTCTGCGAGAAGAAAACCGCGAGCAAATGATTTCCCTGCGAGAAGAAACCCGCGAGCAAATTGATACGCTAAAGGAAGATAATCGCCAACAAATAGAAACCCTGAGAGAAGAAAATAACAAGCAATTTATTAACCTACACAAAGAAATCACGGAAGTCAAAATTATCACGGCTAAAATTGAAGGAACAATTCAATCCCAAGCAGTATTAACCCAAAAAATTCCCGATTTAATCGAGAAAGTTGGGGAATTAAAAAACTGGAAACAAATAGCTATTGTCGCTATCACTGCTTTTACCAGCGCCACAATTACTTGGTTTATTCGAGGAGGAAATTTAAAACCTTAAAGTCTGGTATTTTTCTCAATTCCTAATTGGTGCATTGGCAGAATAATCGGTTTCAGGGTTTCTGCAAAAGCGGTTAAAGAATATGCAACTTTGGCAATATTTTATAGACTGGGAATATAGAGATAAAAAAAAGGAAAACTGATGATTACTATACGCAAAGCGGAGGAAAGAGGCCACGCTAACTATGGTTGGTTAGATACCTATCATACTTTTTCTTTTGCCCAATATTATGATCCCCAACAGATTAATTTTAGGAGTCTCAGAGTTATTAACGAGGATAAAGTGATTGGGGGAAAAGGATTTCACACCCACGGACACCAGGATATGGAGATTTTAACCTATGTTTTGGAGGGAGAACTAGAACACCAAGACAGTCTCGGCACAGGTTCCCTGATTCGACACGGTGAAATTCAACGGATGAGCGCGGGAACAGGGATAAAACACAGTGAATTTAATCATTCTGCCACTAATCCCCTCCATCTTCTGCAAATTTGGATTATTCCCGACCAAAAAAATCTAGAACCCAGTTATGAACAAAAAGCGATCGAATTTTCTCCCCATACCCTACAATTAATCGCCTCTCCCACCGGTGCCGGCAACGCGGTTAAAGTCCATCAAGACGTTAATCTCTACGCGGGAATTTTGCCCCTAGGCCAGTCCCTCACCCATTTCTTAGTAACCGGTCGTTATGGATGGTTACAGGTGGCTAGAGGGCAAATAACCCTGAATGGCGTGCATTTACGAGCGGGGGATGGAGCGGCAATTAGAGACGAAACCTCTTTGGCTATTCAATCTCTAGAAGACTCGGAAATTTTGCTTTTTGACCTAGGGTAGTGGGGTTGAGTGTTAGGGACCCTAGGGGCTAAGTTTTGCCGCCAATTGCCGGCCGACTTTCAGCCATCAATACTGTCCACCACGCTGAGAAAATCGTTATGGATTAGCTCGGCGATAAAATTCTCTGGATCGGTGATAGGAACGGTAACGCCTTGGCTGGCCACCATCTGTGCAGCCATCCGAGTCATGAAGTCCTGTCTTGTTTCCGTCATTTTACCCTGACATTGTTGTAATTTTTCCACCAATTCCAGTGGGGAATCGGCCACCAGTTTATCTCCCTCGCGGGTGACATAAATTGTCATCTTTCCTACCTCCTAAATGATTGGGAACGAGAATTCGGCACTACTAAACCACTTCTTTTCTCGCTATCATTATTGCCGGTTAGTTAGTCTCACCCTCGTCCGTCTTTCCCTATTGTCCCTATTTGTTCTGGCTTGTCGCCTGGTAATTATTATTATCGCCAAAATAAAAGGATAAATTTGTCAATCTTTGTAACGAAAAATCAAGAGAACCTGTTCTCAGGGTATCGCCACGAACCCTTCTGGGGAAATTTGTTACAATGAATACAAGGGAACTCTCTGCTTTAGATACCATCCCGAGCAAAAAATTGGCCAGGTGGGGAGCGGAAGCGAATAGTCCCGAGAGGATAGGCATTTGTCAGAGTTTCCCGCTTCCTTTAGTTTTAGGGGGAAAAGCCATGAAATCTGCCACATTATTATCGCCCGATCGACCGCTGCCAGAATTTCTCTGGTCAGCTATCCGAGAACGTTTTCCGGGGAAAGCGATCGATGATCTCGGCATCCGCTACTATGAAAGCGTCGAGGATGTGGGATGGGAGTATTTTAACGAGAGGGTGTTGCCGGCCTGTAGCGATGAGCCTGTTGTCCGCTATCTTGGACCGTTTATCTCCTACGTCCGTCTAGGGGAAGCCTTGGTTTTGGATCGGCAAGATGGCCTTGTGGTTTACGACACCGATCGAGATGTTCCCTGCACAGAAACCGGACCTTTCTGGTGGGTGACTCCTAAATCGCGCTGAAAAACCAAACCCTAGGTAAGATTTGACGGGTGGAGTCGGTAAGCGACAAAACCCGTCGCATTTTTACAACGCCTGCGATCGCAACCAAGCCACGGGTAGATAGAGCATTTTCTTGGGTAAAGGCACGAAGGCACGACGGGCGAAGACATCATAATTATTTGCTTCAATTACGTCTAAAATGCCTTGATAAAGCAGTAAAGCCGCCCAAACCGGCCAACGGGAATCGGGATTAAGGGCGCGGATCCCCCTTTCGGCGGAATCGTAGTAATAACGGGCCCGCTCAATTTGGAAGCGCATTAACGCCTTCCAACGGTCATCATTAACCCCTTTGAGTAAATCGTCTTCGCTGTAGTTAAAACGCTCTAAATCCTCTAAAGGTAGATAAATCCGGCCACGATGGACATCTTCCCCCACATCCCGCAAAATATTGGTTAATTGATTGGCAATACCGAGATCGATCGCTTCTTCTTGGGGAATATAGACGCTTTGATGGCGTCGCCAAGGAGCAGAGCGATCGCCATCCTCCAATCCTAACACCGCGCTGGACATTAACCCCACCGTTCCCGCCACCCGATAGCAGTACAGTTTTAGTTCATCAAAGGTTTGATAACGACTGCGATAGAGATCCATCTGTTGGCCGGCGATCATATCCCGAAAGGGTTGGATATCCATGGGGAACTTTTCTAGAGTATCCACGAGAGCGACATCGGCATCCTCGAGGGCAACCCCAGAAAAGACGGTTTCTAGCTGTTTTTCCCATAAATCGAGGGTTTCAGAGGTAGTTAACCGGGCTTGGGGGCCATCGACCAGTTCATCGGTACGACGACACCAGACATAAATTGCCCAGATCGCTTGACGTTTTGCTTTCGGCATCAGGAGAGTACCGAGATAAAACGTTTTGGAATACTTCTCTGTAATCTGGCGACAGAGTTCGTAGGACTCCGCAAGGGAGACGAGGGGTTTGGTGGGGTGGGTCGGTTTTGGCAATTGGAGCATTCTGCTGGGGCGGAATGATTGACTTAGATTAACGGCGAACTGTGGCTAATGATATAGCATTGTCTCACTCAAGGCCATTTTCGTCATTAGTCCCTAGCCAGAGAATTAACGAGCGCTGGACACTGGTGTAGATTGGATTTTATTCGGGTTTAGCGGTGCTGCGGGGTGATCTTTGCTGATCACTGCTGCCGCTAATTTCCCTGATAAAACCGCTCCTTCCATGCTTCCTAAATATTTTTGCATGGTATAGTCACCGGCGAGATAAAAATTCTCGATCGGAGTTTTCTGAGAAGGTCGATAAGCTTGTCGGCCGGGGGTGGCTTTATAAACTGATCGGGGAGTTTTCACCAGATGATATTTTAACAATTGACTGGGATTATCGCCAGTAAAATGTTGAGGAAAGAGTTTTTCTAATTCTTTCATCGTCGCGGCGATAATTTCCTCATCGGATTTAGTAATCCAATCCTGAGCGGGAGCGAGAACTAATTCTAACATCGAGCGATCGGGGTTGGCGTATTCTTTACAGGTGTTGCTCATGTCAGCATAAACACTGAGTAAAGGTGAACGGGAGAATAATAAATGATCGATGTCGGTTAGTTTGCGATCAAACCAAAGGTGTAAATTAATAACGGGAACCCCTTCTAATCCTTCTAATTTTTGAAAGAATTTATCTTCTTGCCAAGGTTTAGGTAGTAAAACTTTTAAAGGATCTACAGGCATTGCCGACACATAAAGATCGGCTTCAAAAAGATAATCTTCCCCACCGTCTAAACCGCGCATTAAGAAGGCTTTAACCGTGCCATCTCCATTTAACAGAATTTCTTTTAAAGGGGCATTCAAGCGCACTTCGCCACCTCTAGCGGTGATGTAATCGACTAAAGGTTGGCAGAGTCTTTCCGTGGGTGAACCGTCGAGAAAAGCCATTTTTGAGCCGTTTTTCTCCTGTAAAAAGCGGTTGAGGGCTGTTAGTAGAATCGTGGCGGAAATCTCGTTAGGATCGATAAAGTTTAGGGCTTTCGACATAGCGATAAACACTTCTTTTTCTACCCTAGACGGGATGTTTTGCTTCTCTAACCATTCCGACCAAGAATATTTATCCATCTCCTCGACGTAACTTTGGCCTTTAACAATGGCAGGGATTAAACCGAGTCCAAATTTAATTTTTTCCTCCCAAGTTAACATATCGTTATTGCGGAGAATGGCAACAATACCGTTAATTGGGGCGGGAATATCTGGGAAGTCAAACCGCGAATAAGTCCCCGGTTTTTCCGGCTGATTGAAGATCATCGAGTGTTCTTTCCACTGTAGGCGATCTTCTATGCCCAATTCTTTGAATAATTGCAGCATATTGGGATAAGCGCCAAAGAAGATATGTAAACCGGTTTCGTACCAGTCCCCATCGGCATCTTTCCAAGCGGCAATTTTTCCCCCTAATACATCGCGACGTTCCAGTACGATGGGCGTATGTCCCGCATCGACAAGGTATTTCGCACAAGATAATCCGGCTAGTCCCGCACCAGCGATCGCAACTCGCATCGTTTCCTATCTACTCTCTAATGTCTTGTCTTTATCACATTCGCTATTATACTTCACATTTCGTTACATTTTTTTCAGCTTTTCAGCTTTTCAGCTTTTTCCCCCTTCTCCCTATCTTCCCACTTCCTTGATAACTGCTGACTGCTTACTGATAACTGCTTACTGGTCACTGATAACTGATAACTGATATTGTGATATGTAATTAGCTTAATTCGCTTACCTTTTTAGTTCACGCGTACACCCTCTTCAATCGATCGCTATGACTTTTCCCACTACGTCACCTCAAGTCTCGGAAATAGAGAATAATCGTGCTTGGCATAATTTAACTGGCGAACAAACCCTAGAAATACTGAGAACCAATGGGGAAACCGGCTTAATCGAGGACGAAATTGTTAAAAGAAAGGATATTTTCGGGTTAAATGAACTAAAAGAAACGGGGGGACGTAGCCCGTTAATGATTCTCTGGGAACAGTTTACTAACATCATGTTAGTGATGCTGATTGCCGTGGCGGTGGTTTCGGCAGTTTTGGATCTGAAAAAAGGGGAATTTCCCAAAGATGCGATCGCTATTTTTACGATTGTTATTTTAAACGGTATTTTAGGATATTTACAGGAAAGTCGGGCAGAAAAGGCATTAGCCGCCCTTAAGCAGTTATCCTCGCCGAAAGTCAGGGTTATCCGTAATGGTAGCACCTTTGAAGTGGCGGCCAAGGAACTTGTCCCCGGGGATATCATGTTACTGGAAGCGGGGGTACAAATTGCCGCCGATGGCAGATTATTAGAAGCACAAAACCTGCAAATTCGCGAAGCTGCCCTCACGGGTGAAGCGGAATCGGTGAATAAACAAGCACAGAAGGTTTTACCTGAAGATGCCTCTTTAGGCGATCGCATTAACCTCGTCTATCAGGGTACAGAAGTAGTACAAGGGCGAGGGAAAGTGGCGATTACCAAGACGGGAATGGACACGGAAATCGGTAAAATCGCCGCTTTGTTGCAAGGAGTAGAAAGTGAACCAACTCCCCTACAGCAGCGAATGTCGCAGTTAGGTAACGTTTTAGTGAGTAGTTCCCTAGCTTTAGTGGCTATAGTTGTCATTGGCGGTGTAATTCGCTTTGGTTGGCAGTTTTTTGAATCATTCCTCGAAACTTCCCTCAGTATGGCTGTGGCCGTTGTTCCCGAAGGTTTACCGGCAGTGGTGACGGTGACTTTGGCAATTGGAACCCAGAGAATGGTGAGAAGACAAGCTTTAATCCGTAAATTGCCGGCAGTGGAAACTTTAGGCTCGGTAACGACGATTTGCTCCGATAAAACTGGAACTTTAACTCAAAATAAAATGGTGGTGCAGAAAGTCAATACTTCCCACCATGTCATTACTGTCACGGGGGAAGGTTACGCGCCCATCGGGGAGTTTAGTGGCGCGAGTGAAAGTGATCCCGAACTACAGGCAATTTTAACGGCTTGTGTGCTGTGTAATGATGCACTTTTGCAAAATAAAGCGCAAGAATGGTCAATTTTAGGCGATCCCACCGAAGGAGCTTTACTGACGTTGGCGGGTAAAGGAGGACTATATCGGGAAGCATTGGAACCAAAAAGCCC
Source organism: Microcystis aeruginosa NIES-2549 (assembly GCF_000981785.2). Taxonomy (NCBI): domain Bacteria; kingdom Bacillati; phylum Cyanobacteriota; class Cyanophyceae; order Chroococcales; family Microcystaceae; genus Microcystis; species Microcystis aeruginosa. The sequence continues at coordinate 367,197 of NZ_CP011304.1, read as the reverse complement.
TCGTTTAGGCGAATTTCCCTTTTCTTCCGAACGAAAGAGAATGTCAGTAATCTGTGAGAATGCCCAGTTAGGTTTGGGGGATTCTGCCTATTTAATGTTTACCAAAGGCTCACCGGAATTAATTCTCGAACGCTGTTCTCTGATCCAAGTTGGGGCGGAAAGTCAACCCTTAACAGCTGAACAAAGAAGCCGTATTTTGGCACAAAATGACGAAATGGCGGGTAATGGCCTACGAGTCTTAGGTTTTTCCTATAAACCGATGACAGAAGTGCCGGAAGCGGAAAGAGAAGATAGTGAAGAACAATCCTTGGTTTGGTTGGGATTGGTGGGAATGCTCGATGCACCCCGCAAAGAAGTTAAAGAAGCGGTTGCCCTCTGTCGTCAAGCGGGAATTCGTCCGATTATGATTACCGGGGATCACCAATTAACCGCCAAGGCGATCGCCAGTGAATTGGGCATTGCTGCTGCCGGGGAGCGAGTAATCACGGGTAAAGAATTAGAAAAAATGTCTCAGAATGACCTAGAGGCAGAGGTAGATGGTGTGAGCGTCTATGCTCGCGTTTCTCCCGAACATAAGCTGAGAATCGTCCAAGCTTTGCAAAAACGGGGCAAATTCGTCGCCATGACGGGGGACGGAGTCAATGATGCTCCGGCACTAAAACAAGCGGATATCGGCATCGCCATGGGCATTACGGGAACCGATGTCAGCAAAGAAGCCAGCGATATGATTTTGCTGGATGATAATTTTGCCACCATCGTCGCTGCCACTGAAGAAGGGCGCGTGGTTTACAGTAACATTCGGCGCTTTATTAAATACATTCTCGGCAGTAATATTGGCGAGGTTTTAACCATTGCAGCGGCTCCTCTGCTCGGTTTAGGCGGTGTACCCCTTTCTCCCTTGCAAATCCTCTGGATGAACCTTGTTACTGACGGTTTACCGGCTCTTGCTCTGGCAATGGAACCCGCCGAACCTAATGTGATGAAACGTCCACCTTTTAGCCCCCGGGAAAGCATTTTCGCTCGCGGGTTGGGTTGGTATATGATTCGCATCGGCATCGTCTTTGCCATTCTCACCATTATTATGATGTACTGGGCTTACCAATATACTCAGGCAACCCCCGAAATCGGAGATCCCGGACGCTGGAAAACCATGGTATTTACTACCCTCTGTTTAGCACAAATGGGTCACGCTTTAGCGGTGCGTTCCCATACCCAGTTAGCTGTGCAAATGAATCCCTTCTCTAATCCTTACATTATCGCCGCCGTGGGCTTGACAACGATCCTACAATTGTTGTTAATTTATGCTCCTCCTCTACAAAGCTTCTTCGGCACTCAATGGATTAGTGGCACGGAATTATTAATCTGTTTTGGATTTAGTGCCTTAATGTTTGTTTGGATCGAGTTGGAGAAGTTATTTATTCGCTGGTTCATGACGAAAAAATAAATCAATGCCAACACCAATTATTCTGACTTTAACGGTTTTAGTCGTTGCTTTAGTCGCTTTCGTGGCGGAATGGCTACCGGTAGATTTAACCGCTTTATGCGTGGCGATTGTCCTGATTCTTTTGGGTTTAGTTACTCCCGAAGAAGGTATCGCCGGGTTTAGTAATTCTGCCACGGTAACAGTGATGGCGATGTTTGTGCTTAGTGCCGGAATTACCCGCACGGGAGTGATTCAAGTAATTCGCGATCGCTTGCTGGTTTGGGGTGGCAAAAGTCCCCACCAACAGGTATTTGTCCTAGGAGCATTAGTGGGGCCGATTAGTGCTTTTATTAATAACACGGCAGTGGTGGCGATCTTTTTACCCATCGTCGAAGATTGGTGTAAAAAACAAAAAATTTCTCCTTCTAAGTTATTAATTCCCCTTTCCTACGCCACGGTTTTAGCGGGGATGATTACCGTGGTAGGAACTTCTACTAACATTCTCGCTAGTGGTATTTCTGCCAAGCTGGGTTATGGGGAATTTAGCTTATTTCAATTCACTGCTTTAGGATTAGTAACTTTTTTAGCAGGGTTGATTTATTTAACAATTTTTGCCCCGAAATTACTACCCGATCGCAAATCTTCCACAGGGGAATTTTTAGACGATGATTACGGTTCTAAAGTATATCTGAGTGAGGTAATTATTAGCCCTCGTTCTAATCTTATCGGTCAAACTTTATACCAAAGTGGACTACAAAGAAAGTTTGATTTTGATGTGTTGGAATTAATCAGAAATAAGGTACATTTACCCCAACCTTTAGCCGATAAAGTTCTCAATGCTGGCGATATTTTAATCGTTCACAGTAGTCGGGAAGAACTATTAAAAATCAAAGATGAACGGGGTTTAGAAATCTTTGCCGATGTCAAATTTCAGAAAGGAGATATTGAATCGGTAATTACTACAGGTGAGGAAAAATTAGCCGAGGTTTTGATTCTCTCTAATTCCCGTTTAATTGGGACAACTTTAAAAGATCTAAAATTCCGTCAGCGTTATAATGCCACGGTTTTGGCGATTCGGCGTGGTTCGGAATTACTACAAGGAAGATTGGGGAAAATTCCTTTAAAGTTTGGCGATTTGCTCTTAGTTCAGGGACCAAAACAGAGTTTTATTGGGTTACAAACCACGCGAGAATTATTAGTCTTAGAAGAAAAAGATATCGAATCCCTGCGAAAGGATAAAGGCATGATTGCTTTAATAATTACTTTGTCGGTGATTATTATTGCTGCTTTTGATATTCAACCAATTCTCGTCACCAGTTTAGTTGGGGTGGTTTTAATGGTAATTACTGGCTGTCTAAAACCGGGGGAAGTCTATGGTTCCATTCGTTGGGATATTATCTTTTTATTAGCGGGTTTAATTCCCCTGGGTACTGCCATGGATAACTCGGGAACGACTAAATGGTTAGCAGATAATTTAGTGGCTATCGGCGGCCATCTTTCGGGGTTTTGGATATTAGTTTTCTTCTATCTAATTACCTCAGTTTTAACTGAAATCCTCTCTAATAACGCCGCCGTGGTGTTAATGATTCCCGTCGCCGTGGAAGTGGCGAAAACTTTGGGTTTAAATCCTTTGGCTTTTATGTATGCTGTCACCTTTGCTGCTTCTAATAGTTATCTAACACCGATTGGCTATCAAACTAACACCATGGTTTATGCACCAGGCGGCTATAAATTCCTCGATTTTACCCGTTTGGGTGCGCCCCTAAATTTAATTTTGACGATTTTAACCCCAGTTTTAATCGTGGTGTTTTATGGCTTGAAATAAAGAAAGAGATCGAAGATTCTTCGATCTCTAAAAAGAATTTGATCAGTAGTCAAAACTATTTCGATTCGGCGAAGCGTTTACGCAGGGATTCGGCGCGCTTTTTCGCTACGGTATTATTAGGATCAAATTTGAGAGTTTCTTCGTAGGTTTCGAGAGCTTTCTTAGCCATTTGTTTCTTTTCGTAAACATTGCCAAGATTATTGAGAGCGATCGAGTATTGAGGATAAAGTTTAATTGCCTCTTTGTAGTTACGAATCGCTAATTCTAATTGTTCTTGGGCAAAATAGGAAAAACCGATCGCATTATAGATTAGGGCTTGATTTTCTGGTTCGATGCTTTCTTCTTCAGACATTTTTAAAGCCTTTTGTAGTAAACTCAAGGCTTGAACATAGAGTTTTTTATCCAGATAAAGGCTCCCTAATTCATAGTATTCTTTAGCTGTACCTTTTTCTTTTTGCAATTTCTTTTGTAGCTTGTTAAAGGTTCCTTCCACTCGACGGGTTTTAAAGATTTGCACGATGACAAAAATTCCTAAACCAATCACGAAAATTAGCAATCCAGAAACGTAAATAAGCGGTAGGGTATCTTCCATAATTAGCGATCGAGCAATTAATATTTTTATACTTATTCCATCAGATTATAGCAGGATTTAGTCAGTTATCAGTGATCAGTGATCAGTGATCAGTAATCAGTGATCAGATGTGAGTTTTCAGTTCACTGTTCACTATTCACAGCAAAAAACTCCCTTCTCCCCACACCCCACTCCTCACACCCCACTTCCCACACCCCATCACCCTATCTCCCCATTTCGCGAATTCTCTGGGGGAGTCCCCAATAGTTCACCCGTTCTACTAACCAGCCAGAGGATTCTAGCCGCTCGATCGCTTGGTTGACGCGTTCTCGGAGACTTTGGTACTGTAAACCTTTAGGGAGAACCACTCCTAGAGCGATCGCCCCCAACTGGATCGGTAATTGACGATAATTGGGGAATTGCTGCACCCAACCAGTTAAAAGGCTATTATCAGCCGCAAAAGCGTCTATTTCCCCCGTTTCCAGTAAATTAAAAGCTTCTTGATAGGAAGCAACCCCGCGCAGGGTAGCGTTAGGTAAATTGGAACGCACAAGGGCGATTGTCGTCGAGCCGTTGAGTACGGCGATTCTAGAGTTAGCTAAGTCTTCTAAACGCTGCAATTGCGGGTTTTTTGTCACAAAACCGCTGCTATCGAGGTAATAAAAGGGGCTAAAATCCACTAAGCGCTGACGTGCAGGAGTAATCGCCACACGAGCGATCGCGAAATCTACTCGATCATCAATCACCACCTGTAAACGTTCTTGATTACTAACGGGTTTAAGAATAATAGCACTGTCAGAACCGAGAATTTCTGCCGCTAGACGTTTAGCGATGTCGATTTCCAATCCTTGCAGATTGCCCTGGGAATCAAGGAAAGCGAGGGGAGGGAGATTATTTTTGACAGCGACAATTAATTTTCCCCGGCGTATAATTGTATCGAGATCGGCGCTAAAACTTGGGGCTACACCTAAGAGCAAAAAACCAAGAATAAATAACAAATTTTTCATACTGTTTTACCTAGACTAACTCGATTTCTACCTTGATTTTTAGCGGCGAACATAGCACGATCCGCCCGCTCGATCACCGTTTCTAGATTATTATCTTGGGGGCTAAATGTTGCCACACCAATACTAGCAGTAACTCGCACTTTTTGTCGATCAATTTCAAGATTTAGCTGGTTAATTACTTGACAAATGCGCCGGGCTAAGGTTCCAGCATCCTCAAGATTAGTTTCTGGGAGAATAGCGACAAATTCCTCGCCCCCAAAGCGCCCAAAACTATCCACTTGACGCAGACAGTTTTTAATTGCCCCAGCGATAGTAATTAAAGTTTTATCTCCCAGGACATGACCAAAGGTATCGTTAATATGTTTAAAATGGTCTATATCGATGACTAAAACCGAAAAATAACGATGATAACGATGACATCGTTGCCATTCTTTCTCGCCCAAGGCGAGAATCTCTCGACGATTATTTACCCCAGTTAGGCTATCAGTTCTGACTAGCTTTTCTAGTTGAGAATTGATATTTTTTAATTCTTCTTGAGTTTTTTTTAGTTCTAAATGAATTTTAACTCTGGCTAACAGTTCCCAACTATGAAAGGGTTTAGTTATATAGTCCAAAGCCCCAGAATTAAAAGCATTGATAATATCTTCTTTTTCTTTACTATCTGTTACAAAAATAATCGGTATATGAGCGTATAAATTATCGCTTTTTAGTCTTCGGCAAAGTTCTAGCCCCCGCTTTTTTGGCATTATTAAGTCAAGAAGAATTAGGTCAGGATTAGCAGTTTTTACTCGTTCTATTGCCTGTTGAAAACTACTAGCGCAAGCAGTTTCATAACCAGCAGAATCAAGAATCTCCACAGCCAATTCTAGATTTTTACTGACATCATCAACCACTAAAACTAGACAGTCTTGAGGACGAAACTTAATCATGATCAGTAAGTATAATTAATCAAGCTAAGGACAAAATAGAGAGACAATTATTAGTGATAAGCTGTTCGTAATTTAAATTTTTTGTTGAGACGAGGCAAGAGGCAAGAGGCAAGAGTCAACAGCAAAGGGATTGGGAGAGATCCTGCTAATCTAAGAATAAGCGGTTTAAATACCTCTTAGCTTACAGCATTTCTTATACAGATGAAGTATGATGGGATTGGGCATCACCCCCAAAGGTTAAGCTTATCCCTAGTTTCTAGAAGTCTGCTTTTTTCGACTAGAATAAAAAAAGCCAGTCAGAATAGCCACAATTAAAAAAATTTCTCCTCTTAGACTTGACGTGAAAGAGTCCCTAAACCCTACTTCTTTGGATCTCAAAACCATTTTTCCCTTTAAACTCGACGACTTCCAGCAATCGGCGATCGCTGCTCTTGCTGCCGGTAAATCAGTGGTTGTCTGCGCTCCCACGGGTTCCGGCAAAACTTTAATCGGAGAATACGCTATCTATCGCGCCCTAGAAAGGGGCAAACGGGTTTTCTACACCACTCCCCTGAAAGCTCTTTCTAACCAAAAATTCCGGGATTTTCAAGAAAAATTCGGTCGTACCCCCACCGATGGCGATGAGGATTCCCCGCTGCTGTTTGCGGAAGTGGGATTAATTACCGGCGATGTGGTGATCAATCCTTCAGCATTAATTGTAGTCATGACTACAGAAATTTTTCGCAATATGCTGTACCAAACCCCGATTGGTCAGGTAGGCACTTCCCTAGAAAACGTGGAAACCCTGGTTCTCGATGAATGTCACTATATCAGTGATCGAGGTCGCGGCACCGTTTGGGAAGAATCAATTATCTACTGTCCCCCTAGTATCCAATTAGTAGCCCTCTCCGCCACCATCGGCAACCCGGGAGAACTCACCGACTGGATTAACTGGGTGCGGCAACTGCCCCAATCCGGCGACAATAAACAGACCTCCAGCTGCGAGCTAATTAACTCCGATTTTCGTCCCGTCCCCCTGCGCTTTTATTTCGTCAATAAAGAGGGATTATTCCCGCTGCTCGACCCAAAACAGAGCAAAGTTAACCCGAAACTGCGTCCTAAAGCCCCTCGGGGCAGCTCCCGACGCTTAAAACGAGAAGATTGTCCCACCATTGCCTCGATTGTCACCACTCTGCGGGACAAGGATATGCTCCCAGCCATTTACGTCATTTTCAGCCGTAAAGGTTGCGATCAGGCGATTCGAGAGCTAAAAAACCTCAATCTCGTTAATCAAGAAGAAGCAAGAGCCATTTACTACCGTTTACTCATTTTCTTTCTGGAAGATAATCCCAATCTGCAAGAACTGGCCCTTTCCTTCTTTGCCGTCGAAAATCCGCCCCTACAGCAAAAATTACTGGCTTTTTTCGCTAATAACCCCCAGTCTGACGAGCAACTCCTCAGCCTCTTAACCGCCGACCCCGAGACGAAAAATCAACTGTTTGAATTCCTAGCCAGTGCTTCCCAACTGGTGCGCGCCGACCAAGTGGAACCCCTCACCCGGGGCTGTGGTGTTCACCATGCTGGGATTTTACCCCTCTGGAAAGAATTAGTCGAACAACTTTTTGAAGCCGGTTTAATTAAGGTGGTTTTTGCCACCGCTACCCTCTCGGCCGGGATTAATATGCCCGCCCGCACCACCGTTATCTCGGCCCTCTCCAAGCGCACCGATGATGGTCATAGTATGCTGACTCCCTCGGAATTTGTCCAGATTGCCGGCCGGGCCGGTCGCCGGGGAATGGACGCAGTCGGCCATGTGGTGACAGTACAAACGCCCTTTGAAGGGGCAAAAGAAGCGGCTTTTCTGGCCACCGCCCAACCGGAACCCCTGCAAAGCTGTTTTGCGCCCAGTTACGGCATGGTCTTAAATCTCCTGCAAAAACACAGTCTAGAGGAGGTAAAAGACCTCTTAGAGCGCAGTTTCGCCGAATATCTCGCTCGTTTGAAGTTAAGCCCCGAACGACAACAGATTACCGCCTTAACCACCGAATTAGCTAAGTTGGATATGGAGTTAGCCGGAATCGAACGAGAGCAGGTCTTTAGTTACGAAAAGCTACGGGAAAGACTGCGGGAAGAAGAAAGACTGTATAAAATCATCGCTAGTCAGTCAGAAGCCCAGAAAAGACAGGAAATACATCTAAAATTGCCGAATATTCCCGTCGGAACTATCCTCCATCTCAAGGGCAAACATATTAAGGTTCCCGTCCCCGTCCCCGCTATCTTTGTCAACACCCTGCACGGAGCCGGTCAAGTGCGAACCCTTGTTTGTTTAGGCAGTGATAATCGCTGGTATTTAGCCGCCTATGCCGATATTAGCGAGATCGATCAAGGTTTTCTCGCTCCTGCGGCATTAGGCGAACTGATACCCCCTTCCCTAGAAGCAGTTTCCCTAGGGGGGTGGCGCAAGGGTGAGGAAAATACTCAGGCGATCGCCGATTTAATCCCCCAACAAGTACAGGGCATCCCACCAGTGGCGGAACTGGAAACCCAAGCACAAAGACTTGAAATTGTCAATAGTCAAATTGCCGCTCATCCCCTGCAAAAACGCAAAAATCCGGGGCGATTGATGAAATTATACTACGATCGAGAGCTTGCTCGCGATAAGTTACACAAGACCCAGATTAAATACCAAAAACAACAATCGCGTAAATCCTACTACTGGGAAGAATTTCTGAATCTAATCGAGATTTTGCGAGAATTTCAGGCATTAGAGGGTTATTTGCCCACCCCCCTCGGAGAAGCGGCGGCCACTATTCGCGGGGAAAATGAACTCTGGTTAGGATTAGCGATGATGTCGGGAGATTTGGACAGATTGACTCCTAGCCAACTAGCCGCCGCCATCAGCGCCATGATTACGGAACCCCCTCGCCCCGATACTTGGTGCAATTACCCGCCTGTGCCAGAAGTTATCGATATTTTGCGACAAGGAGAGGGAAATTCCCCCGGTCTGCGAGAAGTTCGCCGTTTACTCTATCAAGCTCAATCTCGCTACGATATCACTATTCCCGTCTGGTTAGAAACCCAACTGATGGGGATTGCCTCCCGTTGGGCCCAGGGGACATCCTGGCCAGAATTGTGCGAAAATACTAGCCTCGATGAGGGAGATCTAGTGCGATTATTGCGGCGCACCGTTGATGTTCTCTGGCAAATTCCCCAAATTCCCCGGGTTTCCCAAGTCCTTAAAGATAATGCCCGTCTCGCCGTCACAGCCATGAAGCGCTTTCCTTTATAATATTGATCTCTCTTTTAAACAATGGGAGATGGTAGGGAAAGTAACTGTTGGTGAATCTGCTCAATTAGGGCGAGGATTTGCTGATAATTTTGGTGCAATCCCTGGTGATAGAGGTGATTTGCTCCTTGATTTAAATCCGCTAAAGCCGATTGATAATAACCCAATTGATGCCGCAGTAATCCCCTTCTAATATAGGCATCGGCATAAAAAGGATCGATGGCAATCGCCCGATTTAAATCGGCGATCGATCGGTCGTATTCACCTAATTGGTGAGCGGTACAAGCTAGATTATAGTAGGCTGAGGCGTTATTTTTATTTAACCGGAGAGCTTGATTAAAATCCGCCTTGGCTGAGGTAAAATTATGGAGGGCTAAATGAGATAAACCTCGATCATTATAAATAGTGGCTAAAGTGTCGGGTTGCTGGTTAGTAATTTGACGCAAGGATTGATTAAAATCGGCTAGGGCAAGGGGATAATTTTTCATGGCCGCCTGAACTAAACCCCGATTATAGTAGGCTTGATAATAGGTGGGTTTTAGTCGGATAGTCTGGTTATAATCGGTCAGCGCCTGTGGATAATCTCCCAAACGATAAAAAGCTAAACCCCGATGGAAATAGGCTAGATAATTATCGGATTGCTGTTGTAAAGAGCGAGTGCAGTCTTGCCACGCGTGCAGATAATCCTGTAAATAAATCTCAGTTAAACAGCGATTACTGTAGGCTAGGGCCAAGTTATTTTCCTGTTCGACCGACTGATTGAAATCCTGCAAAGCTTGCTGATAATTACCCGCCTCTAGTTGTTCAATTCCCGATCGCAACCAGTAGGATAAATGTACTGATTGAGCTGCTTTTCCCTGCCGAGGCAATCCCCCCAGCACAAGCGAGCAGAGCAGTGCAACAATAACCAATCCACCGAGGCGAGGAAGAAAATTTTTCAAAACCGTTGACATAGGAGTATCTTTGTGCATATACTCCCAATTCTGAGGAAACTTTCTCGATCGATCAACAGACAGCCTGTCAAATCCAGGAGTCAGTTATCAGTTATCAGTTATCAGTTATCAGTTATCAGATGTGAGTTTTCAGTTCACTGATTACTGTTTACTGTTCACTGTTCACTGAAAATACACCCTACACCCCACAGTCTAGGACTGGTCTATGTCTCTAGAGGTCGGGGCTGCGATAAACTAATAAAAGAAAGATTGTCACCGAGCAATTATGATGGCGTTACTCGCTAACGCAGTTGATAACCGATAAATGATACAGGAGTTATCTATGGAAACTATTTTTATCCCCCACCTCCTCAAATCTCCTGATCGACAAAGAGTGATCATCATCGATAATTTTATCCCTGGTCTAGAAACCTTGACACCGGTGCGGGGGACCTTGCTGGTTAGACATGGGGGCAATTTTTTGGAAGTATCGGTGAAAGCAGAAACCATCGTCACCTTAACCTGCGATCGCTGTTTACAACAATATAATCATCGTCTGCAATTAAACACTTCCGAATTAATCTGGCTAGACAAAAATAAAGACTACGATAGCTCCTATCCTCTAGAGCGAGAAATAGCCTACGAAGACCTCTCGGAAACCCTCGATCCTAACGGGGATTTTGACCCGCAAATGTGGTTATACGAGCAGTTGTGTCTAACTTTGCCCCCCCGTCAACTCTGCGGAGCCAATTGTCAACCACCCGATTTTCTGCTTCCGGAAAATACTGCCATCGATGGTCGTTGGGCCTCCCTAGAATCCTTGAAAAGTCAGTTATCTCAATCGCAAAATTGAGCCTTGATGCCGATTTTTTTCGGGTTTCGAGCCACAAGAAAAGCGATCGAAACCCGATTATTTACCTGCCCCAAATCTTTTTCAGGACAGTTTCGGGAGTAATATCGGCGACTTTTCCCGTATTAGCCTCAATATATCGATGCAGCTCTCCCCCGCTCGGTAAAACTCTCTTAGACAACGAAGGAACCAGCAGAGATAGGGTATAGGTTCCCACGGCCACGGCTAACTGTAAAGGGACACTTTCGGTAGCTAACAATAAATTAGCCCCGGCGATCATAGCGGCCATTTTACCGATATCGGCCGTTCTGGACACTTTTAAGTTATTATCCATGGCTTTGAGTGCTAAAACCCAAGCTTCATCCAATTCTCCCTGGATCGCGACAATTGGTAAATCCGGTTGTTGATGGCGAATGCCTTGGATAATTTCTAGCCAACTCTCCAGGGGATAAAGCGTTTCCAGTCCTTGGCTGATGCTCAGATCGCTACCGCCGGCGTAGAGGAGAATATAGCCGCTATCCTTGATGTTGAGGCGTTGCTGCTCCATTTCGGCCCAATCGATATCATCGCGATTCAAGGTTAGTTTTAAAGGTGGACAGGGTGGGGCAATCTTTAACCCTTTGACCAGTGCGTGATAATTATCCGCTAGATAGCCTTCCGTTGGCCGGGGTACTTGTTCCGATAAGAACCAGCTGCCATTATTTTCATAGCCTATACGGTTGGGAACACCATTTAACCAGAGTAAAAGATTGATAGCAGGACGATTGGTGAGACTAATGGCGATTTCGTACTCCCGGTCCCGAATTACTCCCAAAATATTTAAATAATCCGCTAATCCGTACTGATCTCGATAGTCAAATAAAAGCACTTCCTTAACCTGGGGACAGAGACGATAGGCAGCCTTTGCCCTAGGTTCGACCAAAACATCAATGCTGCTTTGGGGGTAAGTTTGCCGGAGGGTTTCTAGAGTGGGAAAAAACAGCAGTTGATTGCTAATTCCTCCCGGTACAAGGGTTAATATTCGCATTTTATCTGGATATACCTGAATCGATCAGCTTAATTTTAGCAGTGTCCCTCGTTATTCACTAAATCCGGGCAGCGATGTTTTTTCTCAACAGAATGCGATCGCAGATTCTCTTAAGTATTACCGGAAGGATTAGATCCGTACATAGCATTTAAAACCAAAGCGGGGTCAACGTATTGATTGCCGTACATCAGTCCCCAGTGCAGGTGTGGTCCGGTGGTGCGTCCGGTCATTCCCACTCTAGCCATGCGGGCCCCTGCTGGTATATCCTGACCGAGAGTAAGGACGATTCCTCCTGACCTGTCAATCAAAAAAGTACCGCGGCTATCGGATTGAACCGAACCCATGAGATGACAATAAATATGCGTCCATTGACCCGATTGCATCTTAATCATGGTGCCACAGCCTGTATTATCGGATAATTCGACGATTCTGCCGGTCCACCAATTGCGAATATAACTGCCTAAGGGTGCGGCCATATCTAAACCGGCATGAAATTGTTGACTGCCATCCATGGGAGAGAAACGATAACCGAAACCAGAGGTGTAGGTTTGGAAGTTTTCCACGGGGAAGGAGGCCCCGGCCCAAGCATTTTGAGCTATGAGGGTGGGATTAGCTTTAACGGGGTGTAAACGGTCAAATCCTAGAGAAATTAACGTTACAAGACAGCTAATCGCTAAAAAACGCAGTAATTTAACAGGCAGATACTTTAGCATGAGACTTAACTCCAGACACCACAATTAAATATACCGCTAATTTTACCGGCGGCTTTTAACCGATATTTTAGTTAAGTTTTGAGTTATTATTGACCTTTGGTTAGCGGTTGACAACATTTCCCCTCGGGCTGCCGATTCTCCGACTCCCCCACTTAATTTTTACTTTTTACTGACTCGTACCATGTTAGACCTAAAGCAAATTAGAGAAAATCCAGAGGAAGTGCAGAAACGCTTAGATAGTCGGGGAGGTAGTTATGATATTGCCCCTATTCTCCAGTTAAATCAACAACAAAAGGCTTTAGAGTTAGAACGCAGCAGTTTACAGGCCCGGGGTAACGAAATCGGTAAACTGGTGGGACAAAAAGTGAAAAGTGGCAGCGATGTCAACAGTCCCGAAATTTTGGCAATGAAAACAGAAGGAAACGAGATTAAAAGTAAACTAGCTCAATTAGAACCGCAGGAAAAAGCCATTAAAGCGGCCATTGACCAAAAAATCTTAGATTTACCCAATTTACCCAGTGAAACCACTCCCATCGGTAAGGATGAACGGGAAAATGTCGAAGTCAGACGCTGGGGAGAGGAATATAAACCCACCAACCCGAATATTTTGCCTCACTGGGAAATTGGGGAAAAATTGGGCATTTTAGACTTTGAACGGGCAGTAAAGATCGCCCAGAGTCGTTTTGTTAATCTTATCGCCCTCGGGGCAGCCCTAGAAAGAGCTTTAATTAATTTTATGCTCGATCGCCATATTGTCGCCGGTTATACAGAAGTTTTACCGCCAATTTTGATTAATAGTGACTCCCTGCGCGGGACGGGACAACTGCCGAAATTTGCGGAAGAAAGCTTTAAATGTCGAGATGATGAGCTTTGGTTAGCACCAACGGCAGAAGTACCCGTAACTAACCTTTATCGCGATGAAATCCTCTCATCGGAGCAATTACCGATCAAACACTGTGCCTATACCCCTTGTTTTCGTCGAGAAGCGGGCAGCTATGGCAAAGATACGAGGGGCTTGATCCGTTTGCATCAATTTAATAAGGTGGAAATGGTCAAAATCGTCCATCCTGACGCTTCTGCTGGGGAACACGAAAGTTTAGTCGCTAATGCGGAGGCAATCCTGCAAGCTTTACAGTTGCCCTATCGGGTGATTGAATTGTGTAGCGGTGACTTGGGTTTTTCGGCAGCCAAATGTTATGACTTAGAAGTGTGGCTACCTTCGGCTAATACCTATCGGGAAATTTCCAGTTGTTCTAATTTTAGAGACTTTCAGGCACGACGGGCAAATATTCGCTTTAAAGAAAAAGGACAAAAAGGCACTAATTTTGTCCACACCCTCAACGGTTCGGGATTAGCGATCGGTCGTACTATGGCCGCTGTCCTAGAAAATTATCAACAGCCGGACGGGACAGTAAAAGTGCCGGAAGTGCTGCAACCCTATCTAAAACGGGAAGTTATTTGTTAAATTTTCTAAAAATGCTTGACAAAATGTGTCTATAGTGCATTTGAAAAAGTTGCGCTTAACCCCACTCTAGAATTGCCTGTTTTAAGGCTCCTTCTGGCAAATTGGCCGGATCAAAGGACTCACCCGCTTCTATTCTGGCTAAAGCTTCAAAAAAAGCCCTCACACCACTGGCCGGTCCCGATGGGTGGTCCATAATTCCAGTTCCCGCATTGAGGATAACATTACGTCCGTAATCCCCAAGGACCTGGGGAACAATACCTGGACGAATGCCGGCCGAGGGAACCGGAAAAACGTTTCTATCGCGCAAAATATCGCGAATTTTGCCCTCCTCCTGCGGATCGAAGGGTAAACTACCGTAGGCGGCGGGATATAGCACCGCATCGGCTCCTGCGTGGGCCATCATCGTCCCCAAAACCACAGAATAGGCTAATCCCGTATCGCTACCGGCACACATCGCTCCGGCAAAGGCAGGATGGGCGAAAATAGGAACATCGATCGCCGGATCACTGGCTAAAGCTTCTAAAACGGAAAAACCGTAGGTAAGAACGTTTAATAATAGGGCATTAGCCCCATGTTTCACTAATAAACGGGCTTTTCTCTGCAATTCGTCCGCTTTTCCAGTGACATTGACCGCATAGAGAACATTTCTACCGGTTTGCTGCCGCACTTCCTCCAAAACTCGGCGACAACAATCTAGGCGCTCGTGGGTGGGAGCCACGGGAAGATCCGCCATGATTTCATCATCTTTAATCACGTCTAAGCCAGCAAAAGCCACTTCTCGCAGGATATCGGCGTGATCTTGGGCCGATAGTCCTAAAGCGGGTTTAAAAATTGCCATGACTAGAGGTCGATCATAAACCCCCAAACGTTGCCTAATTCCTGTGATTCCCAGCTTGGCTTTTGTGCCGTAGCTTTCGGGGAGATACACCCCCACCACTTTTCCTGCTCCAGCCATGGAATATTTGCCGAAAATCATGGTTAAAAGACTGGCGATGTCATTTTCAACGTTTATCTGGGGAAAACGCACCCTAGCCACCTTATAACCGTCGGCTTCCTCCCTGATCCCCACCACTTCCGCTAGGTGTTGTTGCAGCTGCTCTTGACGATGACTGTGGCGCTCGCTCCAAGTGCCGGCGGTTTGACCGATAGCGATCGTTTTTGCCTGTTTTTCGGCATTAATAGCGGGCGGAAAGCGATAATCGACGATAATAGTCATAAGAAGTCAAAAGGTGAAAAAGGGAGTGGGAATTATAAATTATAAATTATGAATTGGGGAGATGGGGAATTGGGGAGGTGGGGAAGTGGGGAGGTGGGGAATTGGGGAAGTGGGGAATTGGGGAATTGGGGAGCCTTTTTTCAGTAAACAGTAATGGGTGAACTGATAACTCACATCTGATAACTGATAACTGATAACTGATAACTGATAACTGATAATGGCTTTGATCGGTTTTCTCACCTATTGACAAGGGTTCCCCTAAAAGCCTACAAGTATTTTAGATAGGTATCGTTGTGGATGGTTACAGCGCTCCGATTAATGGGGGTAACTTTGTGGATTTAGTCCAACGGGGTTTTTATGACGGTTTACCCTTCATTCGCAGCGAAGATAATTTCTTTGTGCAAACTGGGGATCCCGTCGGTGCAGAAGAGGGGTTTATTGACCCGAAAACTAAGCAATATCGCTCTATTCCCAATGAATTAACTCCTCCGGGGTTTAATCTCATGGATGGTCGTTATTCGGTTGTTGGCTATTTAGTCCAGGGAAAAGAGGTGTTAGAAGAACTTACCGATCAGGATAAGATTATCACCGCTAAAGTGGTTTATGGCTTAAATAATCTCGTCCAACCTAGCTAGGGTGGGGGTTTTTAACTAGGTTTTGTTAAGGCACAGAGATTAGTCAAGATAGGGGAAGCAGCTCAGATTGTGGGGACTTCCCCCGATACCCCAGAAAGTGGCAATTGTCGAGGCAAATATTCCCCGCTAGTGAAGACAAGGCAGTTAGTAGATGTTACTCTGTCCATGACCTTTTCAGCTTAGAGTAGCAAAACGTAGGGTGCGTTAGACGGCAAAAATTACTGCTTTGACTTGAAAGTAACAATCCGTCGTAACGCACCACCTATCATCAACTAAGTAGTAAAACGTAGTTAGACGGCAAAAATTACTGCTTTGACTTGAAAGTAACAAACCGTCGTAACGCACCACTAAGTAGTAAAACGTAACGGCAAAAATTACTGCTTTGACTTGAAAGTAACAATCCGTCGTAACGCACCACTAAGTAGTAAAACGTAACGGCAAAAATTACTGCTTTGACTTGAAAGTAACAAACCGTCGTAACGCACCACTAAGTAGTAAAACGTAACGGCAAAAATTACTGCTTTGACTTGAAAGTAACAAACCGTCGTAACGCACCACTAAGTAGTAAAACGTAACGGCAAAAATTACTGCTTTGACTTGAAAGTAACAAACCGTCGTAACGCACCACTAAGTAGTAAAACGTAACGGCAAAAATTACTGCTTTGACTTGAAAGTAACAAACCGTCGTAACGCACCACTAAGTAGTAAAACGTAACGGCAAAAATTACTGCTTTGACTTGAAAGTAACAATCCGTCGTAACGCACCACCTATCTAAGTAGCCGATTACAATGAGATTACTTACTTAGTATTTACTCAATACCCAGTTTTTGCAATGTTAGTAAACGTCCTTGACTAAACTCCTCGTACACTGTTTTCAGATGAGTAATATTGGCTCTACCGAACCTGTCATGTCAAACTATCAACAACTCATACTTGTAAAGCTTGTATAATAGGGCTTTGAGTTTTTGTTAGATTGATATTTATCAACTTTAGAGCATTGCTGGACAGAGAGGGAGCTTGGGGAATTTTCCACAGTGTAAGTTCGGAAGAACCGTAATATTTTCCTCCTCTGTTTCCAAAGGTTTCCCATCTTTAACCACTTTTTTGCCTTGACTTGCCAAATTTTGCCAAACAAATTGTACTGCATCTTGGTTATAGGATTTAGCCAAGAGGAATAATTGTTCTAAACGATTGACCACTACTCCAGTCCCAATCAAAGGAGAAGCTAAAAAGCTTAATTCCTCACTATAGACTGCTTTCGCTTTCACTGCATTATTAAAAGCATCAGTAGATGGTTTCCGTTGTTGGCAAGTTTGCTCATCCACAGCAGGATGAATATAGCCAATACCAGTTAAAATCATCAGAGCTTGGGAAAGACCATTTAAGTTAATATTTGAGGTTTTGGGGTGATTTTTTAGTTGCAGTAAAGTTTGGGGAGATTCCGCCAAAACTTCACAAATTGGCTGATAAACTGTCTCCTGTAACTTAACTTCTCCCACGGGAAACTGATGCTCGAACTTGATAATTGCGGGATTAACAATCATGGCAAACCGAGTTTCTTCTAGTTGTTTAACCTGTTCTTGGAGGGTTAAACCTAAGGAGCCTCGACTAAAAATATCACGACGGAATTGGCTATTAAGAAAGAAATCTCGCACCACTTCCCGATAGATTGGGTCGCTGATTTTGGCTAATTTTTCTTGGGCAACTGGGGAGAGATTGACTGTATCAATATGGTCATTAATATGGGCAGAACCCACATATTTAAGTTTAGCATCCTCTAATTCTTTCGCCACTTCATCGAAGTAAAAAGAATTCCATTCCTGATTGAAATACTCGTGAGCTAAATAATAACGATTTTGTTCCTTTAGGCGCTCGTAACGACTTTTTAAAATTGGATTTTGGGCAAAATAACTAGCATTAGCTTCTAATAATTCTCCTGTAAAATTAAGAGCCTGTTCAATGCGGGTTAAAATTGGTTCGGAACTGTGTTGACCATGACGCAACATTAAAGCCTGCATCGGCATCGCTGCTGACCAACCCGGAAGGGCATTATAGGAGATATAAACTAATCCCCCCACCTTGAGATTGCGGCGAATAAAATTAACTATTGCTTGGCGATTTATGGCACTAATCCAGCTATAAATTCCGTGCAGACTGATGAAGTCAAATTGAGGTAAATCTCGCTCTAAAAATTCCTCAAAACTATCATCAAAGAAAAGAATATTCTTCATCCCCGCCTTGGCCGCTAAATCTCTAGCCGTGGCGATATGACTAGGATTGAAATCATTGGCATAAAATTGGGCGTGGGGATAGGTTGCCGCTAAAATATTCGTGGTAAAACCCTGACCACAGGCCAATTCACAATAGGTAAATTCTTGGCTAGAATCGGGGGGTTGAATGGATTTAATCAGAGTGGCTAAACCTAATTTTAGGGGACTTAACTCGCCGTAAAAGCCGCTAGTGTAGTTAACTTCCAATACATATCCCTCTGTCCAATTCATAGATTTTCCTCAAATATAATGGCAAGTCATAAAATTAAGACTTGATTATACAGGAAAAGAGCCATGTCCCCTAGATTGGCTCTTTTGGATTTGGTGGGTAAAATGTATTCTGAGATACAGTCCTGCTGGCGAGGGAGTGGAGGGAACCACTCCAGACACAGAGGACACAAAGATCGATCATATTGTAAGTTAAACTTATCACACAGAACCTAGAAGAGCCGGTAGGGTTAATTCATGAATTAACCCTACTACTTCCCCCAGAAAAGTCGCGAGGAAATTGAAGCTATGTTTGGACTAAGTGATTTAAAACAAACGAGAGTCTATCAAGAGGCACTGGCCGAAGGAGAAGAACGGGGTCTAGAACGGGGTCTAGAACGGGGTTTAGAACGGGGTCTGCAAGAGGGGGAACGTCTGGTGGTGGAAAACCTGCTCCGAGTCCGCTTTGGTGAGTTAGACCCACCACTGCAAGCTATTATCAGCCGGATTTTACAATTGTCCCCAGAAGAATTTACTCCTTTACTCCTACAGTGTTCCAAGCAGGAACTCTTAAAGCGATTTCCCCCAGAAAAGTCGCAAGGAAATTGAAGCTATCACCCCCCTTATCAAGGGTAGGGTTAATTCATGAATTAACCCTACTACTTCCCCCAGAAAAGTCGCGAGGAAATTGAAGCTATGTTTGGACTAAGTGATTTAAAACAAACGAGAGTCTATCAAGAGGCACTGGCCGAAGGAGAAGAACGGGGTCTGCAAGAGGGGGAACGTCTGGTGGTGGAAAACCTGCTCCGAGTCCGCTTCGGTGAGTTAGACCCACCACTGCAAGCTATTATCAGCCGGATTTTACAATTGTCCCCGGAAGAATTTACCCCTTTACTCCTACAGTATTCCAAGCAGCAACTCTTAAAGCGATTTCCCCCAGAAAAGTCGCGAGGAAATTGAAGCTATCACCCCCCTTATCAAAGGTAGGGTTAATTCATGAATTAACCCTACTACTTCCCCCAGAAAAGCTGAAAAAGTAGGGGCAAAGGTAGAAAACGGGTTTCTCGGAGAAACCCGTTTTCTGTGCGTTACCCACAGGACGCAAAGGTAGAACCCTGGAACTAGAAAAAACTAAAAACCCAATCCCGATAAAGGGATTGGGTTCTATTCAAGATCTAAAGTCAATCACTTCAGACCTAGATGATGTTAGCAGCCACTAAGTTGTTACTGTTAAGGCCAAGTAACACGATCGAGGAAGCGTTAGCGCCCCCAAAGAAGTTAGCACCACCATTACCTTGAATGATCAAGGTGTCGGCACCACCGCCATCGGAGGTAATAGTAAATACGCCCGTGCCAAGGGTAAAGTTACCAGACAAGAAGTAGTTGGTGTTAGCCGCCAGATTGTTATTCGCTACGCCAATACCCGTAACTGCTGCCGCGGCAAAATTCAAGTCCAGTATGTCACCATTAGCACCGCCCACGAATCCTCGGATGATATCGACGTTGGGGACAGCAGAGGTACCAACTGGTGCAAAGGTAATAGTTCCATTGGCAGTAAAGGTATCTGCCGCCGCACCACTAATCGCAGATCGAGCCGCACTGTCAGCAGTCCCCTGGACAAATGTGTCGATACCGCCGCCACCGGTGAGTTGGTCTGTACCGAGACCACCAGTAATATTATTATTACCACCCCCACCGCTAATACTGTCTCGCAAAATACTACCAACTAATCGGTCATCGCCTTCCGAACCAGTGATGGAGATGGCAATGGCAGAATTGCCATTCATCACCAGTGCCGCACCATCGGTCATGCCAGAAGCGTCGATTTCGTCCGCCGTCACTGCACCACCAATAGTCAAAGTGGAGTTACCAGTGATGGTAATCGCGTTATTTACGCCGTTGGTATCAGGCAGGGTGACAGCCCCAATTGTGTGGCCAGCGGGAGCATCGGTGGAGTTGATGGTAAGTTGCTCGCTCGGTCGATCGACGTTGTTTAACGTCAAAGAGGTCAAAGTGAGATTGTTTGCCTCTGCTCCATCGATATTCAGGGTGAGGGCATCGGTAGTGGCAGTGCCTTCCGCTTGAACGTCTAAAGCACCAGTGTTGCCTAAAGTGGTTAAGGTGTTATTGCCCGCGTTGAAGCGAATAGTATAAGCACCAAAAGTCCCCCCTCCTAGCTCCACCGTAGTGATTTCATCACCGATAAGGTCAGCCCGTAGGGTAGCGCCAGCAGTACCAGGACTGATTAAGGCTAAGGTTTGGATGTTGGTAATATTGTCATTCTCGGCCGTAATCCCTTCGGCATTAGCGGCGGTCACTTCTAGGGTGTTAGTCCCTTC
The DNA here is from genome assembly GCF_000981785.2 of Microcystis aeruginosa NIES-2549. Classification (NCBI taxonomy): domain Bacteria; kingdom Bacillati; phylum Cyanobacteriota; class Cyanophyceae; order Chroococcales; family Microcystaceae; genus Microcystis; species Microcystis aeruginosa. The sequence continues at coordinate 346,522 of NZ_CP011304.1, read as the reverse complement.
ACCACCATCGACGATATCCGCACTGGTAAAGCCGTTGACCGTGAAAGTATCATCACCGAGACCACCTGTAAAGTCAATGGTTCCGGTACCAGATATCACGGATAAATCACCCTCAAACTCGGAGGCATCTAGCTTGGTAGCGGTGTTGGCCAGGGCATTGGTGAGGGTTAGGTCTTGATCCCCAGTGATGGTTACTTCCTCAATACCGACGGCAGTCAGATCAACGGTGCTGGCCAACCCTTCGGTCGCGATCGCTAGTTGCTCGTAGCCATCGGTGCCAGATACTGGATTAAGAGTTAGTTGAGCATTATCAGCGACGGTACCAGCTTGATTCAAGGTGAGTGTCACCGCATCTTCGTCACCGGCAAGAGCGGCATTGGCGATGGTGATGATGGTATCAGCATTAGTGCGGCTCAGAGAAACCGTTTCCACTGCGGTTTGAGTGTTGGTCAATGAGAAATCGCTACTGAAAATAAAACCGCCAACAATACTAGAAACACTATCAGCAACATTGACATTCTTGAGACCAGTGACACTGGCTCCCAGAATGGTCAAAAGATTACCGACAGGACCCGTGTTAGTAACGTTAAGGGTCTCCACATCGGTGAAGATGGGTAGGACGCTTTCAGCACCACCAGTCCAGAGGACGGTTAAAGTGGGGTTAGTGCCGGAACCGGTTAGTTTATCACCACTGTTCAGGGTTTGGTTGACCTGCCCGAAGTTGTTGACGGGGGCGGCGAGGAAAAGGTTAGCGGTGAAATCGTCCTGACCAGCGGTCAAGGCTTCGCTATTGCCAGCCCCACCAGCTTCGGCGGCGGCCACTAGGTTAGCGGCCTTAGCCGCAGTAACACTAGCCTCTTCTGCGGTCACGGTTTCAAGGATGCTCCAAGAGGTGTTGTAGTCTTCCTCGGTAAAGTTAGAAATACCTTCCAGTTGGAACTGGGCAGCGAAATCGAGGGCTACTTCTGCCCGGTTGAGCAGGGCCTGTTGGATGGCAGCGGGCTGGTACTGGTTAAGGACGATGGGAAAATCTAAAATATTGGGGATGCCGTTGCCATCGCTGTCGGCGGGCGTACCATCGGGATTGGTGAGACTGAGCCATTCAACCCAGTAGTTAATCTCGTCGACATTTAAATCGGCTTCTTCTAGGCCGTAGGCATTGTTAAAAACCTCTAGAACGTACTGCCGTCTGGTGGCATCGGTGGCGGCTCCGGGGGCAGCCAAGAGGGGATAGGTTTGTTGGGCTGCGGCCGAATTGGCGAAAACAAGAACCGTTTCTTCCCAAGTCAGGGATGTCAAGCTAGGGTCAGTCTGCCACAAGCTAATGTCAGAGGCTGACGGAGCTTGGGAAGCATAAAGAATATTTAACGAAGCGTATACTTCTGTACTGATTGCCATGTTTTTAATCTCAACTCCTCACGGTTATGATAATTTGAGTCCGTCCAGAGGTCGGGGGACCCTAACGGCTACTCGGATAAAAGTATAACAAATTTTTCTGGTTTGGGCAAGTAGAAATCCGGTGGACATAAAAAAGTTATTCCTTGGATAGTCTGAATGGAGGCTTGACCCTAAGTTTTTCCCGCAGGAAAAACTGGGGTTAGGAAAAGCCCTCTTAACTATGGCTTAATTTTCCCTGACCGAGATAGTGATCTAAGGACTGTTTAATCCTGTCCCTTGCTCTCCAACTTGGTACTTGGTCTATCGGATATCTGGGAAGAAAATAGACTGTTCTTCTTTTCCCTGGCACGGCAAAGACTAGAAGGGTTAGGAAAGTCAAGCCACTCTAGTTCTCATAGTACCAAATCGGGGTAATACTGGCTTGAGTATTTACAAAAATACAATCTAATGTGGTTAGCACTCCCCCTTGATCGCGATAGGCATCGGCCACATCCCAAAGCCGAAAATTAAAGGATAATAACCAATCGGCGATTTCGGTTAAGAGGGGAGTTTTTTGGCCATAGCCCCGATAGAGCCAGCATTCGAGAAAGAGAACATCGACTTTAGCTAGGGTTTTGACGGCTCCTTTAAGTATAGACAACTCCGAGCCTTGGGTATCAATTTTGATCACTTGGGGATGGGGTAAACCAAGTCGGGCAATTGCGTCATCAATTGTTAACATTTGCACCGAGATGGGGGTGGTGGGCTGACTCTCATCACCGGTTTGCAAGAGGCTACTGCTCACCACGTCCGTGGAAACATTCATCGTCACCTCGCCGCAGGTTTCACCTAGGGCGTATTTATACAGATGAAAGGAGGGATAGACTCGCAGAATTTCTGAGATTAATTCCCGATAGTCGCTGCTGTATTCGATAAGAGGTTCAAAGAGATAAAATTCAGCTTCCTGCAGCACCTGTTTGATATAGTAGGACCAGCCACTATTAGAGGCACCCACATCAAAGATCACCCTTGGGGTGTAACCTAGGTTTTGTAGCCGTTTAAATACCTGTCGATCCAACTGGAGGACTTGAGGATCTAAGTCATCAAGCATTTTTTGATAATCAGACCTTAATTGCAGTTTTTCAGAGTTCATATCCTTGGAATTACTTCGGGTTTATCTTTTTCGGTACAATTTCATCCCATAAGTGCCTGTATCTAACTGTTCTCCTGTATCGTACCACTGGGGGAGTGAGTCGCCAACAATTTCTGCTAATCCGGGATTCCAGGGCGCTCTAGCACTGGCCCTAGGATCAATGACAATTAATGAAAGATTATCCCTATCCTCTGGTGTCATCTGCCCATTATAAAGGGGGAAATAAACTCGTTTACCCCGAGACTTGAGGGCGTAGAATGCTTGAAAATCAGCATAAATATGCTCCTCATGATTGATTTTGTTGTCAAGAAAGTTTTGTACTTTAGTATAGTCATTATTTTCCCATTGTTGTAAGGTAATTTGCGCTCGGTAAGGTAGTCCTAGTAAGTTGGCATAAAACAATAAAACCAAAAAAGCTATACTAATAATTGTCGTCTGAATTTTGCCAGTATTTTTTTCTAAAATGTTATTAAAACTCCAGCAAATACAAATTATCAAGGGAAACATCGACATCCAACTATAATAAAGTGGATATTTCCCCAGAAAACACATAGTAGTTGGTATGGTAATAACGGTGATCAAAGCAAAAAAGGAAGGAGAACGCCACTGGAAAGATTTGGTCAATAGTTCATAAAATATCAAGATCATCAGCAGTACTGACAGTGGGGGAAAAGACAGATCTCCCGAGCAGCCACGACACACATAATCTTTCTGGTCAAAAAGTTTGCTCACTTTGGAAAATATTATATCAATGACACTTCTGTTGCGGTTGGCATTGTCAGCAATCTGACCCAAAGTCATACCAACAAAATCATCCCAAACACCATTGGTTGAGTAAAGTGCATAAAGAAATAACATTCCTAAAATAAATCCCCCAATTAGAGCGACAAATTCCCGAAAAAATCGCTGAAAGTTGAAAAGGAGTAGGATAACGCCAAAAATTATGGCAAAGGCCACTGCTGACAATCCGGAAAGGGGAAAGAAAAATCCAATAATTGTCATAGTAAGCCATCGGATTTTAGCATCTTTTATTAAAAAAGCTCCCAAAACCAGTGCTGATAAGAAAATGCAGGAAGTGTCGTACCTTCCCGATGTATAAATAAAGGTAATTCCTGCTGGCAAAAGACAACTAACCACTAGGATGATTCTTAGCCAAGAAAACTTAATTAAAGGCAAGTTCTTGATGAATAACCAGATTACAGTGATGCTAAGAAGCATTAACACATAATTAAAAAGCCTAACTTTTTCAATACTAAATCCCAAAACTTTTATCCATAAAGCCAGCAAAAATGTATAAAGAAAAGAAACGCCAACATGGAACTCTTGAGCATTTTGATGCCACCAAGCAGCCGAGGTAAAACTGTCGTATAAAGCTAGATTGGCTGCTGGTTCTGTCAATGCTACTTCATCTATCCACACGGGTTGTAATCTAGGTCCAAAGAATATGCCTACTAGCAAAAAAGCAATTCCCAAACCGATGAGAATCAAAATTTCACTGCTTAAGGATATATTTTTTTTCATAATCATTACTCACCTAGTTAGTTATTCTGTGAAAAATAATTGACTTCTAATTTTCTAAGCAGAAAAGTAGGTAGCTGGCATAACAGAAGCAGACCAAAGTAAGGCTTGATGGAAGACCTGATAATCTTTGAAAAAGAAAACATTGCCCCAAGAATTATCGAGGGAATATGCAGAATTACAGTAATAACTAACGTCGGAACTTCCCCAAATACGATAGATAACTAGATGCCAATGATAATCTCTTTCTTTCATGGCCTTGACTAAATCTGGTAATTGATTCATCGCTCCCGAACGACCAAAGGGGAAATTTTTATCCCAAAATTCCGCAACTACCACGGGATAACGATAGTTGCCCATACCTTTGATTACTTCTAAATCAAAGCCTTCTGTGTCAATTTTAACTAAACCAATATCTTTAGGTAATTCCTCGCCATCGTGGAGGCTGGCTAGGGTTTTAACGGTGACGGGAATAGTATCGGTAAATACTAAACCTTCGGAAAGAGAATGCTTGGTTAGACTGCTATAAAAGCTGGCATCTTGATAGGTGTTGTCGGCGGTTTCATCCGTGGCTATATTCAGTTCTTGGGTTTGATTTTCGGAACCGAGAGCAAAGGGAAAAAGCCGAAAGTTAGGATGATCACCGAGGCGATTTTTCAGCTTATCGATGACGGGAGGAAAAGGTTCAAAGGCATAAACTTGATAACCAGCTTGTAGGAGACGACTAGAAACATCGCCACGATTAGCACCAATATCTAATGCTAGACGATGGGGAAGATAGGAATATAAATAAGTCATTAATTCGATGTCTAGATCTTGGAAATATTGTTGATCGGTAATGACTTTATATTTTTGAGAGTGAATATCTTCAAAGATTTGGCGGTTATCTTCGCTGATTTGATGGAGATTTTCTTGTATTTTCTGTACGGTTCCAAAAATAGCATCGCTTTGCTGTTGGTAAGCTTCATAAATTCTCTGGAAAGAATCGAGAATTAAATCACTATGTTTTTGGGAGTCTTGTCGCACATCGCTGGCTATTTTTTGGGAGTCTAATCGCACATCGCTGGCTATTTTTTGGAAAGTGTCCAGAGTTGATTCGTGCTGTTTTTGAGATTGGCTGTGATTTGTCTGGATTTTTTCCGTCAATACTTGCATATTTTTAATTATATCGACGGAAAACTTGAGCAAAAAGGCTTGATTTTCCAGTGATAAATCAGCCTTTCGCTTGGTTTCTGCATTTTCTTGTCGGATTTGCTCCGTGGAGTTATTGAGTTGCTCAACCTTAAAATCTAAGGGATCAAGCTGATTAAGTTTCTCCAGTTTTTCCAGTTTTTGGATTTGTTCAAGTTGGACATGACTGAGTAAATCAAGTTTTTCTAAAAATAAATCTTTGACTGCTTTAACTCGCCGAACTATTTTATTTTTGGCTAATAATTGTTTCATCATGGGGTATATTTTAGGTATAGAGGATCAAGGTTTAGAGGGAAATTGATTAATTTCTCGGTTAGTTTCGGGAACTAATAGATCCTGACGGATAAAGACGATTTCCTTTTGCAAGAGAGTTCCATCTATTGGCGATCGCCATTCTCCCGTTTCGTCATAATAGCGAAATCCCAACCGGTCTAACCAATCAATCATTTCACTAATAACTAGAGATTTCTCATCGTATCGGATCACGGATAGTTCGGCGATAATCAAATCTACTTGGGGGAGAAATGCTTGCGCTCCTTCTAAGACAAGATGTTCGGCGTATTGAACATCTATTTTGAGAATGCCACGCCCGGAAATCTGCTGCTCTGCGGCGATCCGATCAATAGTAGTGACAACCACTTCCAACGGCTGATAGTCTCTCAAATCGGCGGGATTAAGCAGGGAACTACAGTAAAAATCGGCAGAAACTTGCAAATTTAAACGTCCTTCTTCATTGGAAACCGCCACTTCCAACAATTCTGCCACGGGGATATTGCCGATAAAATAATCTCTAGCGAACTGCTCATATTGGGAAGTCAAGGGATCGATGAGAAGATAACGAGCTTCAGGGAATAATTGACTAACGGTAAAAGACCAGATGCCGTGGGAGGCACCGACATCAATAACGAAATCCGGTTGATAACCCTGGCCTTGCAGACGACGCATCACTTGATAAACTGGCACATAATCTTTATAAATCTTTTTGGGGACAGGTGGCTCAATAAAAGGCACGGCATCTATCGGCGATCGAGGTAAAATCGCTTCAAATCTGTCATCGGACGCCTGTTCTTTTTCTAGGGACTGCCACACCCAATTGTTAATATCTTGATCGGAGAATTTTGCCGCTACTTTAACGGCATTTTCTCGCATTCTTTGCTGATTTTCTGGGTTAAGAACGTAGTCCACGGCTGCTGCCAAACTTTCGGGTGTATAATCACAAACCACCCCGATTTGAAAGCGATTAATAAAGTTAGCCGCCGAGGTTTTATTACTGCCTAAAAGAATTACCGGGGTGTTAGCGGTGGCAAGGTTAAAAATAATCCGGCCGGGTAAACTAAGGCGAGACAATTCTGTCCGATCATCTCTTTCGTCCATGGTCCCCGTGGGAACAATAACAAAGGGATATGCTTGTAGTTGTTGTCCTAGTTGTTCTTCGGGATAAAGTCCTTGGCTATAAAGTCCCCATTTTTCTAATTCTGCGGCAGATTCTTTGAGCCAATAATAGTTAGAATTGCCATACCAATCTAGTTTAATTCCTGCTCCTTGAATACTCTCTAAAAGAGATTGGAACCATTGGGGACTCCAAATACTCCCTAATAAAGCTCCCCATTTTTCTTGACAGCGTTGGGGAGAAACTTCGGCAACTTCACTATTAATGAGACGGTGGGGAACGATCGCCGGTAGGAGCCAAAATTTGTAGCCGTACTTATTCTCGTAAGCGTCGCGGAGTTCGGGATGGGTGGCAAAACGAACGGAACATTTGCTTAAAAACTCCCCCATCAAAGCATCAGATATCTCCTGAACGCAGATATTCTGATCGTCCATGATGTAGGTGGCAAGGGGAACATTAAATAATTCCTTAATAGCGATCGATGTCAGAATATCGCTGGCATAGTAGGGGACACAAAAAACTTTTTGGACTTGATGGTGTCCGAGAGTTTGGAGAATTGATTGAAATATCGCCGGTCGCGACATTTTCTTATGGTCAAGGTGGAAGCTTAAGACCCCGAATTGTTGTTCACCACCATAGTGATTATCGGAACGGATGGAAATAATCTCGCTATCATCGGGAAAGATTCTTCTGACCAAAGCTCCTGTCCCGTGACTTTGATTGACTTCACTAGCGGTGACGATCACACTGCACTTAAGGCTATTTTTCTCGAATTGTTCAAAGCGATTATCGATGGGTTTTCCCTGTTCTAACGATCTCCAGAGCCAATCATCAAAATGATCGGCTTTTAAGCTTTTGGCTAATTTTTGACTGGAATAACGGAGCCGCAGTTGATTGCTTTCTATTCGCAGTTTCTCTATTTCTGTTAATAAGCTTTGAGCTTTATAATCACAGACAGTTCCTAGGTCGAATTCTTTGACGAACTGAGCGGCGGCACTATCTTCACGACCAACAATAATGATCGGAGTATTAGCAACGGCGGTAATAAAGGGAATACGGGAAGGCAAACTCAAACAGGCGAATTCGGGACGATCTTGCTCGTTTTCAGAACTGGCGGTGGGAACGATTGCAAAAGGTGCTTGACGTAAGTAGTAGATGAGAGCATCTTGGCTGCAGTAACCTTTAAAGAAGATACCATCTTGTTCTAACTCTGCTTCTTGGAATTGCAACCATTGACGATTAGGATTGCCATACCAATCTAATTTGATCTGGGATTCTCGACATAATTGCCTGAGATTTTCTAGCCAAGTCTGAGACCAGATATTACCGATCAAAATCCCTCTTGCCATAGAATCGGGGGCGGTAATTTCTGGTGGCATTAAATGACTTTCTACTAGAGGCGGTACAAACCAAATTTTCCTTTCGTATTTTTTACTATAGGCTTGGCACAGGGGCTTAGAAATACCTAAAACTAGATCACTATTATCTATTAATTGCTTAACAATGCCATCGGCCACAGCCCTGACATAGACGTTCTGATCATCCATCAAGTAGGTACAAACTGGGACTTGAAAGAGAGATTTAATCGCCGCCCCTACATAAAAATCCTCGGTAAAATATGGGATTACTAAAACTCTTCTTGGTTTTGTATAAACAAATAATTTTTGAATTTTTACTAATATTTCTGCGTAGGAACAACCGCGCACATCTAGGCAAAAATTCTGAACGCCAAAATGATGCTCCCCTCCGTAGAGATTAGTGGTTCGTAAGGAGACTATCCCACTGGTATCAGGGAAAATTCTCTTTAAAAGAACCCCGACACCATGATTCTCATTGATTTCGTTTGCAGACACTATAATATCATAACTTTCCTGGAATTTGTCGGCAAAACTATTTAAGTCTTGTAACGACAAACTAAGTTCTTTTTGTAGTTCCTGATAAGAGGTGAGCATAATGATTAATTTTAATAGGCTCTAACTATAGATATTCTATTGACTCTGACAGATTTTCTCAGAAAAACCAAGCATAACCTCGTTTTGCTTACTGCCTCGCCATTAAGATAACTGCCGTATTTTTTCTTGGTTATCCCTCTAGAAATTTTATATTTTTCGATATACCCTGTCAAATTTATTGTCATCCATCCCACAAAACCGAGATTGATCCTTGCAGGTCTTAATGTTTTAACATTGTTCATCTCCTTTTTACCAACTTCGGCCACCACTCTCACAATGACCTTTTTATATCGCTTTTTGTTTCCCCATCGGCAATTATCATCTTGCCTTGGCAGACTAGAACTGATGCACCACCCACAGAAACTTCCGTAATTGCCCGGTTGTTTTTCTGAAACTTTAATTGTATAGTGCTGGGTCTGCCCATTTCTACCCCTTGGATTATCGTCCATTGATTCATCCCTTCCCTAGAAGATTCTAAGGCCCCTAGGTAGGCACGCGGGGGATAGGGCAACAGTTATCGGAGAATTTTTTGATCTTACACCTATTTTCACCTCTGACCGCTCCGGTGGTCTGTCTAGGGATAGATAATCCTTGTCGATCCCTGACTCGGTTTTCTCAGCTATTGACAAGGGTTCCCCTAAAAGCCTACAAGTATTTTGGATAGGTATGGCCATTGAGGAACCGACCAAAATATGAAAATAAAGACAAGATTATGGGAATGGGGCAAATTTTTCTTAAAAAGCGGTGCTAGTATCGCCCTAGCACTATTTTTAATCTTAAGTCTGTTCACGGTTAAGGGGACTGCCCCTGCTTTAGCTGTGCTTGCTCAGGGTGATGCGGTAACGGATCCCACCGCTATTTTACGCAATGCCTTACCCATAGATAATAAACCAATTCGTCAAGTGCAACAATCGATCGAAGATATTGCCAAACATCTGCGGGCCAAGCGTTGGAGTCCGATTAAAAAAGATGTCAAGGATGCCAATTATGCCCTTTCTACCAAAAGCAAGGCTATCTTAGATAGTGTTCCCGAAGCAAGTAAAAGCCAAGGAGAGGAATTAATCGAAAAACTCAAAACGGGAGTGGCAGCCCTCGATACGGCCGTAGAAGCGAAGGATAAAGAGGCAGTTTGGTCAACCAGACGAGAATTGCTCAATAATATCACCGCTTTAGAAGAATTAATGGTGGTGGGTTTTCCCTTTAACGTTCCCCCGGAATACGCTAACTTGCCGCAATTGCGAGGACGTGCCACCATAGAGATGCAGACCACCAAAGGAGATTTAACCATCGTTGTGGATGGTTACAGCGCTCCGATTAATGGGGGTAACTTTGTGGATTTAGTCCAACGGGGTTTTTATGACGGTTTACCCTTTATTCGCAGCGAAGATAATTTCGTTGTGCAAACTGGGGATCCCGTCGGTGCAGAAGAGGGGTTTATTGACCCGAAAACTAAACAATATCGCTCTATTCCCTTAGAAATTTTGATTAAAGGGGAAGAAGAACCAGTTTATGGCAACACTCTCGAAGAATTAGGGATTTACTTACCCAGTCTCGCCTTGCCTTTTAACGCTTTTGGTGCATTGGCCTTGGCGCGTCCGGATACTAATCCTAACGGAGGTTCCTCGCAATTCTTTTTCTTTAAATTCGATAATGAATTAACTCCTCCGGGGTTTAATCTCATGGATGGTCGTTATTCGGTTTTTGGCTATTTAGTCCAGGGAAAAGAGGTGTTAGAAGAACTTACCGATCAGGATAAGATTATCACCGCTAAAGTAGTTTATGGCTTAAATAATCTCGTCCAACCTAGCTAGGTTGGGGGTTTTTAACTGGGTTTTGTTAAGGCACAGAGATTAGTCGAGATAGGGGAAGCAGCTCGGATTCTGGGTACTTCCCCCGATACTCCTAGGGTCGTTTCATTCTCTCATCGGAATAAATATCTGAAAATTTGTCAAAACGTCGTGCTTTGTAGGGTTGATTCATGAATCAACCCTACCCTTAATCCCCCCTTGATCCCCCCTTGATCCCCCCTTAATCCCCCCTTGATAAGGGGGGTGCCTGACAACTTTTAACACCTACCCACTTAAGATTATTAATTCCGCAATTTATCGCCCTGATTATTATTGATTTGATGGTGGCAAAAGTTATTTAATTAACATCACTTTTATCTAAGTTACCCTTTCCCTTAATCCTCGTTCATATCCCCAATCAGCAACGCCTAGGGAGAATTGGTTGATAGCCAAGGTCTAAGAGATGACAGAGTTGGTGATATAGTAACTAAAGATCACATTTAAATCTAACCTTGCCATAGATGCACAAATCTCGAATCTGGCAACCCCAAAAATCTCCCGTCTCTAACATCAGTTTTAGCGATGAAATGAGGTAAGAATTTTGACGAAAATACTTAGCGATCGCATTGCCGTTTATCTGCTCATCGGTGGACTCCTGTTTAGAATCATCATCGCCCTGGGGCTTTATCCGGGGTACGATGAGGCATATTATTACGTTTACAGCCATAATCTGGATTGGAGTTATTTCGATCATCCGCCAATAGTAGCGATTTCCACGGGTTTTGGGACTTGGATCACGGGATTAGTCAATCAATTTACTATTCGCTTCGGTACTCTCCTTCTCTATACTGGCAGCCTCTGCTTGCTATATCTGACGGCTTTAAAATTGTTCAGTCTGCCGGTCGCCAGAATGACTTTAGCGATCGCAACTCTCATCCCCATCTATGGGATTGTCTTCGGGATTCTCTCGCAGCCAGATAGTCCTTTAATCTTTTTTTGGTCATTAACAGTCTATTTAGCTGCCCAAGAATTCTGGCCAATTCGGGAAAAAAACTATCATCCTAGCTATCGTCTCGCTTATATTGGACTTGCCGTAGGATTGGCGGTTTTAAGTAAATATCACGGCTTTATTTTGGGTTTTGGTTTAGTTTTATTTTGTCTGACTACTCCCCGCTATTGGCCTGTATTTAGATCCCCTTGGTTGGGATTAGGATTTATTCTTTTTTTGATAACTTTATTGCCGATTATCTACTGGAATATTAACCATGATTGGATTTCCTTCCGCTTTCATTTAGAAGACCGTTTTTCTGGAGAACCCAAAACCTTTAATATTCTCGGTATTCTCTCGGTTATTGGCATTAGTATCGCCACGATGTTTCCTCCTTTTGGTTTGCCGATGTGGTGGGTGACATTTAAAAGCTTTGGCGAACAAATTCCTAGCTTTCTCTCGAAAAAAAGATTTTTTCATCGAGAAGAAGAATCCCTAAAAAAATGGTTGATTCTCTCGGTTTCTCTGCCTTTAATCCTGGGAATGCTTTATGTGGGTGCTTCCCATTATCTCGCCCCTAGTTGGATTTTACCCGGGTTTTGGTCCTGCACGATTTTATTAGGAGAAAAGGCCGCTACTTGGCAGCAATCTTCTCGAATCTGGGTAAAAAGATGGTTATGGGGATCGGGAATTTTTATCGTTACTGTTTTATCTATAGCAATGCTTCACGTTACTTTTGGTACTTTCCAAAAACCTAGTCAATACGCAATCTTTGGGGGAATTATTGCCCCAGAACAAGACCCTTCTCGGGAAATTGTCGATATCGATCAACTGCGCCAAGGCTTTGCTAATTCGCCCGAATTATTAGCACTATTAAAAGATTCTAGCTTCGTTTTTACCCATAGTTTTTATGTGACAGCATGGCTAGATATGGCCCTTTATCCCCTAGTTCCTATTCCCGTCACCTGTTTTAACAACGATCAAAGGGGTTATCAAATTTGGTTTAATCCTCAAGAATGGATCGGTAAAAATGGTTTATTAATTACTACAAATAGTTCCCTAGAAAGACCAGAAATAATCGATCGCTACCGTCCCTATTTCCAAGATATAACTAAAGTAGCTGTCATTCCCATCAAGCGCGGTGGTGTCGCCATTGAACAATTTCATGTTTACCAAGCTCAAGGACTAATTAAAACTTATCCTTAAAGCAGTTATAGCGGGTAGGGGATAGAAAAATTAGTTCATAAATACTCCTGATTCCTATCTCCCGAATTTTGTAACCTTTTTGACTTTTTACTTGATAAATATGTCCATTCATCGAGTGCGTATTGCTAGAGATAAAGGGGAATTTGTCCAGTCCTTAGTTAATTTTAATCAGGGAATTGGACCCTTTCAAACCTATGCTGATGTCATCGCTTTTGCGGCGGCTTTAGGGGTAAGATATCAAGAGAGGGTGACGATAGAAAATGTAGCGAAGGAACCCTCACCTATTAACCTGGAAATTTTTATTTCTCGTGGCTACGATACCCTAATCAAATTATTGGCAGTCAATGAATTCCAAGACACGAAAATTCTTTCTCCCCACGGGGTAGATTCGGAAGCTTTGCGAGTGACAATTTTCGAGGAATATGCCAACGCCGGTTTAGCAAGATTAGAACGAGAATTGCGCGGTGCGGTGGATTATACTGAAAGATTATTGTTAATTATCAGTCAAGAACGTTTTCGAGAAATTACTGCCACAACCGAATTCGATTTAGGGAGATTTTTGTAGTATAAATTCTAGTTATTCTCGTAGGAAGCAAAAAATCGATTGTAAAGCCTTTTATTGATCTCGTATAGTAGCCAAATAATTAAAAAACAGACAGAGATAAATATCAAAGGTTTTTTAGTCAGTAAATTCTGCAAACTCCAGAATAGTTGCTGCGGTTGAGTGACTAGATACCAACTATTCAGTCGAAGAAAACGCCCTAGATAGATACCGATCGCACTTAAAAAATGGAGAGTTATTTCTAGGGGTAAAACTGCTGAATTTAGCTGACTTTGCTGACAATAACTTTTTAAATTAAGTAAGGAGAGAACGTATAGCTGAAAGCCAATAAAAATAAAGATACTATACTGGGGAATTAAAACTAAAAAAATTAAACTTTTGGCGTAATCCTGCTGAATATAAGAGATTAAATGAATGCTATCGGTGAGAATATAGGGAGCATTGGGTAAAAAAAGCAGGAAAACTAAGAGAATTAACCACCAGATTAGGGAACGATCGAGGGTGGTCCGAAATAGCCAAAAGCTGAGGATAAAGGGGATAAACGCCAGAAAAGAATTCCAGACAATCCTCCCGGTACTAAGGTTAAATAATTGCCAAGCACTGTGCCACCAATCCCTAGTTAAAATCATGGTTAAATCTGCCAAAATCATTCCTTAAATACCAGTCTCCTCTAGGGTTGATAAATATCCTAACCAATTTTTTAAAGATTCCGGGAAAGGGATTCTTTGTCTAGCGGTGGGAGCGATGCAGACATGGCGAGTTTTCGCTTTTCCCACCATGATTTCAGCCAAATAAATTTTATACTGCAATTCAAACTCGTTTTCGCTCAGGGATCGGGCAGTGAAATCAATCTCTATGCGATCACCACAAAAAAGAGGCCGAAAAAACTGGATTTCCGCTTGAGTAATCGGTAGGGCAACTGGAGAATCTTTAAAAAAATCCTTGATATTGATGCCAAATTGTGCTAAAGAAAACTCGTAGGCTTCATGACAGATCGAGAGAAGATGGGCAAAGTAAACCACACCAGCTGCATCGGTATCGGCCAGATAAATTAGGCGTTCATAGGGCATAAAAAGCTTATTGTCTTTCCAGAAAGGTTAAACTATCTTGTAGTTGTCTTAACTCGTCCCGATGGGCTTTGACAGTTAATTCCGTTTGCTGAGATTTGCTTTCTACTTTAAAAGCCACTTCTTCTAAACGGCCGACTTTTTGCCAATAGAAAACACCGGCGAGGGGAGATAAAGCCACAAGAGCAAAAATATAGGGATTAGTATCGGGAAATAACACCGATAACACCAGTGAGAAGCAAAATAAACCCAAGGCCGCCAAAATTGTCAAAAATATCGCTAGAAAGGGGCTAGGCGGCACAAAACCCTGTAATCTGACAATATTTTGTTCGGGTTCGATCGCCTTGACTTGATAGGAACGTCGGTCAAAATAATTTCGCAGTTGTTCTAATAGTTGGTCGTCACTGGTACTGGTAAGATAGACACGCTGTTCGATACGCTCTTTGACGGAACCGCGAATAAAAAAGAATAATCCCACCATGAGCAGGAGAGTCAGAAAAAAAGTTGAGGAAAGAACGGGGGTATCCATGGCGGCGGTTAGGAGCGAAAAAACTTACAATTAATCCTAATTATCCTAACCTATCTTCTCCCCCGATTTAGAAGATAGACCCTAGGAGCAAAACCTCGATCGAGAATCAGAAAAATTTAACCCCAAGGCAGATTCATGGGCAACAATCTATTAACAGGATTAATCGAACCCTTGCAGTATAGTTTCATGCAGAGATCCCTAATTGAAGCTATCATCGTCGGGATCATCTGTGCGGTGGTGGGAACCTACCTGATGGTACAACGTTTGGCCCTCTTGGGCGATGCCATCAGTCACTCGGTCCTACCCGGACTAGCGATCGCTTTTATTGGTAATTTTAATCTTCTCCTGGGTGCTTTACTAGCCTCAATGGTCAGTACCCTACTGATTAACTTGATCCGTAATCGTTCCCCAATCAAAGAAGATGCGGCCATGGGTATTGTTTTCTCGGCTTTTTTTGCCCTTGGCATCACCCTGATCACTCTCATCCAAAAAAACAACAAAATTGACCTTAATCACTTTCTCTTCGGCAATATTCTCGGTGTTACTGCTGCCGACATTCGCGATACCCTAATTATTGCCATTATCGTTTTATTAACCGTTTTGCTCCTGTATAAAGAACTATTATTCTACACTTTCGACAAAATCGGGGCGCAAGCGGCGGGTTTACCAGTAAATTTATTAGATTTAGGCTTAATGCTCCTGATTGGTCTGACAATCGTTGCTAGTCTCCAAGCGGTGGGAGTAATCCTCGTTTTGTCCCTTTTGATTACCCCCGCAGCCACTGCCTATCTTTTAGTTACCCGTCTTCATCAAGTCATGGGTTTAGGTGTGGGTGTGGGTATTATTTCTAGTATCAGTGGGATGTATTTAAGTTATTACTGGAATTTACCCTCTGGACCGGCGATCGTGCTTGTCGCTTTTACCCTATTTATGTTGGCCTTTTTATTCAGTCCCCGTCAAGGAATTTTCACTCATCCCTCTAGTCTAGGTGGTCAACTTTCTATCTGGGTAGAGATGAAAAATTTGTTGAGACGGCGTTAGTTTGCAGGAGAAGGTGGGGTTTTTGGCAAGTGATCAAAAAAAGCCGACGGCCAGGATAACTGGTATATTTTGCTAGATTTTTTGCTAGAATGATAACGATTATCATTCTAGGTAGGCTATTTTAGCAAACAAATGAACTACTTGACAAAATAAATTAATTGTGTGCTGGAACTCTGCCCTCAATTAACTAGGGAGATACTCAAGACTTTTTCGGTGACTAGGAAAATCAATTTTTCCAGATTTCCGCACCGGAGATAACCCCAAAGACGAGGTAATAACCCGATAGCTTTCATTAGTTATCGTCTAGATGCCCAGAAAAATAAATACTCTAGCAAGGGGTATTTATTGACATTGGTAAAATCAGAAAACTTGGCCGATTAATTAACTATTGGAGTCCGTAAAAATATCTATGACCTTAGCTAAGTCCAAAGCAATTTTCGACAATGATGACTACAATCACTTTCCCGAAGTGATTACCGAACCTAAATCGCCGGTATCGGAAGCCGAGATGATGCAAGCGGTACGAACACTGCTGTTAGGATTAGGAGAAGATCCCGATCGCGAAGGTTTACGAGACACTCCTAAACGAGTAGTAAAAGCCCTAAAATTTCTCACTTCTGGTTATCAGCAATCCCTCGATGAATTGCTGAATGGGGCAGTTTTTCATGAGGAGGCTAACGAGATGGTTTTAATCCGAGACATCGATATTTTTAGCTCCTGTGAACACCATATTTTACCAATTATCGGCCGCGCTCATGTTGCCTATATTCCTAATGGGAAAGTGATCGGTTTATCGAAAATTGCCCGCATCTGTGAAATGTACGCCAGACGACTGCAAGTACAGGAACGTTTAACCGCACAAATTGCCGATGCTTTGCAGGGATTACTGCAACCTCAAGGGGTGGCTGTGGTGATTGAAGCGACTCATATGTGTATGGTAATGCGCGGGGTTGAAAAATCCGGTTCTTGGACTTCTACGAGTGCCGTGCGCGGTATTTTTGCCGATTCTGCTAAGACTCGTCAAGAGTTTATGAGTTTGATTCGTCATAGTCCCGATTTTCACTAATTACTCAGGGGGATCGGGATTATTTGATCGTCCTATCCCCGGTTTTTTCCTAAGCAAAAAACTAGAGCAAAACCAGCTATTTACTGTTTACTTTTTATTTTTGACGCGCTGTTATCATGCTGATTCGTCCCCGTCGTCTTCGTTATACTCCAGCGATTCGCCGTCTTGTTCGTGAAACCGAATTAACCGTTAATGACTTGATTTATCCCCTCTTTATCATGGAGGGAGAAAATCAAAAGGTGGCTATTTCTTCTATGCCCGATTGTTATCGTTATTCCCTCGATTTATTGCTCAAAGAAGTGGTTAATGCTTATAATTTAGGCATTAATGCCATCGCTCTTTTCCCCCTGATTGCCGAAGATAAAAAAGATAATTTCGGTAGAGAAAGTTATAATCCCGATGGTTTAGTGCCAAGGGCGGTGAAAGCGATCAAAAAAGAAGTCCCTGAAATAATTATTATCACCGATGTGGCCCTCGATCCTTTTTCGATTTATGGTCATGATGGTATTGTGGAGGACGGGAAAATTCTTAACGATGAAACCCTAGAAGTTTTAGTGAAAATGTCGCTCTCACAAGCGGCAGCCGGGGCTAATTTCGTCGCCCCTTCCGATATGATGGATGGTAGGGTTGGGGCGATCCGTCGAGCTTTAGATGCGGCTGGCTATTTAGATGTGGGAATTCTCGCTTATACGGCTAAATATGCCTCTGCTTATTATGGTCCCTTCCGAGATGCTTTAGAATCAGCGCCAAAATTTGGTGATAAGAAAACCTATCAAATGGATGGGGCTAATAGTCGGGAAGCGTTACGCGAAGCCAGTTTAGACATAACAGAAGGGGCAGATATTATTATGGTTAAGCCCGCTCTGGCCTACCTCGATATTATCCGTCGTCTGCGCGATAGTAGCCATCTTCCCGTCGCCGCTTACAACGTCAGTGGTGAATACGCAATGATTAAAGCGGCGGCAAAACAGGGCTGGATTGACGAAAAAAGCCTGATTTTGGAAACTTTAACCAGTATGAAACGAGCGGGGGCCGATTTGATTTTGACCTATTTTGCTGCCGATGTGGCATTAATGAAACAGGAAAGCCGATTTTAGGGTTTTTGCCAGCGAAATTGATAGAAATTATCCTGCGCTCCCCATACCTGCTGCCCGCTGCTATCATAACCTCGATCGCTGGTATCCATGCCCTGGGAATGTAGAATAATTGTATTAGTTATTTTCACCGCACCTCTGGCATTAGTGGGACAACCCTGGGGAGGAGTTTCTCCCCGATAACCCCCCGCTATCGGTTTTAAAAACACAGTACACACCGACTCGGCCAAATCTGATACATTTAATTTTCTTTCTGTCAAGTCTTTGTTACAAAAATTAATAAAGTTAGGGGCATTATTTAACTTATAAGCTTTCGATTCCACAGTGGAATTATCAGCGCTAGGTTGAATGACTAAAATTCTTTGACGATAGGGTTGATTTAAGCGATCGATAATCGCCTGTTCTTGATAAAGATAAATACTATCCTGTTTCGGGGAAAAATCCACGGCACAGGTGGTCATTTGCACCTTAGCAATGCGGGGGTTAGTCTGCGCTTGTTGCGTCGTATCCATAACCCCAATTAAATGATTAGCCACCCCCTGCACTTGCGGGTTAAGGGACAAAGATTGAGTGAGAAAAAATCCTAGGGCGATCGAAGTTTTCAGCATAAGCAGAGGCTTGATTCCGGTTAGTCTCTAATTAGCTTAAACTAATAAGCAGCAAGCGCAAAAATACCCCTTTTCCCATGGCTAATCATCTGGCTGAATCTGAAAGTCTTTACCTGCGAAAACACGCCGAAAACCCGATCGATTGGTGGTATTGGTGTGACAGCGCCCTAGAAATTGCCAGGAGAGAAGATAAACCGATCTTTCTCTCGATCGGTTATTCTAGCTGTCATTGGTGTACGGTTATGGAAGGAGAGGCTTTTTCCGATCGAGCCATTGCCGATTATCTCAATCAGTATTTTTTGCCGATCAAAGTTGATCGCGAGGAAAGACCGGACATCGATAGCATCTATATGCAAGCATTGCAGATGATGGTCGGTCAAGGGGGTTGGCCGCTGAATGTCTTCCTAACACCCGATAGTTTAATTCCCTTCTATGGTGGCACCTATTTTCCCGTGCAACCGCGCTTTAACCGGCCCGGTTTTCTGCAAGTGTTGCAATCGGTACGTCGCTATTATGAAGAGGAAAAGGAGAAATTAAGCAAATTCACGGCCGAAATGCTGGGCGCACTGCGTCAATCGGCCATTTTACCGCGAGCAGAGACCAATTTAGCCGATCCTTCCCTTTTAGCCACAGGAATCGAGACAAATACGGCAGTGATTCGGGTTAATCCCAATAACTACGGTCGGCCCAGTTTTCCGATGATTCCATATTCTCATCTGGCTTTGCAGGGCAGTCGCTTTGGTGACGATTTTGAGGATTCCCTCCGGCAAGCGGCCTATCAACGGGGGGAAGATCTGGCCCTAGGGGGAATCTATGACCATGTGGGGGGAGGATTCCATCGTTATACGGTGGATTCGACATGGACAGTTCCCCATTTTGAAAAAATGCTCTACGATAACGGGCAAATTGTCGAATATTTAGCCAATTTGTGGAGTGCGGGTAATCGAGAGGCGGCCTTTGAGAGAGGGATTAAAGGCACGGTTAACTGGCTAAAACGGGAAATGACCGCCCCAGAAGGTTATTTTTATGCGGCCCAAGATGCCGATAGTTTTGAGAAGGCCACGGATAGGGAGCCGGAGGAAGGGGCCTTTTATGTCTGGTCGGATCGGTCGTTAAGGGATTATCTCTCGACCGAGGAATTGGGGCTGCTGCAGGCTAATTTTACCGTTACTGCCGAGGGTAATTTTGAGGGTCGTAATGTGCTGCAACGTCGGCAAGGGGGAGAATTAGGGAAGGAGATAGAAAATCTGCTCGATAAGTTATTTATTCGGCGTTATGGCAGTTCTCAAGCCCAATTAGCTCTTTTTCCCCCGGCCAGAGACAATCAGGAGGCGAAAACCGTCTCTTGGCCGGGACGCATTCCGGCGGTAACGGATACGAAAATGATCGTCGCTTGGAATAGTTTGATGATTTCCGGTTTAGCCCGGGCCTTTGCCGTCTTTAGCGAACCTTTGTACTGGCAAATGGCTACGGTCGCGGCCGAGTTTATTCTCCAGCATCAGTGGTTAGATGGACGTTTTCAGCGCTTGAATTATCAGGGTCAGGCCTCGGTTTTGGCCCAATCGGAGGATTTTGCCTATTTTATTAAGGCTTTACTGGACTTGCAAACCGCTAAACCCCAAGAAACTCGCTGGTTAGAGGCGGCTATCGATCTACAGGGGGAATTTGATCGCTGGTTTTGGGCCGAGGATGAGGGGGGATATTTTAATACTGCGTCCGATCATAGTCTCGATCTGATCGTGCGAGAGCGAGGTTATACGGATAATGCCACCCCTTCGGCCAACGGAATTGCGATCGCTAATTTATTGCGTCTGTCGCGATTGACGGAAAATCTAGAATATCTCGATCGGGCCGAAAAGGCCTTGCAATCTTTTAGTATCATCCTAGAAGAGTCCCCCACCGCTTGCCCCAGTTTATTTGTTGCCCTCGATCACTATCTTCACGGTTTCTGTCTGCGCGCCCCGGAAAGCTCGATCGAGCCGTTGTTAAATCGCTATTTACCCACTGCGGTGTATCGAGTCGATGACAGTTTGCCCCCTAGCACATTTGGGTTAATTTGTCAAGGGTTATGCTGCCTTGAACCGGCGGAAAATTTAGAACAGTTGGACCAACAAATTGCCGGGGTGATGGCCGGTCCGTCAATACTACTCGGTTAGGGATTTTTTCTCTCTCAAGCAGAGAGAAGTGATAAAAAAGCAATTAACGCTTTTTTAATCACCAAGATTCAGGATTATTGATTATTTTGACCAAAATGGACAGGAATGGAGATAATTTTCTTCTCAATTGTCAAAACGCCCACACCATCGGTCAAAGCAAGGAGGCATCGCCGCCGGGGTTGTCTCTTTGATCGCCGCTCTCTCAACGTCAAGTGCCGACTCGGCAGCGATTATACTCGATTTGATCTGTATTGAGCGTTCAAGTCCCATTAGTTTTATCTTCAGCAATCTTATGGAGAACAAAAACATTATCTTGCTTTAAAAGCAGCCATCTTGCAAAAGGATAGCGTTTGACTTCTTTATAACCTTCGAGCAATCCAGAAGAAATCATGTAGTCATTACGATTTACCGACCAGTAACTTTTACCCCGCTTCCTCGGATATTTTGGATCGTTTAAATACCAGCTATTAAATTCGTGTCCACCATTAATATATTCAGGAGTAACTCCCTGCTCCATCAAATCATTTAATGCCTGCCACCGAGTTCGATTCCAGGCTAAGTAGTCATGGGTTGCCGCCATAGTAAATCCGCCCCAAATAAAGGTCATTGTCAAGGCAAAAGCAGTTATTTTTTGGCCAATATCTTGCTCGTTAATATAATTATTTGAAATCACTAAAAGCACCATAAATAATGGTAAAAGAAACAAAAGGTAACGATCGATGGGATAACTTACTCCAAAAAGAAAAATATATATCAATATTGCTGAAAGTATTAGTACTTTTAACCATTTTTCCGATTCTGAAAAAGTTTGAATGATTGCTAAACATAAGTAGTAAAGCAATAAAAGCGCCCCAAGGACACCCATAGCCGTGATTATCAACCAAAATATTTTTAAACCAAGGGAATAGGGTGGATAACTTACCTTCAAGGGATCAGGATATCGAAGTGTGAAAGGACCTAAGCCAAAATAAGCTAGGACATTTCCAATCAATGGCATAGTTTGGCCTCGCCAAATCAATCTACCCATCACGACAACAAAAAAGCTAGATATACTCAAGATCGTTATGGTTTTCTGTCGGCGAGATATTTCTTTTAATTTTTTTACGAAAAAGATCGCTATAATAGGGAAAATAAAACAACCTATGTATATCAGTGAAATCATGATAATGTGGTTGCGAAAATCTAATTGTCGTGTACTTAACACATTCTCTGGTATTAAGCGAGTGCGACCGGTAGAATAAAGCCAGTTTTGATAAAATCTATGCAGTAAAATCCCTGAAGAAAATATGACAAAACTAGCAAACAAAAACTTTATTTTAAATCTTTTTTTAAACGAGTATGCCAGGGCAAATGATAAAAGAATCACTATTGCGTACTGGCGAATCAAAATATTGACATAAACTAAGCAAAGACCCAGAATAACTTCACTTATTGATTCCCGCTTCAATCCCCTGATCAGAAAATAGAAAGATAGGATACTTAAAGCCAGAAAAGGAACGTCGGTCATAAAGCTGTTAGCTAATCCAAAGTATAGAGGATTAACCACTACCAGCAAAGCGCCCAACAAAGAGATTTTCTGATTGGCATTAACCTCTCTAAGCAGTCCATAAGTACCAATCGCACCGATTAATCCTAATGTTAAAGTTGAGAAGCGTAATGCAGTAAATGAAAATCCAAAAGGAAGGCAAAATAAGGCTCCCCAAAAGGCTTGAAAAAATAGGTTAGCATGAGCTGGACTGGGAAAGCTGAAATCACCTTTCTCCAGAATCGATTTTACGGCTAGTCCATAAACCCAGTCATCATTAAGAGGAAAATTACCCAAAGGATTGACGACAATTACCATCACAGTCCATATCGCAATAATTATTAAAATATTGACAATATCAGCTTTTTTTTGATGACTAAAATAGCTCCAACTTATTACATCTGTTTTGTTCATGGCTCTAATCTTACGAAAGGAAAATAGAAGCAAGCTTCATTTATCTATGATACGGCCGGGGTTGTCTCTGTCATCGCCGATCTCTCAACGTCAAGTGCCGACTCTGCAACGATTATACTCGATTTGATCTTTATTGAGCGTTTAAGTCCCAATAATTGCCCCTTAGTGGATATTTCTACAAATTTGAGCTGCAACCCAGCCAATGGAGGTGAAAGATTGCCCGATAGATGGGATTATGAACCCGCAGCCGGCCTTGATCTTTGATCACTAACCCCGATAAAAGTAACTCTTTTTCTGGGGGGCTATCCTCGGCAATTACCTCCTTTTCCCTTAAAATCCGTTCATAGAGTCTCAGGAGCAACTGGGAGCGATGACTGTTGAGGAGCCGATCGCGAATAGTCCGCAGATGTTCCGGTTCATCCTGAGCCTCCCAATTGTCAATGATCTTCTTCTGTACCAAGTCCTCAATCCAGGAGGCCTCACCATTGGGGGGAATCGACGAGGTGGCGGTGCGAATTAACTGACAGAGTTTTTGGGTTAGAAAAGGTTGACCGTTTGTCCAAGCAAAGACTTCTTTTAAGACAGTTTGCGGGTTACTAAATTTCTCGGCCAATCCGCGCAGTAAAGGCTGGGCTTCGTGTTCCTTAAAACCCTCCAATTGAATCGAATGACCGATATTAAAAGGAGTGATTTGGTGGTCGGTAATTAAATCGGAGGGGGTGACAACACCGAAGAAAGCGAAGGTCAAACGCCGATAGAGCGGGTTAAAGCCACGCTGGTTATAGCAGGAACGAATCAGGGCAAAAAAGTCATTAACCGCGAAATTTAAGCCCAAAACGCTATCAATTTCATCGATAAAAATTATGATCGGTTTCGGGGGAGAACCTTCCACTATCCCCACTTCCAGCAATAACACCTCTTCGATAAATTCGCCCAAGCGCTGCACTGCCGAGACATCTTCCCGTTCTTGCCACCAAGCTTTGAGATTGACCCTTTTGAGCAGGCCAAAACGTCGTCCTAACTCGAAGGCTATCCCCTTGTACCATTGGTCAGGAGTGACATTTTCGCTGCCGATACGGGTTAAATCAATGGGAGCGCAACAGATACCCTCGTGTTGGAGGTGATCGATCATGCGTACCATTAAACTAGACTTGCCCATTTGACGGGGATTGAGGACATAGCAAAAATCGCCGCGTTTGAGGGCTTTATAGAGATAACGGTCGGCGGCGCGGACCACGTAGGTGGGGGCATCCATGGGTAAACTGCCCCCCACTTGGTAGTCAAAGGTGCTAGATTCTTCGGTACTTCTGAGCAGTTCATTTTCAAACAGTAATTCTGCTTGGGTGGCCTTGAGAATTTCTAGGGTTTGGCTGAGTTCCAGGGTGCGCTCCTGCACTTTCTGTTCTAGGGTGCGGCTATACTCGGCCAATTCTTCGGTAAAGCGAATCCGTTCCGCTTCCGCCTGTTTTCGTTCGGTAATATCGGTAAAAGCGGCGATAGCATAGATAATTTCTCCTTTTTCGTCAAAAACGGGCGTGGCATACACTCCTAGGGGAATAATCTTCTCTCCTTGGTGAACTTCTATATCATCCACCGTGTTTTTTTCCCCCCTTAAGGCCCGGACAATCGGCTGGTTTTCGGTGGGATACAATCGATCGGTTCCAGCTTGATATAACTGATAGGTTTCCCCCAACTGATTAGCCGTGGTGATATTAACTATCCCTTTTCCCAAAATCTCTTGGGCGGTTTGATTGGCGTAGTAGGGTTGACTGCCAGCATCGAGGACGAATACCCCCACCGGCATGGCTTCTAAAAATTGCGCTAGTTGTCTCTGTTTGGCTTTGATTTCAGCGTAGAGTTTGGCGTTAGTAATTGCGATCGCTGCTTGGCTGGAGAGCAGTTGCAGCACTTCCAATCTTTCTTGGGTAAAAGCCCCGACGGTGAGATTATTTTCTAGATAGACAATTCCCCGCAGTTGTCCTTGGTCGAGGAGGGGGGAACAGAGCAGCGATTTGGTTTGATGGGTTTTAATATAGGGATCGTTGCTGAAACTGCCCTGATGGGCGGCATCGTTATTAAGAACGGTTTGACCGCTCCGGGCTACATAGTTAATAATTGAGACGGGAAGATGTTCTTTGATCGCATTAGATTTAAAGACTGTCACCCCATCTTTCTGCACTGAACCGGAGGCCTCGATCGATAATTGTCCGCCGCTTTCTAGGATAAGATAGCCCAGCTGCGCCCCCGCATTTTCGATGAGAATTTTCATCAGGGTGGCGAGTAATTGATCTAAAACTATCTCGCTAGAAATGGCTTGGGATGCCTTCATAATCGTGGCTAAATCTAACAGTTCTCCCGAATGACTAACTGAATTTTTTCTGGTGGTAGTTCTCCTAGTTTCGGTCAGGGAATTGGACCCATAATTATTGACCATTAACTGAGAATAGCGGCTTTCTATGTCTTTGACTTTAGCTGTTGCTCCCCAAAGAGAATAGAGATAAGCAGCTTCATTGATGTAGGTTTTGGCAATTTTTACTTTACCCCAATCGAGATAGAATTTCGCCGCTAGTTCGTTAGCCAGTGCCTCTTCATTAATGTATTCATTTTCCTTGGCTTTAGCGATGGCTAGATCGTAGTTTTCTATGGCTTCTAGATAGGATTGCTGCACCCGGTCTTTTTCCGCTTGCACTAAATAAAATTTATGGAGATAGTTAGAGGGGGCTTGATTGGCCCATTCCTGTTGCTTTTTCTGATTATTCGTCACTCGTTCTAAGGCCTGCTGTTTTTGGTCATTGTCCAGATGATTATAAATAGCTAAATGGGCGAGAGAATCATAAAAGTTATGCAGAGAAATCAAGAAAGTGGCGGTAGCTCCTCCTAGATAATTTTGGGCTTGATTAGCATTTTCAATGGCTTGTTTGTACTGTCCAAATAGATAACAAAGGTATAATTTATTGACAAATAAAGCACAGAGACCATAGAGATCATTAGCCTCTAGATGGTACGGTAACATAACAGTTTCTTGATAGTATTGTCCTTCTAAAAGACCGGGATTTTCCGAGCGTCCCAGCAGATTTAAAACTGTTTGTCCGTAGATTTTTAGATAGTTGCGGGGGTTTTCTTGTTTGAGCTTAACAAAAGCCAGATCATAGTTAGCTATTTCTCCAGCTAATTCGGTTAATTCCTGTCCGATAAAAGCGGAATGAAAACAGTAAAGATAGGCGCAGATCGTTCCGTAGTAGAGATCCCCCATTTCTAAACCGGTTTGATAGGAAGATTTTAACAAGGACAGGGAATTTTTAATCGGTTCTTTCCAGATACTAATAGTGGTGGAAAAGACGGCAATTATTTTCGGCATCAGGGCTTTGGCATGAAATTTATCGGCAATGTTTAAAGCCAATTTTCCAAATTGATAACCCGTTTCCCAATCTTCTAAAAGACCACAAAGAATTAAGCCATAATTAACATAAGTAAAAGCCGCTAGATAACTATTGCCGTACTCAATTGATAAGTTAACCTGTTTTGATACTAGGATGGGTAAAAGATGAGGAGCGGCAATAAAAATAGGAGAAAATATAGCACTTGCTATCTTCATTATTGCTAATTTTTCTTCCTCATTTATCGGCGGCAAATTACTTAAATCTTCGATATTTTTACCCGCTAATTTTTGCCTAGTTTTAGTGAGTTCTTCCTGTATATCTGATGATTGTAAGGATTCAGGAATCTCGAAATCTAAGCTTTTTAGGACAGATAAGCCAATTTGTACCGCTTTTATTTCTTGATTTTGGGCGTGATAAGCTTCGATGATTACTTCATAAACTTTGATTTTATCTAGGGTGGTTTTTGCCTGTTTTAATACGAGATTAGCCCAGCACTGCATCTGCTCAAAATTCCCACTTAAATAGGCAATTTCTGTGGCTTCAGAATAAATATTTAAAGTCATTTGATAGTTATTTTTCCAGCTTGATTTTTTGAGAAGTTTTTGAGCGATTTTAATGTATTTTAAGGCTCCAGTTTTGGCATTAGCGGCTTTGGCTTTTTGGGCTGCTAATAAATTCAAGTTAGCCACTAACTCTCGTTCTTTTTCCTCGCTAATTAGTTGATAACCAAGATTGAAATGATCGACTATTTTAAAAATTTTTTCCGATAATTCGTTGACAGAAGTATGCTGCCAAAGTAGGCGACCAATTTTTAAATGAATTAAAGATTTTTTGCTGTCTTCGATGAGAGCGTAAGCTCCTTGTTGAATGCGGTCATGAGCGAATTTATATTCTTTAATCAGTAATTGTTCATCTAATTCTGAGAGAGGAATAATTAAACCAGCTTCGCTACTAGAAGTTAAAATTGGTAAAATTTTTAGAGGTAATTTTTCAGAGATAACCGCCAGACTATATAAATTAAACTCTGCTCCAAAACAAGCTGCTAAACTTAAAACCTCCTGGGTTTCGTGCGGTAATTTCTGCATTTTACCGACCATGAATTGAATCAGATTATCGGTACTGCCAATCCTTTGAATTTGGCCGAGATGCCATTGCCAATAGCCCCTATTATTGTCGCTTTTAGTGGTTGTTTCCTGCTCCAGTTGGAAAAATAGCAAATTTTCCCAGTAGATAGTTTTGAGAAATTCATTGACAAAAAAAGGATTACCGTGGGTTTTTTGCCAGACTAAAGTGGACAAAGATTGCACATATTCCAGTGAATGGTTTAAGGTGTCAGCAATCAACTGATTAACCTGTTCAAGCCCCAGAGGTTTTAAAATAACTTGATTGATAATTATGCCCCCCTGCTCTAATTTATCGAGGGTAGCGGTTAGGGGATGGGTGGAATTAATTTCATTACTGCGATAGGAGCCAATTAAAAATAAATAGTCCGTATCGCCATCGAGCATAATTAATTCTATTAACTTGAGACTAGCCAAGTCTGCCCATTGCAAATCATCGAGAAAGATGACTAAGGGATGTTCTGGGGAACAAAAGACCCGAATGAAATTTTTAAAGACTAAATTAAAGCGATTTTGAGTAGCGATCGCTCCTAATTGTAACACCTCTGGTTGTGGACCGATAATTAATTCTAGTTGGGGAATCACATCAATAATAACCCGTGCATTCGCCCCCAAAGACTTGAGCAGTTTTTGTCGCCATAGTTCCAGTTGTGGCAGACTTTCCCCCAAAAGTTGCTTGACGAGATGAGTCAAAGCGCTAATCACGGCAGCATAGGGAATATCGCGCTGAAACTGGTCAAATTTACCGGAGATAAAAAAGCCGCGTTTTTCAGTAATTGGCTGATAAATTTCCCTAACCAAGGTGGTTTTACCCATGCCAGAATAACCCGTAACTAGCATCAGTTCGGTGTGAGAGGAGTTTTTACTCGCCGTGGCTACCCGTTGAAAAGCAGTGAGAAGAGTGGCGATTTCTGCCTCCCTGCCGTAGAGTTTTTGGGGAATTTGGAACTGATTGGCTAGATCTTGCCTAGCGATAACAAAATCATCAATTTTAGCCGTTTTTTCTAGTTGTCTTAAACATTCTTCTAAATCTGCCCGAATACCGTAGGCACTTTGGTATCGTTCCTCGGGGGTTTTAGCCATCAGTTTCATGATGATTGCCTCCACCACTGGGGGAATTTCCTCCCTGACGAGACTATTAATCTCCAAAGGTTGTTTTGCCAGATGACAGTGAACTAATTCCAAAGCATCGTTAGCCCGAAAAGGTAATTGTCCGGTGAGAAGTTCGTAGAAGCTAACGCCCAAGGAATAAAAATCCGTGCGGTAATCGAGACTGCGATTCATCCGTCCGGTTTGTTCGGGAGAAATATAGGCTAAAGTCCCCTCCAGGACGTTGGGATTTTTTAGCCCGGGATTTTCCCGCCGCAGGACGCTGGCAATGCCAAAATCGATGATTTTAATCTGTCCGGTTTCGGGGTTAAGAACTATATTGGCAGGATTAATATCTTTGTGAATAACCTTGGCGTTGTGAATTTTCTCTAAATTAGCCACTATTCGGAGTGTAAGGCTCAAAAAGTCCCTTAAGGGCAGAGGTTTGCCCCCTAGCCATTTTTTTAAGGATATACCACCGAAATCTTCCAAAATAATCACGGGAGTTCTGCGGTAGGTTTCTAAACCATAGGCTTTAATCGCCCCCTCGAAGTTCAGACCGCAGATGGTTTTATACTCCTGTTTGTAGTGGGTTAGTTCTTGGGCGGTGGGATATTCTTGCTTGAGGATTTTGAGGATAACCGGTTGATTATCGGCGGTGCGAATCGCCCGATAGACTTCTGAGTTAACGCTTTCGTAAACCTGGGTAAGAATGTCGTATCCTTTGAGAACAATCATTTTTTTACTCGGCGATTGTAAACGGCTGCGGGTCTCCCCAAGAAAAATTCTACGGGAACTAAAACAAGACTCCGCAAGGCTGACAGGACTTGATTTACCTGTGAGACGGAAGGACGGGGAGAAGGCAGCACCTGCTCGAAATACTCGGAATGCAAGGTAAAACCAAAGTGAACATCTTCTGGCAAACTCAGTTTAGCAATCGGTCCGTCCTTGAGATTGTCAGGGTTAAATAACCAAGCTTCTAATACTTTGGTCGGGGTTAAAACCGTCGTCAATAGATAGCCCTGTTCTTGGGGAATAAACTGAATGCTATCTAAAATATAGCCATCGGGACAAACATAAAAATCCAGTAGTCCCCGACCTAAATGTGATACATGAGTATCACTGGCATTTTTTTCTTGGCTAATCTGTTGACTTAACTGATTCCAATCTCTATCGAAGGGAACCTTGGCTAATACCGAGGGCAAGTCATGACAGGGAAGTTCGGCATCCCTGAGGATGCGATTACTCTGGTCGCGAAAATCCATATACTGACGACGACAGATTAATTCGCGCACATAACCGAGATAAATTTGATAAATGGCACTGTACCCCTGTTCCGATTCCCTCGGGTCGGCGGTGTAGAGACTGGTACAGAACCAACCCGGATGGATGAAAGCTTGTTCGCTCATCACCCTGGCATCTTCGATAACCACTTTGCGTAGCACTCCGGGGTCAAAGGAAAACATCCAAGGAATGCCGTGGTATTCGGGGGGATAACCCTGACCAGTAAAATGTTGGATATCGTCTTTTTCGATCGCTTCGGTTAAACTAATAGTGGCATTTTGGATGGCCACAAGCTGAATTTGACCGTTGGTACTATAGTAACTACAAAGGAAGTGATAACTGTCGCCATTGAAGGTAATTAATCGCGAGGGAACGGTGGTTTCTTCTTCCTTGAGATCTTGACGGTTAACCAGATAAATTTGAGTTTTCGGATAGGTTTCTTCAGGCTTAATTCTGATACCTAATAGTTTGGCTACTCCCATCTGAAAGGGCATATCGGGAATCATGATATAATCTTCGGTGACGATGACCGAATGGGGGCTACCATCGAGGATACTTCCCTGTAGTTTCCAGGGTTTAAGTTTTTTTTGTTGATCCCAAAGAACAATATACACCGATTTATCTAAATCTTTTAACATACCACCCGATACAAGTTTTAGCTTTAATTCACAGGTGATAAATTCTTGGGTCTTTTTGTCGTAGAAGGGGTGAGCGGTATTTTCTAGGACTGGTAAAAAAGATAAAGGCACCGAAACAATATGTTGGTCAAAATAACCAATCGGGGTGATAGTGTCAAGGGAAACGGGATCCACTTCCCAGTAACGTCCAGCATCGGCGGTGAGAATTAATCTGGTTTCTTCTAGTTGTTTATCTTCGGCAACTTTTTCTAGTTTAACCATAGCAGTATTCGCTATTTCCGAAGCACCTAAAATGCTGATCACGGCGGGAAAATTGGCTCGACTAATATTAAATATTGGTAAAACTTTTCGCCAAAAACTATCCCAAGTTTTTAGTTTTTTACTGTAAACGTTAACTTGATTATTTTTCCCTTGCAAGTCCCATCTAATAATTACACCCTCGCCAGAGAACAAATGACGGTCATTTTTTCGATGAAAAGGACAGACGATAAAAACGTATCCCGAAAGATTTTCTGGCCAATGTCCCTCGGTAACTGTGGCTACTGCTTGATATAAATTGTTCTCATCCGGTTGACCTAGTTGCGAGCGACTAAAATTCCTAACGTTGACAGTATTTTGGACAGTATCTTTGATTGACCTATTCATAAGTAATCATACAAAATTGATTTACTAGGTTCAAAAGGCACTCATGCAGAAGGCAGCTTTGTTCTCGCCACTTCCCACACCCTCACTGATAACTGATAACTGTTTACTGATAACTGATAGAGGATTTCACCTCTAAAAAATAGCGTCGATACAATTCATAGCCGGGTACTACTTTATCTCCCGATTGTTTGAGTAGCCCCATACTGCTGAGTTTGTAAGCGAGAATTGGGTCTAATTGTATGGGTTCCACGGCGCTCATCACCCGATCGAGGGCTTTTGCTAGTTCAGGCTGTTGTTCTAATACCGCCCAATGGCGCCGCAGGTGATGGGCATAAATCCCCGTGACGGAGGTGGCACTGGTTAATATTTGCGTCATGGTTATTTCCTCCCGACTGAGATAGTAGAGGGCAGTTTGTACCAAAGCTGGGTGTCCTCCCACTAACTCCATCAATTGTTTGACTTTTTCCTGATTTTCCCAGGTGAGTTGATAACGTTGGGCTAATTGCAATACTTCCTCAAGACTAAAATGACTTAGCTGTGCGGGAAATCCGACGTTAAAGGGGGATTGATTGAGCTGCAGGGGAACATAAATTTCCGTGGAATGGACAACGATAAGACGGAGTTTTTGCCAGATAGGTAGGGTTTTGGCTTCCTCGTACCAAGAACGCAGCAGCGGTAAAAAATCCTTGGCCACTTGGGGATGTTCAAACATCTGATTAAGTTCATCGAGAGCGAGGACAATGGGGGCGGTAATCGATTCCAGGAGATAGTCTTGAATGTAAACCGTACAGCTAATCTTGCTGCCTAAATCCTCATCCCAATACTCATCTAATTGTGGTTTTAACTGTAGTTGACGGGCGGCATTGGCACACAACCAGCGCAAAAATTGGTTTAAATCAGCCAAAATCGCCTGGTCCACCTGTTCTAAGTTCAAACTCACCGTGCGGTAGCCTTGCTGTTTGGCAAAATCGAGCATTCTCAAAAGTAGGGAAGTTTTGCCCATTTCTTTCGGGGCTTTTATCCGCACTAAAGCCCCCGGTTTCTTGATTTCCTGCCTTATCTGTTCTTCGAGGGGAAGACGTTCTAAATAAAATGGGGAACCAAGGGGAACTGCCCCATTGGGATAGGGGGGTAATGTGTCCAATTTTTCGC
This sequence comes from Microcystis aeruginosa NIES-2549, assembly GCF_000981785.2. Classification (NCBI taxonomy): domain Bacteria; kingdom Bacillati; phylum Cyanobacteriota; class Cyanophyceae; order Chroococcales; family Microcystaceae; genus Microcystis; species Microcystis aeruginosa. The sequence goes on along the minus strand of NZ_CP011304.1, from coordinate 314,589 downwards.
TCTTGGATGCAGAATTACCCGGAATTTTGTCTTGAGGGGGTGCTGTTAGCTGAAAATTCAGGGCGGCTATTTCTTGCCAGTCGAGGCATAATCGACGACAAATTTGTGCAAAAGTGGCTTGTTCTACTGGTTTACCAGTCAGGAAGTTACTGACAATAGCCAGACTAAATTCAGCTTCTTTAGCTAAGGAACGTTGACTGCTAAAGCCCTGCTTTTTCACGGCTAATTTAACTTGATTGAGGCAGTGTTGTTGTACTCTTAGATAGCCCGACATGGAATCTCTCATAAGAAGTGGGGAATTATGAATTATGAATTATGAATTATGAATTATGAATTATGAATGGTTCTTCGGTTGGTGCTATGCAATTTTTGTCAATTGTTTTCTATCTAGAACGAACTAATCAATTAAGTCTCTTGCCAGATAAGGATTTAGTCGATTTATGCCACCCGATCAAACCATACCAAGTAACGAAGAACCATAAAAATAATCTCCTGACTCCTGAATTCTGTCTCCTGACTTCTGAATTCTAACCCAATGGTAGATGTTGGATTTTTGCAGGAGTTGTATTTTTCAAAAAAGATAAGCAAAAATTATATATTGACTCCAAAAACTTGAGAATATTTAAATTAACATTTCGCAATATTTACAAATTCTTAAGAATTAATTGAGAAAGATTTTTATTTAACAACGATGTTGTAATAGTTACAGCGATTTGATAGAATTTCATAGTGGGTTATTCTGTGCTTTTTTGAGCAGCAATGGTTGAAACCCTTGCCACACCTACAAGATGATCCTAATTAAAACGGGTAAATCAGTCAATTTCACCCACAACGATGATCTTTTTTTTGTGTAGTTTTATTGCAAAGAAAAAGTTTTTTTGACAAAAAGCATAAAGTATGATATGTAGCCAACGTATTTCTGGCTGCCAGTAGTTATTGCCGAGTGGGAGTTGGGAAGCTTTTCCAGTAATCAGTAAACAGTAAACAGTAATCAGTGAGACACTGTTGATGGAAGTTTTTTCAGTGGATAGTAAACAGTAATCAGCTTCTGAAGGCAAGAGTCAAAGGTTTTAGATTCGTCCCTTGTAAACTGATAACTCACATCTGATAACTGATAACTGATAACTTATAACTGATTTTAACGGGATAATTTAGTCAACAATTCCAAGAATTTTTTACTATTAGGAGTCAAGAGAGTTCGACGATAGGCATCGGCGGCCTTTTTAATCGCTTCCGCTTGGGTGGGGTAGGGATGAATAACAATAGAGAGTTTACTCAGTCCGATTTTAGCAACCATAGCGGTGGTAATTTCAGAAATCATCTCACCGGCGTGGGTGGCGACGATAGTGGCTCCTAAAATTTGGTCGGAACCTTGTTTGTGAATAATTTTTAAAAAACCGTCCGTTTCGCCATCAGCGATAGCTCGATCGACTATACTAAAAGGAATTTTAATAGTATTAGTGGCCAATCCCCGGGCTTGTGCCTGGGTTTCATCCATGCCCACATGGGCGATTTCTGGGTCAGTATAAGTGACCCAAGGCATAACTAAATTACTGAGCTTATAGCGTCCGAAACCGAAGGGAGAAAAGAGGGTATTTTTAATCACAATACGGGCGGCTGCATCGGCAGCATGGGTAAATTTCCAATCCATACAGATATCACCGGCCGCATAAATTTTCGGGTTAGTAGTTTGCAGATAATCATTAACTTTGACTCCCCGACGAGTATCGTATTCCACGGCCACTGCTTCTAAATTTAATCCTGACAGATTAGGCCCCCGGCCGGCAGCGACTAAAATCTCATCAACGGTGATAGTTGCTCCTTGACCGTTGCTAGTATATTCAATGGTTTTACCCCGCTCATTTTTTCTCACCCGTTCAATTTGGCAGCAGAGAATCAACTGCATTCCTTCCCGCAGGAAAGTATGCTCAATAATTGCGGCTGCTTCTGGGTCTTCTTTATTCAACAGATGGGAATGATTATGAAATAAAGTCACTTGCGTGCCTAACCGTTGAAAAGCTTGAGCTAATTCACAACCAATCGGCCCGCCACCGATAATAGCTAATCGAGGAGGTAATTCTGTGAGGGAAAAAATTGTTTCATTGGTATAAAATCCCGCTTCTTTTAGTCCGGGGATATCGGGATGAAGGGCCCTAGTACCAGTGGCAATGACGGCTTTTTTATAAGCGAGGGTTTTTCCCGCCACTGCCACGGCATTTTGTCCTAAAAAACGAGCGCTACCCAAGAAGACATCGATACCTAGTTTTTGGAAACGTTGCACCGAATCATTATGGCTAATATCGGCGCGAATTTGCCGCATTCTGGTCATGACTCTGGCAAAATCTACCCTAGTATCCCCAATATCAATTCCTAATTTTTTGGCTTTCTCAATTTCCCCGATAATTCTAGAGGAACGAATCAGACATTTAGAAGGAATACAACCGAAATTGAGGCAATCTCCCCCCATTAAGTGTTTTTCCACTAAAGCCACTTTTAAACCTATATCTAAACCCGCCGCCCCCGCCGCTACGACTAAACCCGCAGTACCCGCACCGATGACGACTAAATCATAACAATCCTGGGGTTGTGGATTGACCCAATCGGCGGGATGAACATAATTAACTAATTTTTGATTATGTTCGTCCATGGGGAGAATATTGACTTTACTAGAGCTATTTTGAAACATAGTGAACTACCTCGACTCCCTAGGCGCAGTTGTCAAGACTTCGGAATTTACAGGGGAATGCCTCAAGACAGATTTACATCCACCTTTTTGACTTACTTCTCCTCTTTGAGCAGTGGTCCGAGTTCCTGAGACCAATAATTGTCTGATGCCTTCTGCTCTTATTTTTTTAGCTGCATTTTCGTCTCTATCGTGATGTGTACCATAGCTTGGACAAGTCCATTTTCTAACTTCTAACGGCATATCAAACATTTGATAGAGACAATAAGAACAGGTTTTAGAGCTAGGGAAAAATCTATCAATCTCCATCAATAAACCGCCTTTATTCTGTAGTTTATAGTCAATAAATTTCCCTCTTGGCCAAGTTGGTAGAGCAAGTTTCTTGGTTCTATGTTAGTTGTTGTTGTATTAATCGGACAAAACCTGATGAGACTTTCTCTGTCAACTCTTAAGGAGTTGTGCGTTTCATTTTTCAATTGGGGATTTAAGAGCCAATTTTAAAGGCTTCTAGAAATAAACTATAGGTGATACCAATTTTTAGTAAATTGAGAGATTCTCGCAGAATCGGTGCTGGTTTAGCCTGGGAACTTTTTCGATAAACAATCCGGCTAGTCGCCTCCGTAAACAGCAGCAATAAACCGGCAGCGGTGACATCCCATTGAGCAGTTTGACCAGCAGTAGTGACAATTGCTTGACCAGAAAAAACTCCAAATAAAACACAAATTATCTGGAGGGAAATCCGCCGCCAAGGATTACCAAAAAAGCTATTAAATCGACTGCTGGTGACATTAGCCAGCGTACTTAAACGGGTGCGTTGCATGGTCATATTTATTTAGAAGTAATACGATTAAGAAGCCACAAAGAGGTAACAATACCAGTAAAGTGAGCGAGAATTGTATTAGTATTAGCCTGCACAATTAACAGGTCAACAGAATTAACAAATTGACTGGGGTTAGAGGCAACATTAAAAGTACCTTGGGGAACATTGAGGGATTTAATTAAGACGATTCCCGCCAAGGCTTGCGCTCCCAAAATCGTTAAAAACATCCCGATAATATTAGCGATTAAACCCTGACGGATTAATTGAATAGTATCGGATTTTTTCGGGCGACTATCTTGATCACCCCTCAACATTTGACGGGCGATTTTCATGTAACGAGAGGAAAAGAAAATGGCAACCACCAAGAAACCAGCCCCACCAATGGCACATAAAACACCGATTTCAATACCGGAAGTGCGTTGTCTCGTCCCTAATAAACTAGCGGTAGCAATGAGTAATAAAACCCCTGAAATTACGCCTAGGACAATCTGCGTCCAAAAACCGATTCTTCCCTGACGTAAAAGGATATTAGCAGCCCGTTGGACGGCGGGAGGCAAGGAATAAAGATCAGAATCTCTAGGGGTGGATATATTGGTAATTTCTGATTGTTTGTCTCTCATCGGGGTTAAGCTAGGGATTGGGTAAATCTAGTCCTGATCTATTTTCGTCTTTTTTTTTGCCCATGGCTAGAGATTTAATTTTGGCACTGACTGGCTATCTGTTTAGCTTCTACCTGTAAACGCTGGGCCATACGAAACATTTCTTGACCAGTGTGGAGAGAGCGATCATCGTAGTTAAGGGTAAAGGTTTCTAATTCTTCTAGTCCGTCAGTGAGATGATTGAGACAGTAGTAGAGAGAAGCGGCCACTTTAGCCATTTTGGCAGGATTAGGCCGTTGGGAAAAGAGGGTTTTGGCTCGATCGAGATTTTGGCGACAGGTTTCTAGATAGTCTTGAAAAACAGCCATTAACCGATCATCGAAGGGATCCGCGGATAGGTGATCGATCTGACCTTTGAGGGGCCGGATAATTTGACCGATCAGGCGATTAATCGGGCTATAGGTCTGGTTATACCACTGTTTGACTAGGGCCTCGTCTTCCTGGACCGTTTCTTTGTAACGATGATAATTTGCTTGGGCGGTGGCGGTGCGTTGGGCGCGTTTTTCGGGAGAATTGGCGATTAGTTGGTTATCGTAGTCCTTTCTTAGTCTCGGATCGCTTAAAATCTCGTAGGCGGCGTTAATAGCGACGATTTTATCGTGACTGGCACTATCGTTTTGACTATCGGGATGGAATTGTCTGGCTAAACGCCGATAAGCCCGTTTAATCTCCTCAGGGGTCGATTTATGGCTAATTTCTAAGGTTTGGTAGTGGTTGCCGGTCATGAGCGCAAGCGATCGATCTGTCTTTTGTTATTATCGACCATGGTTAACGCGGCAGAGAAGGGGAATTGTCGAGAGTGGGAAAGTGGGGTGTGGGGTGTGGGGTGTGGGGTGTGGGGTGTGGGAAGAATACATAAAAATAATCTCCTGTTTCCTGAATACTGACTTCTGACTCCCGACTTCTGACTTCTAACCCAATGTTTGCCAAAGATAAGCAAAAGTTATATATTGACCCAAAAAACTTGAGAATATTTAAATTAACATTCCGCAATATTTATAAATTCTTAAGAATTAATTGAGAAAGATTTTTATTTAACAACGATTTTACAATGGTTACAGCGATTTGATAGAATTTCATAGTGGGTTATTCTGTGCTTTTTTGGGTGGCAAGGGTTGAAACCCTTGCCACACCTACAAGGTAATCCTAATTAAGACGGGTAAATTAGTCAATTTCACCCACAACGATGATCTTTTTTTTGTTTAGTTTTATTACAAAGAAAAAGTTGTTTTGACAAAAAGCACAAAGTATGAATTATGAATTGGGGAGAAGGGAGGGGGAGAGGGGGAGAAGGGAGAATAAATAAAAATAATCTTCAGAATTCTGAATTGAGAATACTGACAAAATTGGCAATAATTAGACAAAAGGATTGATTTC